>SHZY01000075.1 GCA_009692065.1 Gemmataceae bacterium
CCGAGCGCCGGCACAAGCTCGTGGAGGCAAGGCACCGCCGGAGGGAAAGGAATCTCGGCTTGGAGCAAGGAACATTACCGTTTGAGGCGGGGGAGAAGGTTGCTTCCGATTGAGGCTGTTTTGTGCCAGATCGGGTGAAACAATTCACCTGACCTTACCACAACCCATTCACCACGCCGCCATGTTCCACCAAGCGCCGCGGCCGTTGCAGGTGGTCGCGATACTCGGTCGCCTGATCGATACCGAGGGCGTGATAGAGCGTGCATAGCAGATCGTAGGGATGAACTGGTTGGCGCTCAGGGTAAGCGCCGTGGCGATCGGATGCGCCGTAAACGCGACCGCCGGGGATGCCACCGCCGGCCAAGAGACACGTGTAACAGGCTGGCCAATGATCGCGACCGCCGGGGCCGACGTTGTTCGTCGTCGGCGCGCCGATCCGCGGGCTACGGCCGAACTCGCCGACCGCGACCACGAGCGTTGACTCAAGCAGGCCGCGCGACGCCAAGTCTTCGAGCAATGCCGAGAGTGCCCGGTCGAACACTGGGCAGCGCCAGTCACGCAGCATCGGGAAGTTGTTGCGGTGCGTGTCCCACGAACCGTCAGGCCCCGCGGCCGGCTCGGTGTCCGAACCGGATGGCCAGTTGACCTGCACGAATCGGCTGCCACGCTCAATGAGGCGGCGTGCCAGTAAGCAGCTTTGGCCCCACTTCGTCAGGCCGTAGCTTTCACGCATCGTCGGCGTTTCCAAATCGATGCGGAATGCGCTGGCGGCGCTGGCGGACTCGATCAGCGAGAACGCTTGCTGGTAATAACCGTCGAAGTCGGCCTGGCCCAGCGCGATACCATTGCCAAGCCGCCCGCGCAAATCGATGCGTGCTTGCAGCCTGCCCAGCGTGATGTCAGTCGGCAGCGAAAGACTCTGGAGCGGCAGCGGCAGCGTCGGATCGTCGTACATCTGGAACGGGTTGTATGCCCCGCCCAGAATGCCCGCGAACTGGCCGACCCCCGTAACGCTCCCCTCCCGCACCGGACCGCACAGCGATACGTTGCTCATCGCCCCGCGCTGCGAGGGTCGAAAACGCGCCACCAACGCTCCTACCGACGGCAAGTCTTCACGCGAAGGCGGCACTGACAGCCCCGTCGGCGTGAAGTTGCTCGGATCGTATCCCGTCATCAGCATGTAAATCGCCGCGCCGTGATTCGCCAATCCGCGCGGCTTGACCCCCAGCGAGCGAACCAGCGTGAAGCGATGCGCCTGATGCGACAGCCGCGGCAGCACCTCGCTCAGCATCATGCCCGGCGCCGTGGTTGCGATTGGATCGAACTCGCCGCGAACCTCCGCCGGCGCATCGGGCTTGGGATCCCATGTATCGATATGGCTCGGCGAGCCTTGCAGATAAAGGAAGATAAGCGACTGCGCCCGCCCGAAACCGGCGCCGTGGTGCTGCCGCGGCGATTGCGCGCGAGCCTGGTAGCGCAGCACATCCGGCAGTGACAGGCCCAACAGTGAGACGCCGCCGACGGTGAGCAGTTCGCGGCGAGTCTTCTTCGCACTCGTTTGAATCGATAGCATGCAGTCTCCTTCTGGCGAGCCGAGCCTGACATCATGGCGCGGGATTCGCGACCCGGCCCACAAACAAGATCGTGCCCGTACTATGATCGCGGATCAAGAAGATAAACGGATGATCAGCGTGAAACGTCGCCGGTGGGGGCAGCGAGGCCGCGCCAGCTACGACCGCCGTTGAGGCGGCGGCCTCGGTGCCGGCTTCATTGACGTCCACGAACGCCTTGTGCAGCACTGCCGAGATGTACAGCTTCTCGCGCGTCGCCATGCCGCTGAAGTCGGCCTTGCCGAATACGAACGCGTCCTTCATGCCCATCTCCATGAGGACGTCGTTCAGCTTGAATTCAGCGGTTACCTTGAACTTGGGCAGCTTCAAATCGAGGCTGTGCGCCGACAGTGTTTTCATCCAGGGGGTCAAGTTCTCCGTGGTGAGCTTCTTTTCCAAGTCGGCAAGCCCGTCCTTCTTCTTGGGCAGCAAGACGATCATCGACTGTTCGTGGTTTTCGTAGGGGATCTGCACCATGGAAAACGAGTCGAAGGCCGCAAAGTTGCCGCGGTCGTTGGAGTGCATCATGGAGGCTTTCACGGTCTTGCCATCGGCAAGGTGGAAATCACCGGGCTTCGTCTGCTTGGGATCGAAAGGACTCATCCACGCCGCCTTGAAGTAAATCGCGTTGGTCAGCACCAGGCGCGTCATGTTGTCGAGAACGCCGTCCGGGATCAGGTTCTTGATCTTGTCCCTGGTCTCTTTTTCGACCCAGCCGTTGATTCGCTTGCGGGCCGCTTCGGTGGCACCGATGTAATCGACTTCCTCAAGCCCGGCGCCGTAGTGATCCTGGCCAATCTTGGTGAATTCAGGCAGAAAGCCGTAATCCTTTTGGCCTCACAGGCGATTTGCAACGGTGAGTTGGAAGGGGCGATTCTTGCCCTCGGCATTGAGCTGGCCGATGAGCTTGGCGAAAGCCGCATGCAGCCGATCGTCGGCAAGGTTGAATCGCAGCGTGGTTTTCATCTCCGCCGCGGTATTGCCGCGCGCACCGGCGTAGGTCATGCCGAAGGCGTTCGAGATGCTGTACGGTGAAAAGAAGATGTTGCCGTCCTTCTGAGCGAGGCGCCGGTAAAGCGCCAGGCCGAAATCGCTGTTCCCCTGGGCAAGCGATGAGATTTCGGGATCACGCGGCTGAGCGTGAACAGGCCCGACAAGAATCGGGGCAATAAGACACGCGAGCAAAATACAAAATGGAATGCGCATAGGATGATACTCCAATGGTTGAGGCGAGCCTAACCGCCGTTTATTTCTCTCGTCCGACTCTCCAGAGCCGCTGGCATTCGAGTGGATAATCGGTCAACAGGGCATCGACGCCGACTTCGCGGGCCCGCTGCCAGTTCTCCGGCTCGTGACCCGCCGAGAGCTTACCCGATAGAAAGACGCGTTTGCCCATGCCGTGGATTGTTCTCACCTCGTCGGCCGTCGGGATGAAACGCACGTAGATCCAGTCGGCGCTCTTGTCTTCGAGCGCTTTCGCCAGATTTTCACGCTGATTCGCAAGCACCGCGACCGGAGTCTTCGCATCAGCAGCTTTGAGCTTCGCGCGCAGCTTGGGGTCCTCGATCGTCAGCCCGATGAACATCACTCGCTGCAAGACGCCATGTTTTTTCGCCAGCGCAACGACCTCGCCGGCCAGCGTTTCGTCTTCGACCTTGATGTCCAGGCAAACCAAGGTGTCGATGTCCATCGACTTCATCTGCGCAAACACCGCCTCCAGGGTCGGAATGCGCTCGCCGGCGAACTCGGGTGCAAACCTGCGGCCCGCGTCGAGTTTCTGCAACTCCGGCAGCGTAAAGTCTGTGACGCTGCCGTTGCCGTACGTGGTGCGATTGACGTCGCCATCGTGCAGGACGACGAGCACGCCGTCCTTGCTGCGCCGGATATCCAGTTCGAACCCGAGCCGCAGGCTCATGCAGGCCGCGAAACCGCTGAGCGTGTTCTCCGGCGCATGCCGCATCAGCCCGCGATGGCCAACGATGCGCGGCGGCTTGGGGGCATCCTGATCGCTCGCCAAGTTCGTTACGAGGGTGATGAGCGCGATGCAGAGGAGGGTGTGAAAACGCAGAAGCATTGGTACTCCGAGTTGGTAGGGTGGGTCGAGCGTAGCGAGACCCACCGAGCCCGGGCAGACCGCTGGTGGGTCTCACTTCGTTCGACCCACCCTACAGCAATCCCCATCATGCCGGTTTTTTTGCAAATATTCAATTCAATTCTCGCCCAGCTTGTGTAACAATGCTTTCGCCCTACTGCACCCAATCAGGAGCAACCCATGCGTTATGCTCGCACGCGAATTGTATTCCTGTCATTCGTTTTGCTTGCCTTGATCTCCCCGGCCCTCTCGGCCGGCGACGAGCAAGCCAAGGAGATTATCCGGACGATTCGCACCGGCAAGGGGATCGTGCTCCTCGCGGGCGACGCGGGCCTGGCCGCGCTGCCTCTGGCCAAATCCAGTGACTGGACCTTTTTCGTGCAGATGCCGAAGGCGAAAGCCGACGATCTGCGCAAGGAACTCGACCAGGGTGGTCTGCTTGGCAATCGCGTCTACGTTCAAGATGGCGTTAAGAGCCTCTATCTGGCCGACGACCTCGCCGATGCGGTCATCGTTTCCAGCGATGTCAACATCCCCGAAAGCGAAGTGTTGCGTGTCTTGCGGCCCGAAGGCAAAGGCGTCGTCGGCAACAAGAAGCTGACGAAGCCGTTCGCCAAAGGGACCGACGAATGGTCGCATCCTTATCGCGCTCCGGACAACAATCCGCAATCGCAAGACACCGTCATGAAACGGCCCTTCATGACGCATTACATGGTCGAGCCGTGGTACTGCCCGCTGCCGATGCAGTCGGTCATTTCCGGCGGCCGCGTCTTCAAGGTGTTCGGCGATCGCTCATCCGCCAAGCCGCAGGAGCCGCTCATCAACAAGCTGCTGTGCATGAACGCCTTCAACGGCACCGTCCTCTGGCAGCGCGAACTATCGCCGGGCTTCATGATCCATCGCAACACGTTGATCGCCACGCCCGACACGCTGTATTTGGGGGACGACAAGTCGTGCAAGCTGATCGATCCGATCACCGGCAAGATTCGCGATGAGATCGTCGTTACCAACGAGGAATCGGACGGCCCCGTGTGGAAATGGATGGCTCTTGAGGGCGGCGTCCTCTACGCCCTCGTCGGTGAAAAGGAGCTGCCCGACGAACCGCTCAAGGGGGATCGCATTCGCGGCGCCGGCTGGCCGTGGTGGAAGATCAATCAGTACAAGTTCGGCTTCGGCAAAAACCTGCTCGCCTTCGATCCCAAGTCGAAGAAAATCCTTTGGCATCACCGCGAGGCGACGCCGATCGACAGCCGCGGCATGGCGATGCGCAACGGGCGAATCTACTACTACAGCGAAGGCGACATTCCTTCGAAGAAGAAGCCCGGAGAATCCGAGCGGGTTGCTTTCTTCCTTGCCTGTCTCGACGCCAAGAACGGCAAGGTCATCTGGAAAAACACGTCGGAAGAGTTGTTGAAGACAATTAGCACGACGAAGAGCGCACAACACTGGCTGCTCGGTTTCGCCAGCACGGCCTATTTAAAAGCCAGCGACGACGCGCTCTTCTTCGCGGGCCCCAACCGCCCGCTTTTGGTCGCCGCGTCAACGAAGAATGGCAAGCTACTTTGGTCGAAAGATTGCAGCGTCAAAGGCAAATTCCCAACCGAGGGGGGCAACGTCCATCTCATCATCCGTCCCGAAGGGCTCTACGCCCTGGGCCAGGGGAGCATCAACCAGGGCAACAGTAGCTTCAAGCTTCAGCCCCTGACGGGCGAAGTGCTGGCGACCTTCCCGGCGCGGGACCGCTGCACCCGAGCCACCGGCTGCTTCGATACCATCTTCACACGCGGCGGCAAGGGGGGCAGCACCGCGGCGTTCGATGTCACCAGCACCGAGCCTCGCATGGGAGTGATCTCGCCGATGCGTCCCGCGTGTCAAGATGGCGTCATCACCGCGCACGGCTACCTCTTCTGGGGCCCGTGGATGTGCCGTTGCGACATGACCCAGCTCGGCGTCATCAGCCTCGGACCGGGCGGGAAGTTCGATTACACGGCGAAGGCGACCGATGCGGGTCGGCTTGAAACGTATCCCGAGTTCCCGGTGCCGCAACTCACGCGCGACGTTGATTGGCCAACCTATCGGCACGACAACGCACGGCGCGTGATCATCGACAGCGACGTGCCGAATCAGGTGAAGCTGGCGTGGACCTACACGCCGAAAGCCGCGACGTTGCCGACCGCGCCAATCATCGCCAACGGCAAAGCAATCGTCGGCGGACAGGACGGCGTCGTCCGCGCCATCAGCCTCGATAACGGCAAGCTCGCCTGGTCTGCCTACACCGGCGGGCCGATGCGATATCCGCCCACCGCATCGAATACCCGACTCTACGTCGGCTCCGGCGACGGCTACATCTACAGCCTCGACCCCTGGTCAGGCAAAACCTACTGGCGATTTCGCACCGCACCGATCGGACGCGTCATCCCCGTCTATGGCACGCTTTCCTCGACCTGGCCCGTCGGCTCGGGCGTTCTCGTCGACAATGGCGTTGTCTATGGAGCCGCCGGCATCTCCAACCATGACGGCACCCACGTCTACGCCCTCGACGCAATCACCGGCAAGATCAAATGGCAAAACCACAGCTCCGCCTACAAGGACGGCGACGAATTGCCGACGGGCGGCGTCAGCGTGCAGGGACCGCTCCTGATGCACAACAAGGCCATCCACTTCGCCAGCGGCAACTCGCCGCCGATCGCATCCTACGCCCTCGCCGACGGCAAGTTCACCGGCTCCGAAGTCAGCCGCGGCAAGGATCTCTACATTCGCAACGGCAAGGTCCTCGGCAGCGGCTATCCGCTCTACTGGCGCCCCGAAGACGATCAATTCATCAGCACCATGGAACTGGAAACGCCCGCCGGCGTCCTCGTCCTCGGTATGCCGCAGAACAACCCGTCCGGCGTCTCTGAACTGCGCATGACCAAAGGCGGCGGCAAGGGAAATGACACCTGGTCTAATCCGATCTTCCAGGAAATCGGCGCCGTCGCCATCGCCAAGAACGCTGTCATCGTGACCGGCCTTAATCGTGACAAGAAGAAATTCGAGAAGATCTCGGCCGGCATCGTCGCGCTCGAAATCGACACCGGCAAGGTCCTTTGGCGTGAAAGCCTGCCTGCGACTCCGACCGCGTGGGGCCTCGCGATCGCCGGCGGCGGCAACCACATCGTCGTGACACTGATAGATGGCCGCGTGATGGCGTTTGCCAAGTGACGGCGCCCCAGCGCATCACGCAAAGAACACAAACCACGGATCACACTGATGGCACGGATGGGAGTGATTGCGATTTGCTACTGGGTGCATGCCTGGATTCCAGCACGCGCGGCTATTTCCCATCCGTGAAATCCGTGGTTGCCACTTGCTTGCGCTCGCTGTTGGTGAGAAGTGTCTTTTTTCTCTCGCAATCTCTGCGCCGCCGCTTATAATGCACTTCAGCATCCCGCCTGCGCGAGAGCGCTTGTTTGGAAGAATCACCCGCCTCCTCGGTTCACGTTTTTTGCAGGAGTCTTCACCATGGTTCGCAATCGCTTCTCGTGTTACTGCATCCTGTGCACAGCCCTGGCACTCGCGTTGGCCGTGCTGCTTCTCGTCGCGCCGACAACGGCATACGCCCAGGGCGCCAAAGGACCGGTCAGCTTCATGAACGATGTGGCGCCCATCCTGCAAAAAAACTGCTTCGCTTGCCATGATGCGAAAAAGAAAAAGGGCAAGCTGGAAATGACGACCTTCGAGACCTTGCGCAAAGGGGGCAGCAAGGATGATCCCATCGCGGCGGGAAAATCCAAGGAGAGCCTGCTGATCGACCTGCTGATGTCCAAGGGCAAGGAACGCATGCCGCCCCTGGACGCGGGCGACGCGCTGAAGCCGGAACAGATCGCGATCATCGCCAAGTGGATCGACGACGGAGCGAAACTGGACACGGGCATGGACCCCAAGGCCGACCTTGTGCGTGAGTTGCGCGTGCGTTTCGTGCCGCCGCAGCCGTTTGTGTCGTATAAATTTCCCGCCTTGATCAACGCGCTCGCCTTCACGCCGGATGGCAAACGGCTCGTCGTCGGCGGGAACCATGAACTGACGGTGTGGGACGTACAGACCGGCAAGATCGCACGCCGAGTCTTCACTCGCGCGGAACGCGCTCATTCGATGGCGTTTCTGCCCGACGGCAAACTAGTCGTCGCCGGCGGCCGCCCCGGCCAGGAAGGCGATGTCCGCATCTACAATATCGACGTC
Organism: Gemmataceae bacterium; assembly: GCA_009692065.1. GTDB lineage: Bacteria > Planctomycetota > Planctomycetia > Gemmatales > Gemmataceae > SIAQ01. The sequence goes on from SHZY01000075.1 coordinate 7,921, forward strand.
GGCACGGCCAAGGATTTTGGCGGCGCTCCGTCGGTCGATGGCGTCAGCGACAAGGCCGTCATGCTCAAGGAACTACTCCAGGTCGAGGACTCGGTGCTTGCGCTCGGCGTCAGCAAGGATGGCAAAAAGGTCGCGGCCGGCGGGACCGATCGCATGGTGCGCGTCTTCGATGTGGCCACCGGCAAGATGGAGCACGCGGTTGAAAACCACGCCGACTGGATCCTCGGCGTCGCCTTCACGCCGGACGGCAAGGCCCTGGTCACCGCGAGCCGAGATAAGACCGCGAAAGTCTGGGACCTTGACGCCAAGGAATCGCTGCTCACGTTCCCCGATCATCAGAACATCGTCAACAACGTCGCCATGACGCCGGACGGAGTCTTTGGCCTGTCCGCCGGCGAGGACGGCTCGATCCGCATCTGGCAAGCGACCGACAAGGCCAAGGCGATCGGTAAGGCGACGAAGAGCCTGCCGGGCCACAGTAAGGCGGTCTTTCGCCTGGCGAGTTATTCGGACATGAAGAACCCGATGGTCGCATCCTGCAGCGCCGACATGACAGTTCGCCTCTGGAACCCGGTCGCGGGCACGCCGCTTAAAACGCTGACCGGCCTGACCGATTGGGTGTACGCCGTCGCAATCAGCAATGACGGCGTCCTTGTCGCCGGCGGCGCCGCCAACGGCGAGGTCCGCATCTGGAAGACGGCCGATGGCGTTGCTGTCAGCAATTTCAACGCCACGCCGGGGTATGTGGCGCTGAAGGTCGAGACGCCGAAAAAGTAATTATTATGCTGCTCTCCCGACGGCGTGCGCAAACGTAGTCACGCGCACGCCGTCACCGCTTGACGCGGACGCTCATTTCAAGTCGCTCTTCTTCATCGCCTCAAGCTGCTTTGCCACGGAAGCGGTGCGTCGTTCCACGAAGTTGCGCACGTGAGGCTGCGGTTCGATGAAGCCGCTGACCCAGGCGCCGAACTTGTCAACCGTCTCCTTTCGGACTTCCTTGGCTTTCAACTCCAGCGCCAAGGGCTCGCGCAGTAGCTGCGTCATCGCGTCAACGTCAGCCAGCAGTTTCTTCTTCTCGAAAGCGCCGCCGGCGAGCTCACGCAGGATTTTCCGATACTGCTCGTTCACCTCCGGAATGGCCAGCAGCCGATCGACGATCTTGAGCTTCCCCTGGGCCGGATGCAGGAGATTCATGTTCACCTGCTGATCGACGGATCCCATCAATGGAAAGCCCGCAAAGGCGATGTCGAGATCCCACGGCATGAATGCCACCTTGTTGGTCTTCGGGCTGAGGTAGATGTAGAAGTTGTGCCCGGTCGTCAGGAAGCTGTCGGTATTGGGCAACATCGTCGTGACGGCGATGAATCTAAGGAAGTTATCGATGTCGAGGTACGAACCGATCCCCTTGTTGAATGTTTCGTCATTCGCCTTGTTGACGAGTTTCGCAAAAGCGATGAGGCGTTCGGCCTCCAGCGGCGTGGCGTCGCGTTTGGGGAAGTAGCGGGCCTTGTATCTGGTCCAATCGTCGCCGAGATAATCGATGCCACGGGTGCGCTCGGGTTTCAGGAGCAGCCCGCGTGAATCCTGGAAGTGGCGTTGCAGAAACGCCTTGTCCACGTGCTCGACGAAAGTGTAGACGCCCAGGTACTCCGTGTCGTATTTCCCTGGGACGGTGAGCGTGACCTTGGCAAAGGCCGTGCGCGGCGTCGGCATCCCCGCGGCTCGGAAGATGCTGTAGGCGAGCGCTTCGCGCAAGCGCGACGCATCAACGCCGCCGGCGTTCAGGGTGATCGTGCGCAGACCGTGGAAGCGCTGGTCGACTTCGTAATGGTCGATCTCGATTTTCAGATTGCGTTTGAGCGCGCTGGCGGACGCGGCGTAACTGCCGTTGCCCTTGTAGCGGATGCCGATGTTCTTGTACGTTTTCTTGTCGGCTGTCAGGTCGGCATGGGCCCACGGAAATTCCAGGCCGAAGCCAGGGCTCTTGTGCCACTCGAATGGCTCCTCACCCTCCTTGGCAATGGGTTTCTTGGGCGGAAAAAGTGTCGGCCCGCCGCTAACTTTTTGCATCCGCTCCCATTCCTTGGCGGACAGCTCGATATGAAACTCGTGGAGCTTATCGAGACCAAAAACACCTTTGGCGCCCTGGCCCTGCAGAGTCGGAATAACCAAAACAAATGCCACGCAGGCCAAGATCGAACGAAACATGGAAGCACTTCCCGTGTTGGATGCGCCGAGACAGAAATGATACCGCGCGCGGCAGCGCGCGGTGCCAGGATTTTGCCGAAAATTGGCGAAGTCCCGTTGCTCTTTTTGTGACCGTCGCCTAGAATCTCATCTGACAACTTGGTTTTCGGTATCTTATCGAGAGTGGCTGAGGGAAGGGCCCGTTGAAGCCACAGCAACCGGTCGCATTTATGCGATGCTGGTGCTAACTCCCCCCGGTGTAACCGGGAGAGATAAGATCGTGCGAGGCACGTCTTTTTTTCTCAATCCTACAAGATACCTACCGGTTGAACGTAATGCGCCGCTTGCGGCGTAGCAATAGTACTGCTACGCCGCAAGCGGCAAATTGGAGTCTATCGTCATGAGCAATTTCGTCCGCGGCCTGAAGTGCCGCCTGTGCGGCAAGGCGTATCCGAAGCAGCCCCTCAACTATTGCGAAGACGATTTCGGCCCGCTCGAAGTCGATTACGATTATGCTGCGATTCGCGAAGCCGTCAATCGCGGCAAGATCGAATTGCGCCCGTTCAACATGTGGCGCTATCGCGAACTGTTGCCGATCGACGGCGAACCGACCGTCGGCCAGCTCGTCGGCGGCACCCCGCTGGTCAAGGCGCATCGGCTCGCAGAGGCCATCGGCGTCAAGAATCTTTGGATCAAGAACGACGCGGTCAACTTCCCGACGCTGTCCTTCAAGGACCGCGTCGTCTCGGTCGCGTTATCCAAGGCGTGCGAGTTCGGATTCACGACGGTCGGCTGTGCGTCCACGGGTAATCTCGCCAATAGCGTTGCCGCCAACGCCGCCCAGGCCGGACTGCAAACGTACATCTTCGTGCCACACGACTTGGAGACTGCCAAGATTATCGGCACCACCGTTTATGGCGCGAAGCTGATTGCGGTCAAAGGCACCTACGACGACGTCAACCGCCTGTGCAGCCAGGTCGCCGACCGCTACAACTGGGGCTTGGTCAACGTCAATCTGAGACCTTTCTACGCGGAAGGCTCCAAGACATTCGGCTATGAAATCGCCGAGCAGCTCGGCTGGCGCACGCCGCAGCACGTCGTCTCGCCCATGGCGGGCGGCAGCCTGATCGGCAAGATCCACAAGGCTTTCCACGAAATGCACAAGGTCGGCCTGCTCGATCGCGAACCGAAGTGCAAGATTTACGGCGCCCAGGCCACCGGCTGCAATCCAATCACCGCGGGCCTCAAGGCGGGCTCGGATTCGCATCGCCCCGTGCGCAAGCCGAACACGATTGCCAAGTCGCTTGCCATCGGCGATCCTGCGGACGGCTACTTCGCCATCAAGGTCATGCGCGAAACCGGCGGCTGGGGCGAAGACGTGAACGACAAGGAAATCGCAGACGCGATGCTCTTGTTAGCGCAGACCGAAGGCATCTTCGCCGAGACCGCGGGCGGCGTTACTCTCGCGGTTACGCAGAAGCTCCTCGCACAGGGCCGCATTCCACGCGACGAGGAGATCGTCATCTGCATCACCGGCAACGGCCTGAAAACGCAGGACGCCATCGCCAACATTGTCGAGCAGCCCGTCATTATTCGCCCGAACATCGACGACTTCGCGGCGGTGCTCGATGGCGCCCGCGAGCCGGTCCTGGTGTAACGTCACGCCGTTTACGGCTTAGCGCTCGCGTGGTGTCATGCGAGCGCTAAGCCGCACGCGGCCAACAGCAAGGAACCCCATGCCAATCAAAGTCCAAATCCCGCAAGCGATGCGGCAACACGCCGACGGCCAGGCAAACGTCGATCTAACGGGCGCCAACGTCAAGGAAGTGCTCGACTCGCTTGGCGTGAAGTTCCCGAACATCGTTGGCCGAATCTTCGAGAACGGCCAGGTCCGCCGATTTGTCAACATCTACTTGAACGACGAAGACATCCGCTATCTCGACAACTTGCAGTCCGCGACCAAGGACGGCGACGTGCTCGCGATCATCCCCGCCGTGGCAGGAGGCTGATATGTCGGACCAACCCGAAGACACTTGCCCAGATCTACCCGAAGGCGCCGCGCTCTTCCCGCTGATCCCCGTTGAACTCGGCATTCATCCTCTCCTCTTGGCAACGCTGCACGCAATCGTGTTTTTCGATGGCTCCGATGTCGCCATCGTCAATGAAGATGCAGCGAACGCGTCACTGACCTATATCGCGACCTATCTGCAACGCCTGCAAGGCCCGGACCTCAAACGCATCCGCGAGGACATGGATTGCCTGATCGCCTTCGGCAAAGAAGAAGGCTGGCCCAACGAGGAGCTGCAGTTCCTGAAGGGATTCTTGCAGGAGTTCGGCATCAGCCAGGTTTAGCCTTAGCGACGAAGGCATGCGCGGAGGAAATGCCTCCCCGAAGTGTGAGTGAATTGGACAAACAATGAGCAACGACCCCACCCTCGAACGATACAGCCGCCAGATGCGATTCGGCGGCATCCTCGAAAAAGGCCAGCGCAAGCTGCTCGAAAGCCGCGTCACCTTGTGCGGCTGCGGCGCGCTCGGCACCGTCATCGCCAACGCGCTGGTGCGAGCCGGCGTCGGCTTCGTGCGCATTGTCGATCGCGATTTCATCGAGAACCACAACTTGCAACGTCAAGTCCTGTTCGATGAAGCCGACATCGCCGCCAATTTGCCGAAGGCGGAAGCAGCCGCGCGGAAGCTGCGCGTGGTCAATTCGAGCGTCACCGTTGAAGCAGTCGTCACCGACATCGACCGCACCAACATCCTGGAGCTGTCGAAGGACGCTGACATCATCCTCGACGGCACCGACAACTTCGAGATTCGCTATCTCATCAACGACGTCTCGGTCAAGTTCGGCAAGCCATGGATCTACGGCGGCTCGATCGGCAGCCACGGGCAGACGATGACGATCATTCCCGGGCAGACGCCGTGCCTGCGCTGCGTCTTCGAAGCCGCGCCCGCGCCGGGCGAAGCCGGCACCTGTGAGACCGCGGGCGTGTTGGCCCCGATCGTCAGCATCATCGCCAGCTACCAGGTCGCGGAGTGCTTGAAAATTCTGACCGGCCAGCTCGACATCATCAACCGCGAATTGGTCTACATCGACGTGTGGGAAAACATCAGCCGCCGCATCAAGATCGCGCCGCTCCTGGGGAAAGTCGATTGCCCGTGCTGCCAGCGCAAGAAATTCGAATGGCTCGAAGGCGACCAGGGCTCGCAGACGACAAGCCTGTGTGGCCGCAATGCCGTGCAAGTAGCGCATCGCGTGGCGTCGAAGCTGAATTTCGAGGAGATGGCGAGCCACCTGAAGCTGCTGGGTGGCGACGTCAGCTTCAATCGCTTCCTCTTGAAGTTTAGTGCGGAGGAGCACGAGTTCACGGTGTTCCCCGATGGCCGGGCGATCATCAAGGGGACTAGCGACCTCGACAAGGCGCGGGTGTTGTATGCGAAGTATATTGGGCATTGATTTGGACGAAAACGAATGATCTATCTCGACAACGCCGCCACGAGCTTTCCCAAGCCCGAAGCGGTCTACCAAACGCTGGATACCTTCGCTCGCCACGACCTGGCGAATCCGGGCCGGGCCGGACACAAGATGGCGCTGGCTGCCGAGCGGGCGCTCGATGATTGCCGGCATCTCCTGAACCAATTCTTCCACGGCGAAGGGCCGGAGCGGTTCATCTTCACGCTCAATTGCACCGACGCGCTCAACATGGCGTTCAAGGGCGTATTGAAAGAGGGCGATCACGTCATCACAACAGACCTCGAGCACAACAGCGTCAGCCGGCCGTTACGCGCGATGGAACTGGCCGGCAAAATCACACTGACACGCATCGCCGCGGACAAAGGCGGCACCGTCTATCCCGACGCGCTCAAAAAAGCGATCACGCCAAAGACCCGGCTCATCGCCCAGACGCATTGCTCGAATGTTCTCGGAACCGTGCAGCCGATCCGCGAGATCGGTGAACTCGCGCGTAGCAAGGAAATCTTGTTCTTGGTCGATGCCGCCCAGACCGCGGGTGTGCTCCCAATCGACATTCAGACGATGTGCATCGACTTGCTGGCGTTGCCGGGCCACAAGTCGCTGCTTGGTCCGACAGGAACCGGCGCCCTTTACGTCGGCCCCGGCGTGATCGTCGGCGCCTGGCGCGAAGGCGGCACCGGCGGCGATTCCTCCAGCGAAACACAGCCACGCGATTACCCCTACTTTCTTGAAGGCGGCACCCCCAACGTCCTCGGCGTCGCCGGGTTGGCCGCAGGCATAAAGTACGTCACCGAGCAAGGTCTCATGAAGATTCATCAACACGAAGTGGAGCTGGTCGAGCGTCTGTGGAAACGACTGGACGAAATCGGTGGCTACGAGGTTTTCGGCCATCGCGACATGAGCCGGCATGTCGGTACCTTGAGCTTACGCAGCGAGTCGCTCCCTGCCGCGGAGATCGGCGGCATTCTCGATCAAGCTTTCGAGATCGCGATTCGGCCTGGCCTCCATTGCGCTCCCTACATCCATCGCGCCATCGGCACCTTTCCCGATGGAGCGGTGCGCATCAGCCCGGGGCCGTTCAATACGGCGGAAGACATTGACACGCTGGCGAATGCGTTGGCGGAAATCAAGCTGTAGGCGATTCGATCCAGCCAATCACGTCCGGCCTCACCGGCAGCGGGTCGGGCATACTTCGCGTTATCACCAGTTTCGGCAACTCGGCGTCGTCGAGCCAGGCTAGCTCCGTTTCCTCACAAACCAGGAATGCCGCATCCCCCACCCGACTTTTGGCAGACGTATTGATGCCGTAGAACATTGCGAGCCCTTCCTCCTGAAGCGGCGCCTGGTCAATCTCCGCGCGATTGAAAGTCCAGCCAAAGGTGCTCGGATGGGCCGTCAGGTCGTTGCGGCAATCCAGAAATGTTGCCAACTTGTCAGCCGTCCCCACCACCAAGAATCCGACACGATCCGCCAAGCTCCACAACTCAAGGCACGGATCGGCAACCGTCGTGAACAAAGCATTGTAGCCTTGCTCACGCAGCATCCGCGCGGCGGAGTCCGAAAGCGTCGGCTCGACGATTTTGCCGCGCAAGATGAATGGCGTACCGTTGAGGTGCAAACCCTTTGACGTCAATTGCAGCCAGCGCATGCCGTGGCTAATCACTGCGCGCTGGCAGAATTCGCCGTCCTGCCAGAGTTCAAGCACGCCGACATAAAGAAACGGCGTCTCCGGTTCCCACCAGCTTGGCTCGGGGATGACAACTCGCAGCTCGACGTGATCGGTCCGTTCGAGTTCGCGCAACGGATAGGCGATTTCAATGGTCGATGAGAACACACACCGCGGCCCCGTCAAGCGTCCCTTCAGTTCGGTCCCGGCCGTAAGTGTTTCCACCAGGACGTGAATACCCAGTTCCGTCTCGACCGGATCGAGCCGATGATTCAGCACCACGACATCGCGAATTCGATTCAGCATGGCATTACACGATCAGCATCGCGTCTCCGTAGCTGTAGAAGCGATAGCGCTCGGCCAGCGCGGCCCCATACGCTTTTTGCAGGAGTTCGACTCCCGCGAACGCGGCCACTAAAAGCAACAGCGTCGTTCTGGGCAAGTGAAAGTTGGTCACGAGCGCATCGGCGATCTTGAAATCATATGGCGGATGAACGTACAAATTCGTCTCGCCGCTCCATGCCTGCAGTGGTCCCTGCCTCGCGACAGATTCCAGGACGCGCATCGAGGTCGTACCGACGGCGACGACGCGACCCTCGCAGGCATTGATCACGTCGGCGGCTTGCTGCGTGAGCTGCCCCCACTCCATGTGCATCGGATGCTGTGTGTAGTCATCGACCTGGATCGTCTGAAACGTCGCCAGGCCGACGTGTAGCGTCACCGTCGTCCAGCCGATACCTCGTTCCTTCAGGGCGGCGAACACGCGCTCGGTAAAGTGTAACCCCGCCGTAGGTGCGGCAACGGCGCCTGCCTGCTGAGCGTAGATCGCTTGATAACGTTCACGATCCGCTTCGTTTGCAGCTCCTTTGCGGATGTACGGCGGCAGCGGGATGTGGCCGAAGCGATCCAGCAGTTCGATCGTCGTACCGGGCGCCAGTGGTTTCGCTTGCCAGCGGCCGCCGGGTAGACGGGCCAGCAATTCCAGGCGGAGCGGGCCTGGCTCAATGTCAATGGTTTCGCCCTCTTGCAAACTGCCGCGCGTCTGACACAGCATTTCCCAGGTCGCATCGGGCAGCTCGCGCAGGAACAGTCCCTCCCACTTGCCGCCGGTGCGGGAGCGTGTGCCCAGCAAGCGAGCAGGGAGGACGCGCGTGTCATTGAGGACCAGCAAGTCGCCCAGCTGCAGCAACTGCGGCAATTCGTGGAAGCGATGATGATGGAGCGAGCCATCCGAGCGACGCGCGACCAGTAAACGCGCATGGTCGCGTGGCTCGCAGGGCTCTTGCGCGATCAGGTCAGGCAGCAGCGTGTAGTCGAATGGAAATGCGTTCATGGTGAACCGCCTGCGGTTTAGCGTTCGCGTGGCGCCATGCGAACGCTAAACCGCAAGCGGCGACATTCGAGGATTACTTGAACGACTTGATCCAGCCGTCGAACCCAGCCTTGTGCTTGACCATCGTTTTCGCGGGGCCCGTCAGCGTGATGAAGAAGGGGCCGTCGTCACTGTCGAAGATGACGCCGAAGCGACGGAAGTTCTCCTTGCGTTCTTCCTTGGCGGTCGGGCTGAAGGGCGGATTCTTGTACTTGTAGATGCCGGAGATATCGAGGCAAACGATGTCGGCCGCGGTGCCCAGTTTGTACTTCTCGACCTTTGAGGCCTCATCGATGGTCTTGCCCTCGGGCGCGATGAACTGGCCTTTCCAGCGTTTGAGGTTCTCATCGGTCCCGCCGCCGCCGCCTTTGCCGAAGAAAAAGACTACGAGTTCGGCATCTTCCTTGTCCCCTTCAACCTTGGCAACCTGGAACTGGAACAGGCGCAGCTTGTTGCTCGGATCCTGCCGTTTCCAGCCGGCCGGGGTCTTGGCCTTCAGGGCGCCAAGCTCGACCACCTCACCGCCGGCGGAGGCGGCATTCAAGCCGACCAGCAAGGTCAGCGCCACGGATAGCACACCAAACTTTCGCATGAGATGGCTCCTTCGAGTGAGTGATCAGGGGAGTTGTTTGCCCTTGTAGGTCTTGATGCCTGCGCGATCGAGGACGTCGATCCCGTAACCGAATCCGGAACCTGCCTTCAACGTCTGCCTGGACAGGGACGTGAGGTTTCCCTTGTCATCGAGTGTGTAGCTCGTCCCCAGGTTGTTGGGGCCGGACGCGAGTTGTACAAACACGATCTGTTTCTTGAAATCGATCTTCGGGACGTCGCCTTTCAGGCCCCACTCGGTCCATAGTTTCTTGGACGATTCCTGCGTGGTCAGGAAACCGTCCTTCGGAGCCGCCGTTCGTTTCGCGATTTCATTGACGATTCCGCCCCAGTGCTGGGTGGGCTTGATGTTCTTTTTCTCGTTCGCTGCCGTGACCGTGTTCAGCATCAGGCCAAACAGCAGCATCGCAGCGAACAGGCTCAAATTAAAGAATCGCATGGAACGTTCCTTGTGAAAAACCCCTTCGTGCATTCTATGTAAGGTTGCAGGATGGGTCGAGCATGTTAGCCGGACGCGCAAGCGACGGATGTTTCAAACTTCCGTCGCTTGCGCGTCCGGCTAACGCGTAATTGGAATCACCGGATTCGGTCCATGTGCCTGGCTCGGGATTTCCGCGAGGCTGCCGTCGATGTAAAGCTGATGCCAAAGCTGGGTCGTCACGACTGCGACGAGGCCCAATTCTACCGACGATTTCTGCACTCGCCGGACCTGTTTGTTGCGCACCATCTCTCGCCAGAACTTGACGGCTTCGATATTGAAGTACCCAGTCTTCTTCAGCGACTCATCGCTCAGCAGTTGCTCGACGTACTGGGGAATCTGGTGATCGAAGAAACTGTCGAGCGGCGCCCGGAACATGCCCTTGGGCCGCCAGGCAACCTCCTTCGGCAAATAGCGCTCGCACAAGAGCCGCAGAATGTACTTGTCCTTGAAACGGCGCAATTTCCAGCTCGGATGAATGCTGGCCAGGAAATTGAAGACGTCCTCGTCGAGAAACGGATAGCGAGTCTCGACCGACGAGTTCATGGCGACGCGATCCCCCTTGAGCGACAGGAGTTGGCCGGGCAAATGAATGCGGCCGGCCCAGAAGAACGCGCGGTTGATCGGGTGCCAGCGTTCGATGCGGTCGAAGTTCGGATCGAGCTCAAGATACGGCGAATAGTCCTTGAGCTTGTCCAGCGTCTCCGGGCTGAAGAAACGCAGCCGAGAAGTGCCCATGACCGCGTAAATATCCTGATAGGATGTGTAGCTCTGCACGTCGCGATAGACACGATCCAGCGTGTCCCTGGAACCCGCCGGAGCCCCCATGCCCCACAGGAGGAACCGCCGCAGCCAGTAGCTCGGCTTGATTCCAGGCACCCAGTCCATCATGCCGAGCAGGCGATGAATCTTGAACCAGGCATAGCCGGCCAGCCATTCATCGGAGCCTTCGCCGGTGAGCGCGACCTTGTAATTGTGCTGATGCACCGAGCCTGCGAGCCGCAACATCGCGGTACAGGACGTGTCGATCACCGGCGCTTCCGCAGCGCGAATTAGCTGCGGATAACTTTCCAGCACTTCGTTGGCGCCGACTTGCACGACGACCGGCGTCGAGCCGATGTGCCGCGCGACGACCGCCGCTTGGGAAGTCTCGTCGAGCTTCAGATCCATGATCTGGATCGTAAAGGTCGGGATCGTCTGCCCGCGGATCTTGGCCGCCATCGCCACAACGATGCTCGAATCGATACCGCCAGAGAGATACGACACGACCGGCACATCGGCGCGCAGCCGGCGTTCGACGGCGGCCAACATGACGCGCTCAAACTCGTCGACGAGCTTCGTCGGATCGGTCTCGGAATCTTCGTGGCCCTGATCGGGGAAATCGATGCGCCAGTAGTATTTCTTGTCAATCCTCGCGGGTTGCCCGCCCGTCGGCAGGTTGATCCGCAAAAACTGTCCAGACTGCAAACAGGTGACGCCGGCAAAGCACGTGGCGGGGCCGGGGATGGCGAAAAAATTGAACGCCTGATCGATGCCGCGCAGGTCGGCCTTTGCGGCGATCATGCCGGACGCAAGCATCGCCTTGATCTCGGATCCGAAGAGGAGCCAATCGCCCTGCTGGGAAAAGAAGAGAGGGCAGATGCCGAAGCGATCGCGAGCCAGGATGATGCAATGGCGTTTGCGGTCCCAGAGAGCGAAGGCGAATTGCCCCTTGAGATGCTCGAACATCCCCTCCTGATGGTCTTCCCACAGGTGCGGGATCAACTCGGTGTCGCAATGGGTGCGAAAGACGTGCCCCCTGGCTTCGAGCTGGGTTTTTACTTCCGGATAGTTGAAAAATTCGCCGTTGAAGACGGTGACGACGGAGCGGTCCTCGTTGTAGATCGGCTGCTTGCCGTCGAAGAGCCCGACGATGCTGAGCCGCCGATTGGCGAGGCCGACGCCAGGTTCTTCGAGGTAGCCGTCCTCATCGGGCCCGCGATGGCTGATGGCGTCCGCCATGCGCGTGAGGATGCCGGGGGGAATTTGCCGTGAGCCGGCGAGATCGATGATGCCCGCGATGCCGCACATGCCGTTGATCGTTCCGTGGCGCAGGCGGCTCGCCTGCACGTAGCCAGATGTGCAGGCGAGCCGCCTGCACCACGGTGTTATTATGCTGCCTCCGCTGGAAATTACGATACCGCCTCCCTACCTTAACACGTACCAGAAACCCGATTCGCTCCTACATTCCCCCCAATCGATACATGCCAACCGACAAAATCAATCTCGTCACCGGCGCCACCGGGCAGCTCGGCAGCCATGTCGTCGAACAATTGCGCCTCGCCGGCGAAACGGTCCGCGTGCTCGTTCGGCCTGGCAGCGACCGGGCGTTTCTGCAATCGCAAGGGGTCGAGTTCATTGAAGGCGACCTGCGTGATCCGGCGGCCGTCGGGCGTGCGATCAAAGATGCGGCGATAGTCTATCACTGCGCCGCCAAGGTCAGTGACTGGGGCCCCTGGCACGAGTTCGAGGAGGAAGCCGTCACGGGCACCCGCAATGTTCTGGCCGCCTGCATGCTCGCCAAGGTCCAGCGTTTGCTGCACGTCAGCTCGATCTCGGTGTATGGCCATCCCAAATTGCCGGCCGGGGCAAGGATCAACGAGGAGACGCCGCTGGGTCAGGGATTCTGGCTATGGGATTACTACCCACGAGCGAAGCTGATGTCGGAGCAGATCTCGCGTGAATACGCTGCGACGACGGTGGTGCGGCCAAGCTGGCTGTATGGGCCGCGCGATCGCGTGACGATGCCGCGCGTCATCCCGGCGCTTTTGAGCAAACGCGTGCCGATCATCGGGTCCGGCGAAAATTATCTCAACATCATGTACGCCGCCGACGTGGCGCGCGGCGCGATCCTGGCTGCCAACCATCCCAACGCCGTCGGTCAGGTTTACAATGTGTGTAGCGAAGGCGAGGTTAAACAGGTCGATCTGCTCAACGCGCTGACCGATGCGATGTCGCTGCCGCGCATTACCAAACACGCTCCCTACGGACTCGCGATTCGTTGGGCGTTCTTGCAAGAATGCTGGAAGCACTTGATCTTCAGCAAGAAGCCGCCAACCATCACGCGGCGTGCGGTTTACCTGATCGGACGCTCGACGCAGTATTCGACAGAAAAGGCCCGGACGCAGCTCGGTTGGAAGCCACAGATCGATATTCGCGAGGGCATCCGGCGGACGCTGGAGTGGTTTGTCAGCTTGCCGGAGAACAAGCACATCGCGATCAACACGCCTGTCCTGTGAGGTCCGGTTCACGTTTAGCGCCCGCGCAAGGGCATCGGTTGCCCGAGCACGCAGGGCGGCCGCTAAACGTAAACTTGTCAGTTCCACCGCATCACCGCACACAAATACTGCTCCTTGTTTTTCAGCAACCCTTCATACGTGCTGCCTAACTCCTCGGGTTTGATGTGATGCGTGATCAACCCATTCAGATTCAACCGCCCATTGGCGAGCAGGGCCAGCAGCCACTTTTGCGCCTTGTTGATGTCCCACGCCCCTGCAAGACGCGTGTGCGCCGGTTCGAACAGCTGGTTGCCGTGGGCGCCGGTGACTTCGATGTAACGCCGGTGAAGATCGTCGTAGAAGTTGACGTCCTTGGCCTTGCCTCGCGGGCTGCCGACGACGACGACCTGGCCCGCATCGCAGGCAAGCGACATCGCAGTAGGAATGGCGTCGGGCACGCCGGTGGCGTCGGCGACGATTTCGGTCCCCTTCATGCCGAGGAAGTCGTTCATCTTGGCTTTGTAATTCGCGTCGCTCGGATCAAGCGTCAAATCGGCGCCGGCTGCCATCGCCGCTTCACGCCGCATTCTGACGGAATCGATACCGATGACGGGATTCGCGCCCGCCGCCATCGCACAGCGCAGCACCGCCTGGCCGATCATGCCGAGGCCGAGCACGGCAAAGGATCGCCCCAGCGTCAGGCCGGCGCGGATCGAGGCCCCCATGCCGTAGCGGAGGATGCAGGCAAGGGCCGCTTTCTCGAAGTCGAGGTTGTCCGGCAGCTTCCAGAGTCGGCCACGCTCATGGCCAATGGTCAGCAATTCCGCCGAAGCATGATTGCCGGGGAAGCTGACGCGGTCGCCCGGTTTCCAACCGGCGACGTTCTTGCCCACGGCGACGACGGTGCCCGCGGCGCTGTAGCCGGAGCGAAAGGGGAACTTCCAGTCCGGAAGGTTGGGATCTTGCAGCCACTGGTGCGTGCCGGTGTAGACGGCGAGCTCGGTGCCGGGGCTGATGGCACTGACTTCGGCGGCCACAAGGATCTGATTCTCGGCAGGATCGGGCAGATCGACCTCGCGCACCTCGGCGGCGAAGGGTTTGCTGATGACGGCCTGGCGGGCTTTCATGAGTTCGCTTTCTCCCCTCTCCCTCCGGCAGTGGGGAGGAAGAACGGCTAAACACATGGCACATGGTTCAATAAGCAAATCGTAGGGATGAACGCAATCATCGGACACCAGCATGGCCGAATCTTCAACCGCCCGCCTGGCGCGCTTCCTCGCCATCAACCGCACCGTCGGCATCGTCTTGCTGACGGTGCTGCTCTTCGGCCTGGGCGAGCAGCTCTGGCATCCGTTCCTGCCGCTCTTCTTGAAGTCGCAGACCAAGGCCTACGCTGAGGAAGTCGCGGTCAGCGGCGAACTCAGCAGCCTCGCCCTCTGGACCATCGGCGCCTACGCCTGTTTGCTCAACGTGTTCCAGGGTTTCTGCTACATCGGCGGCGGTCAGCTCACGGCCCGGCTCGGCGATCGCGGCTCGCTCATCGTCTTTGGCCTACTCACGATCACCGGCTACGTTCTGTTTCTGCTCGTGCCATTTCCCTGGGCGACCGTACTGGCATGCGTGCTGATTCTCGGCTGGGAATCACTGTCGATGCCCGTCACGTTTACCACGGTCGGCGCCACGCTGGAAAAGGAACGCCAGGGGATGGCATTCGCCGTGCAGTCAATCCAGAAACGCTTGCCCAAGATCCTGGGGCCGGCCTGCGCGGCCGGCGTGTTGCTTTACCTTGGACAATCGTATGGAGAGGATCAATCACGCTTGATCGGCATGCCCATCCTCGTCGGGACAGCGCTTGTCCTGGGAGTTGCCTCGCTGATTGTGCAATTGCGATGGATGCCGCACAGGAAAACGCCAACGATGGCAGGCAACCTCTGGGACGTCTTGCGCCAATTTCCCCCCAACCTGCGGCGTCTTCTGCTGGCGGAGATTCTGACGCGCTGGTGCGATTGGCTGGTCCGCGAACTTGTCGTTGTCTATCTGGCGGCTAATCGGGGGCTGAAGAACCACGAGATTCTCAGCTTGATCACCTTGCAGCACCTCGTGGCGCTGGCCACCTACCTACCGATCGGACGCATGACCCAGGCCGTTGGGTTGCGGCCCTTCATCGGATTGACGTTCGTCTTCTTTGCGTTGTTCCCGCTGACGCTGATCCTGGTTGAAGACGGCTGGATGTGGATCGCCTTCATCGTCTATGGCCTGCGCGAGATCGGTGAGCCGGCTCGCAAGGCCATGATCACGACCAACATGCCGGAGGCGATTCGAGCCCGCGGCGTCGGACTTTATTGGGGCCTCCGCGCGTTCGCAGTCTGCACATCCGCGCTCGTCGGCGCCTGGCTGTGGCAATGGCGCGGGCCGGAGATGCTCTTCACGGCGGCATTTGTTTTCGGTATCCTTGGCATCGTCGTATACTATTTGTTCTGCCAGGCGACGCCTGCTGCAACCGTTGACAAGGATTCTCGATGACCCATTCGAAATCAGCGCCCGGCGGCTTTCGCATCGAGCCCCTCTACTGGCTTTTTCTCGCCATTCCCCTTGCGGCGACGCTCCATTGGACGCACCAGCCCGGTCTTTGGGTATTCATCGCTGCCTGCGTTGCCATCATTCCACTTGCCGGGCTGATGGGCCGCGCAACCGAAAACCTGGCCGAAGCGATGGGGCCAAGCATTGGCGGGCTCTTGAATGCAACCTTCGGCAACGCGGCGGAACTCATCATCGCCTTCTTTGCTTTGCGCGACGACAAGATCGAACTCGTCAAGGCAAGCATCACCGGCTCGATCCTTGGCAACATGCTGCTGGTGCTTGGCGTTTCGATCGTGGCCGGCGGATGCTTTCATCGCCGGCAGACATTCAATCGCACCTCGGCCAGCCTCGGGGCTACCTTGCTAGCCCTGGCGACGATCGGATTGATCGTCCCGACAATCTATTACCATTTGACAAAACACGCAGCAAACGAGGAAACACGGGCGACGCTAAGCAACCTGAGCGAAGAAATCTCCGTCATCCTTGCCGTGATGTATGTGCTGAGTTTGCTGTTTAGCCTGTTGACGCATCGGCATCTTTTTGCAGGGCCAGAGGCGGAGCAGGACGTCCACGCGGAGCCGCCGGAGTGGTCGAAGAAAACCGCGATCATCGTGCTGCTCACGGCAACCGTCGGCATCGCCTTCATGAGCGAGATGCTGGTTGGGTCCGTCGAACAGGCAGGCGAATCGCTCGGCATGAACCATGTCTTCATCGGCGTGATCGTCGTCGCGGTGATCGGCAACGCGGCGGAGCATTCCACGGCGGTGTTGGTCGCCATGAAGGATCAGATGGACCTGGCCGTGACGATTGCAATCGGCAGCAGTATCCAGATCGCGCTTTTCGTGGCGCCGGTTCTAGTGTTTGCTGGCCTGGCAATGGGCAAGCCGATGGACCTGCATTTTTCGGTGATGGAAGTGATCGCCGTGATTGTCGCGGTGGCCGTGACCTCCATGGCAAGCCAGGACGGCGAAACGCACTGGATGGAGGGGGCCATGTTGCTGGCGGTCTATGTCATTTTGGCGCTGGCGTTTTATCACCTGCCGCCGGAGACGGTACTCCCCGTGCCTAATTGATCTCAATCGATGCTTTCATCGCACTAGCAATGCGCTGTAATGATTCTGCGGACGTGCAGTACGGCGGCATAGCATAAAGCACCGAGCCGAGCGGCCGAAGGAAGACGCCCCTTTCAAGGCCCTTTCGCCGCATTCGTTCTCCTGCCTCGGCTAGGTAGCCACCGGCCGCGTTGATCTCAACCGCGACGATGCTCCCGCGGATGCGTACCTCCTTTACACGCGGATCCTCTCCCAACGAGGCGAACGCTTCAGTCCAGAATTGCTCGATTCGGCCCGGCTCGATCAATGGCCGCGACAGCAAGAGCCGATAGTTGCATGCCGCAACAGCGCACGCCAGCGGGTTGGCGGTGAAAGAATGCCCGTGGAAAAACGTGCGTTCCCGATCCTCCGAGCGGAAGGCTTCGACGACCTTCGGGGCGACGAGCGTTGCCGCCAGAGGTAGGATTCCGCCCGTCAACGTTTTCGCCGCACAGACCAGATCGGGCACGATGCCGGCAGCCTGGTGCGCCCACAGTGTCCCGGTTCGGCCGCCGCCGGTCATCACCTCGTCGGCAATGAACAGGACGCCGTGCCGTTGAGTGATCTCGACGATTTCCCGCAGTGTCTCCGGCGCATGCATGCGCATGCCGCCTGCTGCTTGCACGAGCGGTTCCAGAATTACGGCGGCCGTCTCGGACGCATGGCGACGCAGGTGCTCATCCAATCGTTGAGGATCCAGCGGCAGAATATCCGCACGGCATAGCAGCGGTTCGAAGCGTCCGAAGAAAAGCGGATCGCGACTCACCGCCATCGCGCCAAACGTATCGCCATGGTAGCCGTGCTCGAAGCCAACGAAGCGTGTTCGCTGTGGCTCGCCACGATGACACCAGAACTGATACGCCATCTTGAGGGCAACCTCGACCGCGGTGCTGCCGTTATCGGAGTAGAACACGCGCCCGCCGCACCACGGCATGGTGCCAAGCAGCAGGTCGGCCAACTCGATGGCGTGGGGATGAGTCACCCCGGCAAACAGCACATGATCGATGCGGCGTGAGGCCTCGGCAAGCGCTTGCATCAGCGGTCGATGGCGATGCCCGTGCAGGATCGTCCACCACGACGAGATGCCATCGATGACGCGTCGGCCATCGGCCAGTTCCAGGAACTCATCCTGCGCCCCGACACACACCAGCGGTTCATCGGCGCCAACCAGCGGCGTGTACGGATGCCAAACGGTGCGCCGGTCCTCGTGGGACAGGATTCCAACCCTGTCGTTGGAGGGTGAAAGATGACATGATTGGAATCCTGTCCCACGACTCACAAGCAATCGCTCCAGTTCTCCGCGCTGTCGTTCGGCACATGCGCGCAGGGCAGGGGCCGTCCACTCGGCCGGGGGCTCCAGGGCGATCACCATCAATCCACCGGCGTGCTGCCGGATTTGCTCCAATGTGAAGGGGTCGCGCTCGCCAATGAGGACGACGGCAGCCGGCTCCATTCCCTCGGCACGCAGGGCCGTCAGGCATTGCAGCGTGCGTCCGATACCGCCGAGTTTCGCCGACGAGACGAGCACACAGGGGAGTTTCAAGGCACGAAGGAGTGTTAGCTGGAGCTCCGATTGTGTGAGCGGCGAGAACGGCCCGCCAAAGGTTTCGATGATGAGGCCCCGCTGTGCGTTTAGCGTCCGCGGACAGGATGCTGCAATGTCGCGCGCCGACGGTACCTCAATGCCTTCCATCCGTGCCGCCAGCGCCGGGGCGACAGGTGTTCGCAAGCGTCGGACAGGTGGGTGAACGATCGCCGATGGCGCCAGTGCAGCGACCCGCTCCGCGTCCGATTCGCCGGTCTCGATGGGCTTCCAGTACTCCCACCGATCGGCAAAGAGCTGCAGCCAAAGGAGTGCAAACGTCGTTTTGCCGGCGTCCGTATCGGTGCCAAGGATGACAAAACCGTTCATGACGTGGGTGAGACCAGTGTGGCGAGCAGGTTGGCCAGATCCAACAACACAGCCGGGTCATGATCCGCGTGAATCGAAATGCGCAGCCGCGCCGTCCCCGGCGGCACCGTGGGCGGGCGGATCGCACGGATGTCAAAGCCCGCCTGTTGCAACCGCCGCGCGGCCTCGACGGCGGCTGCGTCCGTACCCAGAATGACGGTCGCCAGATAATCGGTCCCGCCGACCGGGATTCGCCGCAAAGATGCCTGCTGGCGAAAAACACGCACCCTCTCGTGCAATGCCACACGGGCCGACTCGTCCACCACCACTGCCTTGAGCGTATCGAGCCACCACGCGCCGATTTGCGGCGGCAGCGCCGTCGTGAAAATGAAATGCCGACAACGATTGACGAGCAACTCCCGCAGCAATCGCGTGCCGGCGATGTAAGCACCGGGAACCGCTAGCGCCTTGCCGCCTGTATGCACCGTCGCCAGAACGCGCTCGCGCAAGCCAAGCGCATCGACCAGCCCACTGCCGCCAGGTCCGAAACAACCCGTCGCATGCGCCTCATCGACAATCAGATGTGCCTGGTACCGCTCGGCCAACTCCGCCAGGGCTTGCAGCGACGCCCGGTCCCCCTCCATGCCAAACAGCGATTCGGTGACGATGAACCACGCCTGCTGCGCGGCCCGCGCCGGCCGCCGCTGCCGCATCACCGCTTCCAGTTCATTGACATCACCGTGCGAGAAAACGACTTTCTCGGCCCGGCCAAGCCGCACACCGTCGATGATCGATGCATGATTATGCTGATCGGAAAAAACCGTATCGCCGGCCGCGAGCACGGTACTGAGCAAGCCCTCGTTGGCGGCGTACCCGCTGGTGAACATGAGCGCGACTTCGGCATGATGCCACTCGGCCAGCTTCGCTTCAACCTCGTCCCAGATGGGGTGCTGCCCGCGCAAGAGGCGCGATGCAGTTCCACCGCGTGACAGGTCGGACACCGGCGAGGGGCACTTGCTGTAACCGAGATAATCGTTCGAGGAAAAGTCGATCCCCGCCGGCGGTTGCAGCGTGCGATAACGGGCTTCATCCTTTAACCGTTGCAGTTCGACTTGCCAGCGATTGGATAGGCTCATGGCACACTCACACACGGCTCCGGCAGTCCCATTGCGCGAAAGAGTTCAGCATCACCTTCCGCAGAAGGATTCGACGCAGTCAACAGTTTGTCGCCGAAGAAAATCGAGTTCGCACCTGCCATGAAGCACAAAACCTGCAACTCCCGGCTCATGCGATCGCGGCCAGCGCTCAGCCGGACTCTCGCCATCGGAAACCCGAGGCGCGCCGTCGCGATCAGCCGTACCAGTTCAATGGAATCGACCGGTTCCGCGTCTTCTAGCGGTGTGCCCTTGATCGGCGTCAGGCAATTGATCGGCACGCTCTCCGGCACCGTCTCAAGATTCGCGAGTTCGACCAGCAGTCGCAGCCGATCGTCCTCGCTCTCGCCCATGCCGATGATGCCGCCGCAGCACACCGCGATGCCGGCATTCTGCACCGATTGCAAGGTCCGCAAACGATCGTCGTAAGTTCGTGTCGAGATGATCTTCGGGTAGTATTCGCGCGACGTGTCGAGGTTATGGTTGTAGGCCGTCAGTCCTGCGTCCGCCAACCGTTCCGCCTGCTTGTCGGTCAACATGCCAAGCGTTACGCAGGCTTCCATGCCGAGGGCGCGCACGCTGCGGACCATGGCGAGCACCTCGTCGAATTGCTGGCCATCCTTGACGTCGCGCCAGGCGGTTCCCATGCAGAAGCGCGACGCGCCGAGTTCCTTGGCCCGGGTCGCCTTCTCACGCACTTCGTCCAACCGCATCAACGGCGTGGCTTCGACACCGGTCTTGAACCGAGCACTCTGGGCACAATAGCCGCAATCCTCCGGGCAGCCGCCCGTCTTGATGCTGAGCAAGACGCAGCGCTGAATATCGGCCGGATCGTGATGTTGCCGATGAACCTCGGCAGCCCGAAACAGCAACTCCGGCAACGGCAAGCGATAGAGACTTTGGAATTCCGCCAACGTTTTCATCATGCCATCCTGATTGAGTGCCACGGGTCGCCAGGTATCTTACGAAATTCCGCGAACCTCATCACCGAGTTTCGGCACGATTAAAGCGCTTGCCCTGACATGGAAAATGTCATAAATTGCAATATTGCCGCACGGGCCGAAGTGGCGGAATGGCAGACGCGCCGGACTCAAAATCCGGTCCCCGCAAGGGGGTGTGGGTTCAAGTCCCACCTTCGGTA
>SHZY01000252.1 GCA_009692065.1 Gemmataceae bacterium
CGATTCAACATCTGATCGGCACCCTCAATGACGCTGCTTTCGCGTATCCGGGGACCAAGCTGCAGCTCCATTTCACCTCCTTAGCACCGCCCGCCAATCCAAACTCGGTGCCAAAGCAAATTCCGCCAGATCAGGAGGTCTGAGCCTTGGGCGTAACCTGCCGGTATGCTCAATCGCCGTGGTGCGGCTGAGGCCGTGATTTTCAGCCGACCGCGCCGGCGTTTTTCCGGCCGCAGCTTCCTTCCGCGAGGTTCGGATGTCCGCCTTTCTTCCGCAGCACGATCCGTTACGGGCCACGCGTGCCGCCGGGCGCTTGCTTGCTGTTTTCTCCCGTGACCGGGTGATTGGCATTCACCCGGTCTTCCGTCGACGGTAAACTGAGAGAGGCTTTGACGCGGCGGCCTCCAGGCCCGTGTACCTCGCCGAGATCGCGTCTGTTTTTTCCGCCCGATTTCGCGGCTCGTGCCTTGGCAGCTTGACTCCCAGTTCTGGCGTTCAGTTACTTTTGCAATGTCCGACATGGCCTATTCCCGTCTGTCATTCCTGGCAGTGATCTCCGCAATTTGCGGCATTACGACGTCTTTGGGGTTGCTTGTTCCTGAGTTGGCAGTCGTCGCTGCGGCAGGAATTGTCACAGGAATTGCCGCGATTCATGTGATTCGAAAGTACGAACTCTGTGGGATCCGATTGGCGCGACTGGGAGTGATCACATCGGTCGTATTTGCAATGGCGACGCCGGTCTGGCACGTGGCGCGATTCAATTCGGAATCGCTGCCCGGATTCGCTCGGCTCGATTTTGCGCGGCTGACCAAGCCCGACACGCCAACGCTCGATCAGTTCGTTGGAGAAGAGATTTGTCTAAAAGGCTACGCCCTTGTGCCGAACTCTATGAGGGCAACGGATCACTTTCTCTTTTCTGCAGACGGTGATTCACGTAAGGCAGAAACGGCGGTCATTGTTGATCTCGGCCCTGACCAAAATTGGAAGTGGCGCGGCGAACCGCTGGCTATATCAGGCCGCCTCGTTTCGAATCCTGCCGCGTTGACCGACGAAGCGTTGCCGAAATTCGTACTGACTCTGGTCACCGTCCGTCCGTCGCGCACGCGCTTCGGTTTGACGAGCCGAGTTCCTGGCGTCGGATGCTGAATTTTGCCTCAGCCAGAGATGCCCAAAGCGGCAACCTGCGCGACCAACGTCACACCTCCCCATGACTTTTTCCCCCGATGAAATCGCGACGGCCTATCATGAGGCCGGGCATGCCGTCATGGCGCTGGTCCTGGGGCGGCCCGTGCAGCGCGTCAGTATCGAACCCAACCACCTGCGGCTGGGGCACTGCGCGATCAAGAAAGGGACGTTCCGACCCTCGGGCGATCCCCTCGAAACCGAGATTTTGTTTATGCTCGGCGGGCCGGCTGCCGAGGCGCGGCACGTGGGTGAATACAGTTGGGATGCGGCCGCGCAGGACCTGCGCGGCGTGCGGGCGCTGACGACGCAGCGGACTGCCGGCGAACGACAGGCCGAGCGCCTCGAGCAGCGACTGCTCGCCAAGACCGAACACATTCTCAATCGGCCGGGTGTGTGGACTGCAGTGGAGCGCATCGTCGAAGAACTGCTGCGCTGCACGACGATCAGCGGCCGCGCGGCGCGGCATTTGTTTGAACATGCGACGGCGGAAGCCGCGGGTAATCAGTGACGGCCCGGCATGCGATTCAAACGAATGACGGAGTTGAACAGGAGCAAGCAGAGAAAGCAGAGAGACTGGCCTTCGGGTGCAATCCGAAATGGTGACCCGAAACGCCGCACGATGCTGTTCATGATGCAGGAGCCGTTTGTGGTGTCTTTCTCTGCTACCTCTGCGATCTCCTGTTCGAATTCTTTCTTATGCACGTCGACCGTTCGCTATTGTTCAGGACGTTCCCTTGCAGCATCGCCCGAGCCGTGACGTTCGCCGCAGAAGGCCTTAGAATAGCGACGACGCTGCCGTGCCTCATGTTCAAACCGAGGATCCTTCCGTGTCCGTCACGCTCAGTGAATTTGCCAAAAACCTCAACGTCGAGACTGCGTTCACCGTCCTGGCGGTGGCCAAGATTCTCAAAGCCCAGGGGAAGGACGTCGTCGAACTCGAAATCGGCGATAGCCCGTTCGAGACTACCGCCTCGGCCAAGGCCGCCGGCGAGCAGGCGATTCGCGAGAATCAGTCGCACTACTGCCCCTCGCCGGGGTTGCCGGCGTTTCGTGCCGAGGCGGCACGCTTCGTCCGCGATGAATTCAACATTCCCGCCAAAGACGACAATATCGTCGTCGGGCCGGGGGCCAAGATCTTCGAGCAGTTTTTCTGCGAGGCGTTTCTTAACCCCGGCGACGGCGTGCTGGTGTTCAGTCCGCACTTTCCTACGTTTCTTCCGAATATCGAGCGGCGAGAGGCGCGGGCCGTGCTGACCCCCCTGCGGCAGGAAAACGAGTTCCGCCCCGACGTCGCAGCGATCGAGACCTTTCTCAAAACCGATCGGGCGCCCAAGGCGATCTTTCTCAATTCGCCGCACAACCCGACCGGCGGCGTCGCCACCGACCAGGACTTGCGCGACATCGCCGCCCTCGTGCGCGGCAAAGACGTCGCCGTCTTCAGCGACGAACCGTATTGCCACATGGTCTGGAAGGGGCGGCATCGCTCGCTGCTCGAACAGCCGGGAATGCTCGATCAGTGCGTCGCCGCGTATACGTTCAGCAAGTCGTACAGCATGAGCGGCTGGCGGTTGGGCTTCGCCGTTTCGGCAGCCCCCATCGTCGACGCGATCGGCAAGATGATCAACACCTGCCTGTCGTGCGTCCCGCCGATCGTGCAGCTTGCAGGTGCCGCGGCCCTGATGCACGATCAGATCGAGCGCGATCGGGTGATGCAGCTCTTCCGCGAGAAAGTGGTGCTGCTTACAACGGGCCTCAACCAGATCGAAGGCTTCAAGACGCTCGACCCGACGGCGACGTTTTATGTCTTTCCCAACGTGGCGCCGATTTGCAATCGGCTGAAGATCACCAGTCACGGGCTGGCGCTGTACCTGCTCGAAGGGGCCGACGAGAAGTTTGGCGTGGCGTGCCTCGGGGGCGAGTGCTTCGGCGAGGCGGGGGCCGGCTTTTTGCGGTTCAGTTGTGCCGAACCCAACGAACGGCTCAAGCACGCGCTCGACTTTATTCCGGTCGCGATTTCGCGAACCCAGAAGGTGGGGGAGTATTTGGAGAAGCACCCCAAATTCCGACTGGCCAAACCATACGCGGTCACCGGCTGACCGCTGACAGGGTGTATCCATTTGTTTGCCATCGTTCCCAAGCTACGGTGTTGTACGAGGGGCGAGTTGTCTGAATTACCCGTGTTTTATCGCGTGAGTTGACTCAATTGCAAATCCGCCGGTATCGTGGCGACACCCGTTTTGACACCAGTTTGCCTAGTTTAACGCGGAGCGAGCCGCAAGGATGCTGGGGAAAACGGAACCTTCCACCAGGAGGTCGCCATGACCGCAGCCACGCGGGCACCACGCAAGAAGCCTACCAAACCCTATCCCGATTTTCCTCTGTTCCCCCACGCCAACGGCCTGTGGTCGAAGAAGATCAAGGGCCGGCTGTATTACTTCGGTGCGTGGGCCGACCCCGAGGCGGCCCTCCAGAAGTTCGTCGACCAGCGTGAAGACCTGTACGCCGGCCGGTCACCGCGGGCCAAGGACGATGGCCTGCGGATTGCCGACCTGTGCAACCGGTTTATGATGTCCAAGCGTCGGGTCCTCGACACGGGCGAAATCGTGACCCGCACGTTTGAGGACTACTTCCGTACCTGCGAGCGGATCGTGCGTTTCTTCGGCCGCGATCGCCGCGTCGACGATATCGGACCGGACGATTTCGAACGGTTCCGTGCCGAGATGGCGAAGACCCGTGGTCCCGTGGCGCTTGGCAGCGAGGTGACCCGCATCCGGGTGGTCATGAAATACGCCTTCGACCAGGGACTGATCGCTGGTCCAGTCCGGTATGGGCAGTCGTTTCGAAAGCCGTCGAAGAAGGTCTTGCTCCAGAATCGGAACGCGCGTGGACCCCGCATGTTCGAGGCCCCGGGCTTGCGGAAGCTGATCAAGGCGGCCCGTGGTCCGATGAAAGCGATGATCCTGCTGGGGATCAATTGCGGTTTCGGGCCGACGGACCTGGCGCGTCTGAAGCAGTCGAACCTGAACCTCAAGACCGGCTGGGTGGATTACCCACGCCCAAAGACCGGCATCCACCGGCGGTGCCCGTTGTGGTCAGAAACCATCGCTGCATTGAAGGAGACGGTAGCCAAGCGCCCTGAGCCAAAAGACCCCGCCCATGCCGAGTTGGTGTTCGTCACGCGGTACGGCCAGACGTGGCAGGGGACGGGAACCGGGAATGCCGTGACCTGTGGGTTTCGGGAGTTGATCGTGGCCGCGGAATTGTACCGGCCGGGGCTGGGGTTCTACGCTCTGCGCCACGGCTTCGAAACGATCGGCGGCGACTCCCGCGATCAGGTTGCCGTTGACCACATTATGGGGCACTCGCGCAACGACATGGCCAGCGTGTACCGGGAGCGGATCAGCGACGAGCGTTTGCAGCGGGTGACGGACCACGTGCGGAAGTGGTTGTTTCCGCGGGCGAGTGTCGCGCGATAGAATTGAGTGTCGGGCTGTCGTCGCCGAGTCCGAACCGGTCGACGACCCAAGCGGTCCGGGCGCGTTTTGTGGTTCTCTATTCCCCTGCCCCGCCCGGCCGACCCGATATTGAAAGGAGAATGAAGTCATGGCGGACGGCATCACGAGACTGGTCGGGAAGGCCGAAGTGAAGGGACGAGTTCGGCTCGCCTGGCTCTGTCGCGAAATGCTTACGCGAGCGACAGGCAATATTGGATACCTCTGCGGGCCCAATGATCTACTTGGACGCGAAGCATGCGAATTGGCGCCGAAATTAGGATTTCGCCGCGGACCGCTTCAGCGTATTGAATGGAATCGGACAAACGCGATTCCATTCGACGAGTATTGCGCCACGATTAAAGAGGGCGTATGGCCATCGCCTGATTGGTCTCTTCAGAAGCTATGGGCTGACGAGAATGTACCTGAGGATGTCGAT
>SHZY01000076.1 GCA_009692065.1 Gemmataceae bacterium
CGTATCTTAATGTTCACTCGAAACTCCTTTTTCTGGCAGCCTGAGAAAGATTGGTTACTTCTTCAGACGCTGCAGAAACCCAGGAGTTTCGAGTACTTTCCGCTTTTTTTCTCGCCGACCACCGGAAAGTTCGCTTGTTCAAGGATTAGACGCAGGTTGCTCTTGGACTTCGCGAAGTGCGCTGCCTGCGTAGTGAAAGTGCCAAGCGTTACTAGCAAGCCGAATTCGTTCGTGCCGACCTTACCGTAGAGCGAGGAAACGGCCGGATCGCCTATACTGCCTTCGCTGCTTTTCACTTGCACCTTGATGATGGGCGGTTCGAAACCGAGCTCATCCCTGTGGGCCACGATGTCAATGCCGCCATCCGGTCCTGCGGATGAGACGCGAGTTCGATAGCCCATGGTGTTGAGCAGGTGCGCTACGAAATCGGCGAACGGGTGGCCCTTCAGCTCCTGCGCCAAGCGCTTGAGCACGAAATCTCGCGTGGTTTCCTCGATATCTTCGGCCACTGCCGCCACGGATTGATCTTGCTCTACCAGCGTCACCGGCGCGTTCTTTCCTTCCAAGGCGGCGAGGAATTCCTCGGCGTTGGTCTTCACCAGGAACAGACTCATGGCCGAACCAATCTCGAAGAACGCCCCCTGACTGAACCGCGTGCGCGGCACAGCGCGCAGCCATTTTACCGTCCGCACGTTCGGGTAACCGGGCTCAGTCTTGGGATCGTAGTGGTAGCCACCTTCCACCCGGCCCAGATGAACATGCCTATCGCTTTTGGAAGGGTACACCACCAGGTCGCCGAGCTTCATCTCGTGAACAAAACGAAGCAACTGCCCGGCGTTGTTGGGGATCGCGCCTGGCTTCTTCTCTGGATATACCTCCGCCACCCGTGCCTTGAAAGCGTCACGGTCGGGCTCCAGGACGGACAAGTCGCCCATCTTCGCCCAACCGACGGCGATACAATTCTTATTGCGGAAGAGGGTGTCGGCATCGCCGGTCTTGCCGGCGTGAATGCCCCAGATGGTTGTGTTATTCATGTTGTTCATTCTCTGTACGCGGTACCGAAGCTCACGCCCGTTGAAGTTCCACGACCTCGCCCGCCGCGGTCGGATTGCGCGTTGATCAAGTTCGACTCTTCGCCCGCCGTCGCCCCACCTTCCCGTTGCCATTCGCGACCTTGGGCGTCAGATTCTCGTAGGACCACACGAAGCGTTTGCCGATGGCGGCTGCGTAGCGCATCAGTGTCGCGACCGTGGGGTTGTCCTGCTTGCCGTTTTCGAGACGGCTGACCACGGCTCGGTCGAGGCCCGAGCGCTCGGCCACGTCGGCGATGGTTAAGCCTGACCGTTCGCGTTCCCCCTTCAGGGCCTGCAGCGCTCCTTGGACATCGAAGTACATTCCCATGGTCACCACGGCATCCGGGTCGCACGTGCCGTCGGCGATCAGGTTCTCCAGCGATGGCTTCTCCTTTTGCAGTTTTTCGCGGAGTGCCTGCTCACGGGCTCGCTCCTGGGCCGTCTTGCGGTTCGGGCGGAATATGCGGTGCGATTTCATTATTTCCTCCGTTTCTTCTTCGGGCCGGGCGGCGGCGCGTCGTAAGCCGTGACCGGACGAAACGTCAAAGGGTCGTCGTCCACCAATTCGTAAACTACCGCGAGATACCGACCGGTCGAAGTCCAGCCGAAAACAGTCGGCAGGCCGGATGAACGGCTCGTTGCACGGCTGCTCTGACGGTCCAGCAACACTTCCTCGGCTTCCTCAATCGTGACATCGTGTTCTTGGAGGTGCTGGACATTGCCGTCGGGGTCGTCTTCAAGATCCCAAATGATCGTTGCATCCATGCCTGAATCTCCCGTCGGACTGCATGGTTCATGGTAGCAGGGTGTGACTTAAAAATCAACTCACGGATGAGTCGCCATGACCGAAAGGTCCACCATACCGAATGTCAAGGTCGGTTGATATTCCACCCTGCCGAGTTGACAAATTGGCTTGGTTCAGAAGTTGCCGTGACAGCAATTCTCCGCATTATTCAAAAAAAACCAGGGTTTTTAGAGTGTCGATGGACACCAATCGTAAAATGCTGTCCCGGAGAAGCGTGTGCGCGAGTCTCCGGGACAGCATTTTGATTGCTGCTTCCGTACCAAGGACTTAGGGTGCAGAAATTCTGTCCCACGGAATCGGCAACACCGCTAGCCGAACAAATCCAGCAACGGCTCGCCGCGGCTCACCGGCAGGGTGAAGCCGTCGCGGCTCATGCGGGTTTCGCGGGGGACGTCGAGGGCGTGGAAGATGGTGGCGCCGAGGTCGGTGACGGTGACCGGGCGGTCCTTCACGAAGGCGCCGATGCGGTCGGTCTCGCCGATGACTGCGCCGCCGCGGATGCCGCCGCCGCCGAGGATCGCGGTCCAGCAGTTCGGCCAGTGCTGTCGGCCGGGCAGGATGTTGGGCTGATTGATGCGCGGCGTGCGGCCGAACTCGCCCATGCAAACGACGAGTGTGCTTTCCAGCAAGCCGCGGTCGCGGAGATCGGTGAAGAGGGCGGAGAGGCCTTGATCGAGGCAAGGCAAGCACCAGCCCATGCCGTAGGAGCCGTTGCCGAAGGCGTTGCCCATGCCCATTTCGCTGCCGTGCATATCCCAGCTGGAGGCGGGAGGTCCGCCGCCGGTTTGGCCTGGCGCGGAGCCGGTCCAGCCATTGACGGTGACGAAGCCGACGCCGGACTCGACGAGCCGTCGTGCGAGCAGCAGGTTTTGGCCAAGTGGGTGCATGCCGTAGCGATCGCGCACCGAGCGCGGCTCGCGTTCCAGCTCGAACACGTCACGGCCACCGGAGCCGGCGGCCAACTCACAGGCGCGGCGGTGAAGGTTCTGCCAATCGCGGGTCGCTTGATTTACTTCACGTTCGCTCACGGTCGGATCGACGCTGCCCAGCAAGTTGCGGCGGCCCTGCAAGCGTGCGGGTTCAACGGCGGGTTGAAGTTCGTCGGGGGCGCGGAAGGTCGGCATGGCGGCGTGATTGGCGGCCGAGCCGACGAAGAGTGGGCTGTGCTGGGCGCCGAGATGGCCGCCGGAGCCGATGTTGGGGGCGCAGAAGACAGGATCTCCGACGCAGCGGATGAGCCAAACGTAATTGGCGACATTGCGTTCGCGTGGCCGAACCCTGGAAAGAATGCTGCCAAGGTAGGGCGAATCCGCCGCGGCGCCGGCCTGCCCGCTGAGCAGGTGGTGCATGGCGTCGAAGTGGTTCGAGATGTTGCCGACGTGTGTCATCGAGCGGATCAGCGAAAAATGCTGTGTCATCGTCGAGAGGTGCGTGTTCAACTCGCTGATGCGCATGCCGGGGACGCTGGTCTGGATTGGCCGATAGGGGCCGCGAATGTCGTCGGGCGCGTCGGGCTTGAGGTCCCAGGTGTCGAGGTGGCTCGGTCCGCCGCACAGAAGAACGAAGATGACCGACTTCTCCTGAGCGATGCCGCGCGGCGGCTGGTTGGCGTCGATCCTCCCCGCCACCATGCCGGGCAACCCCATCGCCATGGCGCCGATGCCGCCGGCTTGCAGGAGTTGACGGCGCGAGAGCTTGGACGAAGACTTTTGGTTCATGGCAACTTCCTTGGATGACGAAAAACGGCGGGTTCGACGCAATAGCGGTGGGGGGTGATGCCAATCAAAAAATACCCGATGAGGGGGGTTTTGTCCATCGAAAAGCGAAAGATTGCGCGGTTCGATAAGAACTTCGGAATCTGCTTGACACGGGTCGCGGCGGGGATTACCGTGGTTGCCAAGCGTATGAGGCCCAACATTTCTGACGCTGTTTCGAACGGACGTCCGCCATGTTTCGCTCATTTGCCGCTTGGGTTCGCAAGGTCCGTTCCCAAATCTCGATGGGGGGGGGACGAAAGCAACGCCACCGTTCTCTGGCTGGGGCGTTTTGCCAGCCCCGCGTAGAGGACCTTGAGGACAGGCTCGCCCCGAGCGTTGTGACCAATCCCGATTTTTACTCCGCGGTCCCGAACCAATCATTTGCTGCCGCCAGTGTGCTGGGTAACGATGAGCCGCCTGCAGGCTTGAACGTCAGCGAGGTCAACGGGCAAGCCGCCACGATCGGGCAACCATTGCTTCTGCCTAGCGGCACCACGGTCCAGTTTTACGCCGGCGGCTATTTCACGTTCTGGCCTGCGCCGAGTTCCATGGCGGATGGATTCAGCTACACGGCGACCGATGGCACGGATTCGGCGACGACGACGGTGAGCATCACCTTCGACTCGCCACCCCCGCCACCTCCTCCACCATCGCTGCCTATCATTTCGATTACTCCCCTGGACACTTCGGCCACCGAAGGAGAGCAAGACAATGCCTCCTTTGTGGTTGCACGTACGGGTCAGACGAGCAATCAACTCACGATCACGCTGAGCTTTTCGGGCACTGCAACCATGGAAGGAACGTCCCTCACGGCAGCGGGCGATTATGGGTTGCTCGTGGATGACGGTTATGTCGGGTCGAGCGTTACATTCCAGCCCGGTCAAAGTGCGGTGTCGGTGACTCTATTGGGTTATGACGATGACCAGGTGGAAGCGGCCGAGCAAGCCGTCCTCACCATTGCGGATTCAACGAATGGCACTTATCTAACGGGGGCCGCCAAAACGGTGGCCGTCAACATCGTTGATGCCACGGCTTGGACCGACGGCACGAAAGCAAAGAAACACGTGCCGATCTTGCTGGAACGTCTGAGGGTCAATGTGCGCGACAACGACCAGGCGCACAAGGTAATGTCAACGCTGATGCTTCAGGCTAACAAAGAATACAAATTCGCCGTCAACGGCACGGCAAAGATTGGCCTCAACCCAGATGACGACGTCGACGCGGAATGGGCCAAATGGAATGAAACCGGGGGGCCGTACAGTTTTCTGGACACGGAGAACCACGGGGCGAACGCGGCTGGCGCCGGTTACACGAATGTTGGTCTGCGATCCGACGACCTCTGGTGGTCCAATTCGAGCTCGAATGTGGACATGTGGGGCTACGGCAAGGATGCGGAGCACGCTTACCAACATGCCTTCAAGAAGTCGATTAATTACCAGCCCAGTTTTTACTTCCTGGACTATCCTGGTCAATACGCCGACAATTCCGGCACGCTGACCGTGGAGATAGGTCAAAGAGCACCGTTCGGGACTATGCCGGCTCAAGTCGGCGGCAATCCCGCGGACCCGGCCGCCACTGCGACGAATTTGACCGTGGCCATCGTCACGGGTAGTCCTCAGGAACGAACGGACTGGTCGGCCTCGGCACGCGCATACAACCTCATTGGCAACAGCGCCTACATCTATAACACCATCACGAACCTCCAAGATTTGGCGAACGCTCTTTCAATTTTCCCCAACGGCAGCATAGGCACTCTCGTTTTTGGCGGCCACGGCGTCTCCGGCGACATCGGTGTCCAAATTGCGAACAGCGGCACGTTTGCGCCGGACGGAACAACCGGCCAAGACCTCAGTTATACAAACCTGCAAACTCTCCACGACAACAACGCCAATGGCTTCCATGCGATTGCCGACAAGCTCGCCTCAGGCGGGACCCTTCGCGTTGAATCGTGCGGTACCAACAGCGCGGGCAGGACAGCAAATGCGTTTGCGCTGGCTAGTTTGCTGTGCGACGATGTCGCCTATTCGGACGGCACCGTTACCGGCTGGGGCGTCTCTCAGGGAACGTGGGTCACGATGTGCCCCACCTAAGAAAGAGGATTCGACCATGTTCTGCGCGTTCCATTGCACTACCCTTGTTTGTCTTGGCATTGGCTTGTGTTCGGCCGGCCCCAGCGACGATGCCATCGAGAGATTGTCGAACAAGGGCTGCTACTTCCGCTATGAGTCGGGCGTCGGCGCTGTGGAAGTGAGTTTCCCCCTCAACTTCATCAGCAAGGCGCCGAACGGCAACGACGATGACATGAAGTTGCTCAGCCAGATCACTACGCTGCGGCGTGTCCTCATAGGTCACACCAATATCTCCGACGACGGGCTAATACACCTAGCTAAGCTTCCCGAACTACAAGAGTTTCGTTTTGGCGGCGACAAAATCACCGATGAAGGGTTTAAGCATATTGCCAGGGCCAAGAATCTCCGCCGTGTTTTCATAGGCTCCCCCAAGGTTACGCACCAAGGGTGGAGGCATCTTGCGGCGCTTGAGCACCTCGAAGAAATTGAGACGGCGCATATTACCGATGCAGGGCTCGAGGAGTTGCCGCAATTCAAGGCGCTGAAGAGAGTCGGTTTCCACGTCGGCTCAAAAATAACCGATGCAGGCATGGCGAGCCTGGCCCAGGTAAAGGGCCTGGAAAAAGCGTGGCTAGTAAAGTTGGGCATTTCCGATGAGGGCCTGAAGAGCTTGGGTGGCGCCAAAGCGCTCAAACAGCTCTTGCTCGCAGATAACAAAGTGACGGACGCGGGTTTGCCCGCGCTGGTGCTGCTTGAAAAGCTCGAATTCCTTGCTCTGGGCGGCACAGGCATTTCCGACGACGGACTGCCAACCATCGCGAAAATCTCTTCCTTGCGACAGCTTAATTTGGACCAGACGAAAATCACAGATCGCGGCTTGAAGTCACTCGTAGCTCTGAAGAACCTCGAATCCCTCTACATCAATAATACATCGGTATCGGACGCTGGGTTTGCCCACCTCAAGGCGATGCCCTCACTAAAACTCGTAGACCTTTCCTTCACCAAGATAACCAAAACGGGCGTAGAGCAGCTTCAGAAGGACATGCCAAAATGCCGCGTCATGGTTCATAGCCTCACCTTTCAATCCAACTGATCCCCCAGAAAAAGGCGCCGCGAGTCGTTTTTATAAGAACAATACCTTTACATATAAAAACCTACAGGCAAAAACGCCCAATGCCCATGTTGTCGATATCACCCCCGCCCCACCAACTCCGCAATCGCCCTACCCTCCGGCAGCACCGGGATCGGCCGCCCTGTTTGGTCAGCGATGTGGGCGCGTTCGTGGTCGATGCCGAGGTGCTGGTAGATCGTGGCGGCGAAGTCGCCGACGCTGACGCGGCGGTCCACGCAGTGTTCGCCGAGCCGATCCGTGCCGCCGATCACCTGGCCCGCGGCAATCTTGCCGCCGCTGAAGAGGAAGGAATTGGCGTGCGGCCAATGGTCGCGGCCGGGCTGGGTGACACCGGAACCGCTGTCGGCGGCGTAGGAGATGCGCGGCGTGCGGCCGAAATCCCCGCCGACCACCAGCAACACTTTTTCGTCGAGGCCGCGCTCGTACAGGTCTTCGATCAGCGTGGCAACGGCCTGATCGAAGTACGGCGCTCGCGCCTGCATGGCGTCGAAGACGTGATGGTTGACCGCGTGATCGTCCCAGTTATTCACACGGCCACACAGGGGGCCATGCAGCGAGACGGTCACCAGCTCGACGCCGGCTTCGACGAGACGCCTCCCCATCAGACACTGCTGTCCCCACATATTGCGACCGTAGCGATCGCGCAGTCGCGGGTCTTCCAGATTGAGGTCGCACGCCCGGCGTGCCTCGGGGCCGACCACCATGCGCCATGCCTGTTCTTGGAAGGCATTGAAGGAGCGATGGCTGCGTTGGTCGGCATAACGGCTCAGATGATCGAACTGCCGACCCAGGCTCATGCGCTGGTTGATCCCGGGCGACTTCTTGATCGTCGCGCAACGCGATGTTGGGAAGCCGGAACGTGGGCAGATTCGGATCGCCGCCAACGACGAACGGCTCGTGCGTGTTGCCAAGGAATGCAGCGCCGAGATACGGAATCGGATTGACGCCGACGTAACCAGGCAACTCACTGGTCGCATTGGAGTGGAGATGGTGCGTGACGGAGAACAAGTCGGGATAGTCAGCCTTGAGTTTGGCCAGCGCGACGGGTCGGCCGGTGAAGATCTGCTGCGGGCCGCTATCGTGGCAGACGCCGCCGTGAACCAATGAACGCAACAGCGTAAACCGATGAGCCAGCGTGGCCTGTCGTGGCAACAGTTCGCAGAGTTGCATGCCGGGAACGCGCGTGGCAATCGGCCTAAACGGCCCGCGATACTCGATCGGTGCGGCTGGCTTGGGATCGTAGGTTTCGAGATGACTGGCGCCGCCGTGACACCAGACGACCAGGAGGGCGGTACGTTGAGCCGGGGTGTTGCCTGCTTGGGCGCGGAGCCGGAACAACTCAGCCAGGCTCAAGCTGCTCAATCCGGCCAGGCCCAGGCGGAGAAACTCACGCCTCGCGATTGGACCGGAACACGATTGAACGGCAGAACTCAGACCCATCCCAATGCCCCCTATTTCGTACACGCGCCATTGCGAGCGTTCAGAATAGCGAAATCTGAGTTGGCTTGCAACGGATTTCCAGCCTCCTTACGCCACAAATCGTTGCAAGAACGCGACGCCAGCGGCGACTTCGGCGCGATCGACGCCGGAAATCGTGAAGTAGCCGCGATAATCGATCTCCTCGAACCTCGCGGCCAGCGCGAGCCAGTCGAGATCGCCGTGCCCCAGCAGGACCGTCGCCATCTTGTTCGGGCTGATACGCCGCGCATCCTCGGCGTGAACCTGAGCAATGCGGCGATGGAAAATCTTGATCGCCTCGTACGGGTTGTGCCCGCTGATGATGAGATTCGCAGGATTGAAATTGACCGCCAGACTGCCGACATCGAAGCTGTTGAGATAAGCGGAAAGCGTACTCGGATCGTCGAGGCCGGTATCAATCGCGAGCATCACGCCGATGCGGTCGCCGTGCTTGCCGAGTGCGTCGAGGCTTTCCTTCATTAGATCCTCCGCCTGATTCGAATGGGTCGGCGCGGCTCCTGCCGAGCCGAGGATCACCCCCGGCGGCTCGGCGGGAGCCTCGCCCTCCCGCGCCCGCACGGGAACTCTCCCTGCCTGGATGATCACTAGACGCGGCCCCAGATCGAACGCGAGCGCCATCGTTTGGCGAATCTGCTCCATGCGCGGTTCCAGATTCTCGGCGTCATCGAGGCCGCGGCGCAACGGGCACGTCAGCGCACTGATCTCCAGATCGTGCGAGCGCAAGAGGTGCGTGATCTCACGTCGGCCCGTCTGCGTCAGGATCTGTGGCCGCAGCTCCCCCGTCGCCTCCAGTTCGAGGCCGACGACGCCAAGCTGGTGCGCCTGAGGCAACGAACGCCTGAAGGGCAGCCCGAGTGATTTCTGACAAATGCCGAGCTTGATCCGGGCCATCGGGTTCCTCACTTGAAGCGCTGACGGGACATTCGTGACTAAAGTAGCGAAACGGCCGGGCGATCTCTTCGAACTTCCCCTTCGGCAACCCGACCGTGCCCCACTTGGGACTGCGCACGCGCATATGCTTGCGAAAATCATCGAGCGTCACTGCGCGGAAGAGATACGTCTCATCCTTGTGCCGCCAGATGTCGGGAGTGTCGTCAAGCGTCACCGTCGGCAGCACATGATACATGAAGACAAACAGCGGCAGGTACTCAGCCCCGAAGAGCCCCTGCCAGTGCGTGAGCCCATTGACGTCTTCCTGCGTCGCCCAGCTCTCCCACACGTAGCGCGGCCTGTCGGCCGGTCCACCGGGAAACTAGCGACCCTTCACATCGACGAGCAGCTTCGCGCCGGTCGGCCCCAGGACGATGAAGTCGAGATTCTGGACCGGCACATCGCCGAGTACCGCTCGCTTCGCCTCATCGACGGCAATGTAGCACAGGCCCTGCTCACGCAGGAACGATTCGAAAGCCGACTCGTAGGGGTTGCTGCGGTCCATAACACTCTTCCTCCCCTCTCCCCTCCGGGGGAGAGGGGGCGGCGCGCTCTGTGTTTACGTTTAGCGCCCGCTTGGCGCCACGCGGGGGCTAAACGGGGAGCAGAGATCGCACAAACGCCGCCACCTCCGCGTCTGGCACGCCCTTCTTCTCCTCGCGCTTCGCCAGATCCTTGACGTTCCACGTCCCCGCGGCGAAATCGTCCGGCCCCGCGATCAGCGCGATCTTGTGGCCGCGCTTCTCAGCGTACTGAAATTGCTGGCCGAGCTTCTTCGCGTCGGGGAACACCTCGGCGCCGATGCCGGCAGCGCGCAAAACACGCGCCATGCGCTGATAGTCGCCGATACGCTCGGCAGTGAACTGCACGATGAACACCGGCGCCGGCGTCGCCGTGCCCTTCAGCAGCTTCAACTCCTCGAGCGCGGCCAGCAGGCGGTCCAAACCGAGCGATGCGCCGACGCCGGGGAGATGCTGCTTCGTGTAGAGGCCCGCGAGATTGTCGTACCGCCCGCCGGAGCAGACGCTGCCGATCTTGGGCATGTCGGTGAGGAACGTCTCGTAGACGGTGCCGGTGTAGTAGTCGAGGCCTCGCGCGATCGACAGATCGAGCACGATCATGCCGTCGGGAATGCCGGCTTTCGTCGCGGCGGCGAGCAACTCTTCGAGGCGGCGGATGCCATCGGCCGCTTTCGGATTGGTGCCGAAGTCGCTTTTGAGCCTCGCGAGGATGTCCTGATTGCTGCCCGAAGTCTGCGCCAGCGCGAGCAAGCGATCGGCCTGCGCCGCGGCGACGCCGGTGTTCGCGGCCATTTCCGCCAGCACGCCATCGCGGCCGATTTTCGGCAGCTTGTCGAGCGCACGTAAAAGCGGCGCGGTGTGTCCCGCGAGGCCGAGTTCTTCGAGTAATCCATTCAGCACCAGCCGATTGTTGACGTGGATGACGAAGCGATCGAGATTCAAGCCGCGCATGAGATCGTGGATGACGAGGGAGACTTCGATGTCGGCGGCGTTGGACGTGGTGCCGATGGTGTCGAAGTCGCATTGCCAGAATTCGCGGTAGCGGCCACGCTGAATGTTCTCGCCGCGCCAGACCGGGCCCATGTGGTAGCGCTTGAACGGCGTGCCGAGTTCGCCGATGTATTGAGCCGCAAAGCGTGCGAAGGGAATCGTCAAGTCAAAGCGCAAGGCGATGTCGCGGTCGCCGGAGTCGCGGAATCGGTAGATCTGCTTATCGGACTCCTCGCCGCCTTTGCCGAGCAGGATCTCCGCGTATTCCAGGGCCGGCGTGTCGATCGGCGCGAAGCCGTAGCTGCGGTAGACGCGGCGGGCTTGCTCCAGCATCCATTCACGCGGAATCATCAACTCGGGCAGGTAATCGCGAAAGCCCTTGAGAGTGCGCGGCTCGATCAGCTTGACGGGGTCGCTCATGGGTTGGTCTCGATGAATGACGGCAATGCGGACATTATACGCCGCGCGGAAAGAAGTGAGATACCCGGCGAGCCGAGCTCCGTAAGAAGCCGGTTGAGCCACGCAGTTGCGCGGCGACTCAACCGGCTCCTTACGGAGCTCGGCTCGCCAATCGGAGTATAACATTCATCGCCCTGGCGACGCATCAGTCAACCCAAAACGCCGGCTTCGCAAACCGCTTCGGATCAAGCCGGTACAAGGCATCGGCCGCAAATCGGCGGGTGAGGAGATCAGCATCATCTTGCAGGAGCTGCAAGATCGGAATGAGTTCCAAGCATCTTCCCTCAGTCGACCGGACGCCATAGCCGCGGCACGTCGGACTTGAATTGCGACATCGCCGTATGCGTTACGAAGTATCGGCACGGCGTGCTTGCCGAAGTGCGGCATCGAGAGTAGTGCGGTCATGCGTACGTCACTATTTCCATCGATCGCCAGCCTTGCGAGTGCGTCGAAGAGGTCAGGATTGTCGGGGGCCAGGATATATAACAGAGTGACGGCTTCATGCCGGATTTGATTGTCTGGATCGTCAACCAAAGTCAGCGCGACTTTCTTCACGTCCGGGTCCTTGGTTAAGCGCCAAAGGCGCCCATGCCGCATGAAGCCTGCATCGTGCATCGTCGTCCTCAAGATGCTGGCGAAGTGAACGCAGTATTTCCGGCGTGGAGTCCCGAGGCGAGTCAAGGTGCTTCAACACATATCGCCGGACCTCAATATCGGTATCGTCTGCCAACTGAAGATAGATTGGCGACAGGGACGCTGCGTGGGATGTCAGATCGAGATTGCCTCCCACGAGGTGAAGTTTTTCGAGGGCTTTGTAAAGCGAGGATTGCTGATTCCGACCGGGGTTTGCGGCGTTACGTACGGCATTCTCCCAAACGCACCACGGGATGCCGTCAATCTTGGGGCCAAAGATCGATTGCCGAATGAAGGGATGCGCTAGCACGAGCGCGCAAACCATTGCCAGCGCGATCAAGATCCTGCACCAGCGGCGTTTCCAGATGTAGACGAGAATCGGTTTCATGTCACGATAAGGAAGTAGAGCGTTGACTCAACGTTGCCAGGAACTGACGGTGTTCTTCCGTTGCGACGCCTTGTTGCACTGCCTGGAACACTTTCAGCAGTTGCCCGTCGATCAGCGCTTGCGCATCAAGCCACAAGCCTGGGAACACTCGGCTACGGTAGATGCCATCCTCGCAGGGCAGACGCGTGTACTGCTCACCTTCAAGGACGAACCAATCGATGGCCTGATCAAGGACACGCCAGACAACGTATTCCTTCACGCCGTTGCGTCGATATGCTTCCAGCTTCGAGTGTAAATCGTAACTGACGCTGCTGGCCGAGACCTCGGCAATCAACTCGGGGGCGCCGACGACGTAGCCACGCTCATCGAACTTCACGGACCCGCCGAGGTTTGGCTGGAGAATGACGAAGGCATCAGGCTGCGGTTCATTCTTGAGATCCAGCTTGAGCGTGCAGTTGTCCCCGCCTTCCGTTCCTGGGGTCAGCGACACGTAGTGGGACAGCCAACCAATCACGTCGAAGTGCTGCTTGCCATGCTACTGATGAATGACGGGGGACGGCATGTGGACGACTCCTTCGATCAACTCCGCTTTCTTCAGATGGGGCATCGCGGCATAGCGGCGCTCAAACTCCTCGCGCGATAGATGGTCGCCGTTCTGCAATGCCGGGACCGAGGACGGAGCGCCGCCGGTTGCGGGAAGCTGGGGAGTGGATTGAATACTTGCCATGGTTGATTACTCCCGATCCCGCAGGTGCGCTGCGCTCACCTGCGGGCTTGCAGTGGTCAGGCCATGATCGCGCGGATCGGTTGCCCGTAGTCGATGTCGAGTCGGCGGCGGCCGGGGACTTCCAGGCGGCGGGCGTCCAGGCCTAGCTGGTGCATGACCGTGGCGTGGATGTCGGTGATGTAGTGGCGATGTTCAATGGCGTGGAAGCCGAGTTCGTCGGTGGCGCCGTGGACAATGCCGCCGCGGATGCCGCCGCCCGCGAGCCAGGCACAGAAGCCTTGCGGGTGATGATCGCGGCCATCGCCCTGGGCCCCGGGCGAGCGGCCGAACTCGGTGCCCCAGACGACGAGGGTGTCGTCGAGCATGCCGCGCTGCTTGAGGTCCTTGATGAGACCCGCGATCGGCAGATCGACCTGGGCGGAGAGGTTGCCATGGTTGGCGCGA
The DNA here is from genome assembly GCA_009692065.1 of Gemmataceae bacterium. Lineage (GTDB taxonomy): Bacteria > Planctomycetota > Planctomycetia > Gemmatales > Gemmataceae > SIAQ01. Next base: position 13,408 of record SHZY01000076.1, read on the forward strand.
ATGCCGGAGTGGGCGTCCCACGCCCCGCCGCCGCCGCCGCCGTGGAAGATCTGCACATAGCGGACGCCGCGCTCGACTAGCCGGCGCGCCGACAGGCAGAGCTGGCCGAAGTTTTGCGTGTTTCCCTGGCTGAGACCATAGAGGCGGCGCGTCGCTTCGGATTCCTGGTTGAGCTGCAGCGTTTCGGGGATGGCCGTCTGCATGCCGGCCGCCAGTTCATAGGCGCGGATGCGTGCGCGCAGGGCAGGATCGTCAGGATATTCGACGCCCGACAGGCGGTTGAGCCGGCCGATCAGATCGAGTTCGGCTTGCTGCTCCTCGCGCCCCATGCCCGGCGTGACGAAGGGGAGCGGCTCGCGCGCGCCGATGTTGAGGCGGACGCCGGCGTACTCCGGGCCAAGATACGAGGAGCCGTGCGTCCACGAACCGCCGCAGCAATCGCCGGTCGGGGTGCCGAGCACGACGTACTGAGGCAGATTCTGGTTGAGCGAGCCCAGGCCGTAGTTGATCCAGGAGCCGATGGTCGGAAATGCTCCTTCGCGCGGATGCCTGCCGGTGTGCCAGGTGAGTTGAGCGCCGTGGTCGTTGTGGTTGGTCCACAAGGAACGGACGACGGCAATGTCGTCGGCACATTCGCCGATGTGACGCCACCAGTCGGCGACCATCAGGCCGCTCTGCCCGTAGCGGCGATAGCCGGTATTGAGCGCCATCAGTGTATGACGATTGCCGTGCGAAGGATTGCCGGCGATCACATCGCGCCCCTCGGCTTGCAGCACATGGCGATAAGGCGTGTTGGCGATGGTCATGCCGGCGTAGCGATTAAGCTCCGGCTTGACGTCGAAGCTCTCGACATGGCTCACGCCGCCGCACAGGAAGATCCAGATCACCGACTTTGCCTTCGCCGCAAAATGCGCTCGACCATCCGGGGCGGGGTTGTCTGCGCGCGCGACCCCGTCCTTGTGCAGCATCGCGCCGAGGACAACGCCGGTGAAGCCCATGCCCATGTCGGCGAGAAAGTGCCGGCGGCTGACGCCGTTGTGGTGCGGTTGTTGGTTCATGTGGTTCCCCTCTTACTCAATCGATTGCAGTAACTTCGCAAGAACGCCCGACTTCCGCGGCCGCGGCGATTGCCAGAGCCACGTGGGGTCGAGCCAAAAGCCTTCGATGACTTCGCTGTGATAGATCCCGTCTTTTGGACGGACTTCTTGATACTTGCCCTTCTTGCTCAGGCGGTACAGGGTTACGATCTCATCCAGTTCATCGACGATCCAGTATTCGCGCACGCCATGCTCTTCGTACTGTGCTTTCTTCTTGACGTAATCGCGTTCGATGCTGTCGGGGCTGACGATTTCAATGGCCAGGTCAGGCGGCCCGTCAAAGAAGCCTTTGCGAGCACCGTCGAGCCTGCTCTTATCCACAAATGCCACGTCGGGTTCGGGAGCCTGCCTCTCCTCGAGGCGAAAGGCGACGCGCGAGCCGAAAACCTCACCGAGGTTCTTTTCCTCGACGTAGTCAACGAGCAGCGTATATAGCCACTGAAACAAGCGATGGCCATCAATACTTTCAGGCGAAGCCATGTAGATCACTCCGTCGATGAGATCGGCCTTCTGCTTGTCCTTGACGAGGAAGCAGAAGTCGTCGAAAGTCACCTGGCGTTCAGTCAGCGTCTTCGGCATGGGAAACCTGTGCGGGTTCGCGATGATCTATCCGGATTGGATTGTACCAGATGGGCAATGAAAATCCGAGCCTGAAGCGTAAGCGAAGTGGCGCAATTCTCTTCGCTTACGCTTCAGGCTCGGACGGAGGTCAGCGTTTCGCGACCGGCAATCCCGATAGCTGTTCGCGTAGAATCTGCGTCCACACCACCGGATAGACCGTGTCGATCTTCGCCAGCGGGCCTTTCGTCAGCAGCCAGTGGGCTTGCACTTGCTGGCCGAGGTTGCGAGGCATCGTGGCGGGAATCGGCGGCAGCGCTCGGCCATTCCGCGGGCCCGACCAGCCGTTTTGCTCCGCGTGGTAGCGCTCGTGATGCGACTTGCGGACTTGCTCCATGTACTTGTTCATATTGCGCTCGCCGCTCACGAGGTCGGTGCTGAACGTCAGCGCCGACTTGCGTGTCTCGTAGGCCCAGCGCGCTTCCGACAAGAGCTTGTTGGCGTTCGTCTGGCCCGGCACGGCGTGCAAGACGCCGCCGTCGTACACGCAGAAATAGCTGGCGACGTTGCCTCCCTGCTTCTGACCATTGACGATCTGGAGCGTGCCCACCTTGAGATAGGTGCAAATAAAGTTCTCGTTCAGGTAGTCGGCAACCCGGCTGTCGGCCAAGGCGTTCATACGGAACGCGTCAGCGTTGTTTCAGGTACATTCCTTGTCTTCGAGATTGCCCGACAGGTGGACCATGAACACCATCTTCTTCTCGGCCTTCGCGCGTTTGAACGCCTCGGGCTGGTCGCGCAGGAACAGGATGTCGCTGCCAATCTGCTCCGGATCGGCGTAGCCGGCCAGATCGACCGGCTTCCTGACGCGTTTCGGCGGCACTGGCACGACTTGCGGCGGCGGTTCCGGCGCGTAGTCGATCCCAATCTCGATGAGCGGCACCCACCCGTCGTTGGCGACGACTTGAATAGGCCGAATACGGTTCGGTTTCGGCTCGACCATGACGATGTCGGGATCGGGAATCGCTTCCTCGAAGCCTACGCCAGGAACCGGCTCCGCGGCGGGCGGATCGGGAAGGTGAGTTGCCTTGGGTTTACTCACGGCAATCGGCTCCGACATCGTTGCCGGTGCGGAATGCTCTTGCGCGAGCGTCTGGATCGCCAGCACGGCCAATACGAGCACCCAGACTATGCTGACGCCGGTGGCGATCCACGCCCACGGCGTTTGCCCGGATGGAATCTGCGCCTTCTGCCTGTGCATCGGCGGGGCGAGTTTACGGGCTCGGTCCGAGACCGACACAAGGATTCCAGTGGGAATCGGCTGCGCAGAAAGAGAGATAGGCTTCGACATGCGTGCCTCCAAGTAGGGGATCATAAAATTGGAAACGCCTGGATGGCCCGAGAAATGCGAGTCGGTCGCACCAGCGAACGCGGTGCAGAACCTTTCTCAATCCATCTGCTTTTGGATACTAACCTCGCGGCTCGGGGAATGCAAGCAACTTTTGCGTGTTTTTGTCGCAAGCCCTGGGATGAGGTACTCCGAATCCCAGGCTTCGGAGTACCCCCTCATCGTCCACTGGATTGAGGGAGAACCCAAAAAGGGTAAGCGCATGATTGTGGATGACGCATCCGTCGCGGTGTAGAATGAGATTTCGAGCAATCGACGAAAATCGCGACAGGAATTGCCGTCGGTGAGCGTTACCTATCTCAGCCGAACGACCGGCAGGCATTCGTGCCCATTGTGAGAACCCCATGACGTGGATCCCGGTCGTTCCGGCCCAACAGGCCCAGGGCGAATTGCTGGAGGCTTACCGCGACGTCTACGCACTCTACCCGCACGAGTACGGCGTCGAAGTTGATGCCGTGCGGCGCGGCGACGGCTCCTCCGACAGCATCGTCGCCGCCCACAGCTTGATCCCGCAAGCGCTCAGGCACGCGATGTCGGCCTATGGCGTGCTGCTTTCGCCGGAGCTGCCCTTGACGCGTCGGCAGCACGAGATGATCGCCACGGTAGTGTCCGCCCTCAACGGCTGCTTCTACTGAAGGGAGAGCCATGCGGAGTTCTTGCATCGCGTCTCGCTCGACGCCGAACTCGCCGCCCAGTTGGGGCAGGACTACACGCAGGCGACTCTCGATGAAGCCGACCTGGCGATGCTCGACTACACGGCCAAGCTGACGAGAAATGCCGTGCGTGTGACGCCGCCGGACCTGGACCGGCTGCGAGCCGTCGGTTTCAGCGACCAGGCGATCTTGCAGATCAACCTGATCGCGTCGTGGTTCAACTACATCAACCGCGTCGCGGACGGGCTGGGCGTGGGGCGCGCTTAGCCCGGATAATTCAACACAGAGAATTTGAACCACAGAGGCACAGAGGACACAGAGAAGAGTAATGATAGGTGAATACAGTGCGCCCCCGGCCATGGCGCACCAAGAAATCGCCTCAACTCATTCCTCCAATTGGTCTTCTCTGTGTCCTCTGTGCCTCTGTGGTTAGGAATTCGGGCCAGGTGCGAACATGACCACCCAAGACCAATACGCTCGCTACATCCTGCCCGTCGTCGCGCAAGGCGTGGAGCCGGTCGTCGTCGCGTCGGCCAAGGGCCGCACGATCACGGACACCGATGGCAAGACGTATCTCGATTGCTTCTCCGGCATCTCGGTGGTCAATGCGGGGCACAATCATCCGCGCATCTTGGCGGCGGCGCGAGCGCAGATGGAGCAGCTCGTGCATTGTTGCTCGTATGTCTATCAGGTGCCGGTGGTCGGACAGCTTGCCGAGAAGCTGGCGGAGATTGTGCCGGTGGGGCATCAACCGGCCCTTGACGGGGCTCGGCTCGCCGACGCGAAGAGTTTCTTTAGCTGCTCCGGGGCGGAGGCCAACGAAGGCGCCATGCGGCTCGCCAAGCAGCACACCGGGCGGCGCGAGATTGTTGCCCTCGCCTATGGATTTCACGGGCGCACGATCGGCACGCTTTCCATCACCGGCAACAGCGCCCGCAAAAAGAACAATGGGCCGTATCTTCCCGGCGTCGCGTTTGGGCCCGCGCCCTATTGCTACCGCTGCCCCCTCGGGCTGGAGTATCCGTCGTGCGAGATCGCCTGCGCTCATGCCTTGCGCGACACCATTCGGCAACAGACGTCCGGCGATGTGGCAGCGTTCGTCGTCGAGCCGGTGCTGGGCGAAGGGGGCATCGTCACGCCGCCGGCGGAGTACCTCACCATCGCGGCCAACATCATGCACGAGCACGGGGCGCTGGTTGTCGTCGATGAGGTGCAGACGGGGTTTGGCAGGACCGGTAAGATGTTCCACGTGGAACATACGCCTGATGCGAATGTGGACATCCTCACGATGGCGAAGGGGATCGCGGCCGGCTTTCCGCTGGGCGCCTTCACCGCCCGTGCCCCGGTCTGCGACGCCATGAAGCCGGGAGATCATCTCTCGACCTTCGGCGGCAACCCGATCGCCTGTGCCGCCGCCCTCGCCAACATCGCGGTGATTCAGGAGGAGCGCCTGGCCGAGAACGCCGCGGCGCGTGGCGCGGAGTTGCTGGCCCGCTGCAAATTGCTCCAGGAAAAACACCGGTTGATCGGCGACGTGCGCGGCAGCGGCCTGATGATCGGACTGGAGTTGGTGCGCGATCGCAAGACCAAGGAGCCGGCCGCGGATGAAGCGAAGGCGCTCAGGGCCGGGCTGCGCGAGCACGGCGTCCTGGTCGGCGTCGGCGGCGTCTTCGCCAACGTGGTCAGGTTGCAGCCGCCGCTGTCGATCACCACCGCGGAGTGTGATCAGGCCGCCGAGGCCCTTGAAGACGTTCTTGGAAAATTGAGCCGGAGTTGAAGCGCGAAACCGTAGGGTGGGTCGAGCGCAGCGAGGCCCACCGATCTCTGCAAACGCATGGTGGGCCTCGCTGCGCTCGACCCACCCTACGGCGTGCGAAGTTGTTACTCTTCTTGCGTGACAAACTCTAACGAATGCTGGTTGTAACCAGCGCAAGAGCGTGGTAACATGCGAAAGCTACCCGTATTTCCGCGAGAGGGAATAGCCATGACCCCCATCGCCGTTCGCTGTCCAGAATGCAGCGCCGTGCTGAAACTTCCGCATCAGGGGACGGGGCCGCTCAAGGTCAAGTGCCCCGAATGCAACGCGAAATCCGAGGTGACGCCGCCCGAACCGACCGAAAGTCCGTCGGTCGAGATGGCCACCATCACGCGCCCGGTGCCGCGCCGTTTCGAGTCGCCGAGCGCTGCCAGCGCCGGCAAGGCGGCGGCGGCGGGCTGGTGGCTGGCGGGCGTGGCGGCACTCGTGGTCGCGGGTACCCTCGTGCTCGGCTGCGTCGGCATCGGCATCTGGGGATTCATGGGCCCAGGCGGCAAGAAACCGGTCGACGAGCAACCGATCGCCCAGTTGCCCTCGAAGAAGGATCCCGTGGGCGGCAAAGAAATCGGCGCTGACGATGTGCAGACGCCGCCGAAACCCAAGATTGACGACGAGCCGGACTCCGGCAGCGATTTCTCGCGACTCGCCAAACGCGTCAACCACACGGACCCCGAGGTGTGCGCGGCCGTGCGGAACGCCCTGCGCGCCTATGCCCAGTTATCCAAGAAGAATCAGGTGCCCGCTCTGGAGCGCGAGGATGTCGGCGCCCTCGTCAGTTTGCTCAAGTCGAGCGATGACACCGACCTGCAAGCCTTCGCCGTCGCCGAAATGACGCGGCTGGGCCCGCAGGCCGATCAGGCCGTGCCGGCTCTGGTGGAGCTGGCACGCGACAGCCGCGATCCCACCGTTCTCGCCAGCGCGCTGGCAGCTCTGACGACCATCGGCGTCCGCAGCGAAGAAACGCTGAACGTCTTCGAGAAATATCTCGATCATCCCACTGCCGGCGTGAGGGACCAGGCGGCGCTGGCGCTCTTGCAACTCGGGCCGGAGCGGCTGCAACTGAATCGCGTCACAGAGTTGATGGCCCGGCCCAATGACGAAGTCCGCGTCGCGGCGACGCGCGTGTTGCGCCAGAAGCTGGCCGCGGTGACGGCCAAGGATCTGCCGGCACTTCGGGAAGGACTGAAGAATCCGCAGCGCGAGGTGCGCCTCGCCTACATCGACGCGATCGGTTCGCTGAAGGACGATGGCCGCGATGCCGCGCCGGAGTTGACCTTGCTGCTGGCCTCTACGGACGCGGAGATTTCCGCACAGGCTATTCGCGCGCTCGACAACATGGGCAAGCTGTTGGAAGTTGCCCGCACCAATGGGGATCCCGCCATCCTGAAGGCCTCGCTCGGCGCCTTGAAAACCAAGGGCGTCAAGACAGACGAATCGCTCACCGTCTACCAGAAGCATCTCGACCATGCGGATGACGGCGTCAAGACCAGCGCGGCCCTGGCGCTCGTTGACCTCGGCCCGGAGCGATTGACAACGGAACGCTTGATCGACCTGATGGGCTCGCCCAGCGACGACCTGCGCACCTCGGCCGGTAAGCTCCTGCGCAAAAAACTGGCCGGACTCACGCGCCAGGACATGCCCGCGCTGCGGCAAGGCCTCAAGAGCCCCGTCCGCGAAGTTCGGCTCGCGTTCCTCTCGGCCCTCGGCGCCATCAAGGGGGCCAGCGCGGAGGCGTTGCCCGAGTTGATGCCGCTGTTGACTTCGCCGGACAAGGAAATCGCCATCCAGGCTTGCCTCTCTCTGGAAACGACGGGCAAAGCCGGAGACAAGGCCGTCCCCGCGCTGGTGAAAGCGATGGAGCTCTCGGACAAGCCGGTCGCCAGGGCGGCGACACTCGCCCTCTTCAAGATCGATCCGGCCAACGACATCCTGAAGACCAAGGGGGTGCCGCTGCTGGTCGCCGATCTCCAGCCCGATATCCGCGACTTGAAAGCCTTCCTGGCAAAACCGGTGAGCGGCAAGGCGGCCCTGGCGATCGTGGAGATGGGCGACGCAGCCGTCGAGCCCGTCGTCAAGCACCTGCTCATCAACAACGATCCGAAGAAATTGCGGGGCGATGAACAGGTGCAAGGAACCGCCGCCCGGCTGCTGGGCTACGAACTCTTGAAGGAGTTCGCCAAGCGCGCGAAGGCCAACGGCGACCGCAGCCTCGCCGCAGCCTTGAAAAAGCACGAGAATCGCCTGCAGTTTTACTTTGAACCCACGGAGGCGAAGCTCGCCGCCCAGGCGAAATTCCTGCCCGACCTGACGCCGGAGACCCGGCAACTGTACGCCCACGCGGCCGTCTCAGCCGCGCAGGCCCACCGAGCGACCGGGGCTGTGCGCATTCCGTGAGCGCGTTGGGAGCCACGCACGCAGCACCGTCACCTAACGGTGTTATCGGCCACGCTGGAGGCGCCCTTCCAAGAAGGCACCGTCACCAAACGGTGTTTTGCGGAATCCTGTCAAAAGCGCGTCAACCGACATGGCGGTAGTTTGCCGACCACCTACCATGTTGATAGGGAAAGTTTGCCTCATGCGCCGAAATTCGCTCGACATGGCGAGGTTGTCTCGACTATGATTACCGTGGAGGCAATCGAAATGACGATCAAGGCCATCTACGAAAACGGCGTCTTTCGGCCGCTGCAACTGGTGCAGTTGCCTGAAAAACAAGAAGTGACCGTCACCATTGATGGGCACCGCGCAGAGTCCTCGGACAGTGGCGATCAAGTATTGTTTGCCTTGACGCCGGAGCGTTGGCAGTCTTTCTGCGACGCTCTGGACACGGTGCCAAGGGAAATCCCGGCGCTGCGCAAGCTGCTCATGGAAAAGAGTCTCTTCGATGGCAACCCCAGCTCCTCTGCAAAGTCCAATCCCGCTTGAGAAGAGCCACGACGTCACCGGTTTCGACTGCGGCGCTCTGCCGTTGAACGAGTATCTGCACAAATACGCCTTGCAGAATCATCAGAATCGCTCCGCGCGAACCTATGTCGCTTTGCGCGGCGATCGCGTTGTGGGGTATTATTCGCTCGCCGCGGGGTCGGTACGGCGCGACGAGGCAACGCCCCGCGTCGCCAAGGGGCTAGCCAATCACCCGGTGCCTATTTTTCTTCTCGCCCGCCTGGCCGTCGATCAAACCGAGAAAGGGAAAGGCCTTGGCGCAGCTCTCTTAAAGGATGCGATTCTTCGCTCACTTCAGGCGGCGGACATCGTCGGTTGCCGGGCTGTGCTCGTTCATGCCAAGGACCAAGCAGCACAAGCGTTCTACCGCAAGTACGGGTTCGAATCGTCGCCAGTCGATGAATTCCATCTTTATCTGCTCATGAAAGACATCAAAGCAAGCCTTGGGAGCCAACCGTAAGCCAGGTGGTGCGCGTCAGCATGGAGGCGGTAAAGATCGTAACGGGGTTGCCGGAACGCTGCGCGTTACAGTTCTATTTCGGCACCGGCACACGCTTCCAGTCCAGCTTGCGGTAGTCCTTGGCGAACTCGGTGATCTCGATCGCTTGATCGACCGGGACATTCGTGAAGACCTGGGTGGTCTTGCTGGTCGGCCAGTAGATTTCGAGCGTGGCCAACTTGGTCGCCTTGGCCAGGCCGAGGGTTTGCTGCAACGGATTGCCGCCGAAGGTGGAACCACTGGTGATGTGGCGATGAATAGTCAAGGGCGTGTCGGCATTGGTGATGGCCTTGATGCGGACGCCGAGGGCGGCCTTGTTGGTTTTCACGCCGATGAGCTTGACGGTAAGCCAGTTGTGGTCATGGCCTGGGTTCTGGAAGAGAGCGTTGCGGAAGCGATCGCCGGGTGTGGCGCCGCCGAGTTCGACGAACATGTCCACGTTGCCGTCGCGGTCCCAGTCGCCACAGGCGACGCCGTGGCCCTTCTGCAGATGGCCGGTACGGCTCGATGCGCTGATGTCGGCGAAACCCTTGCCTGCCAGGTTCTTGAACATTCGGTTGGGGACAAGGGTGGCGAGATCTGGGTCGCCGGTGGCTAGATAGAAATCAAGGTAGCCGTCATTGTCGAAGTCGGCAAAGTTGCTGCCCATGGTGGCGAAGACGCGATCGAGTCCCATCTCCATCGTGACGTCGACGAACTTCTTGCCGCCGACGTTGCGATAGAGCCGGCTGATGTCTCTGGCGTGAGGTTGCCCAATCATCCCTTTTACGATGTCGCCCAGGCTACGGTCGTAGCAGGTGACGTAGATGTCGAGGAAGCCGTCGTTATCGAAATCGAACGCCCAGGACGAAAAGCCGATGGCCGGGCCGTCGATCCCCATCTCCTTGGTGACCTCGGTAAAGGTCCCGTTGCCATTGTTGTGGAATAATTGCGACGGGGCTCCGAGATAGCTGGTAAAAAGATCGGGGAGGCCGTCGTAGTCAAGCCAGGTGGCTCCTTTGCAATATTTCTTGCGGCCCTCGACGCCGGCCTTGGCGGCAAAATCCTCGAAGGTGCCGTTGCCGTTGTTGAGATAGAGGCGATTGGGGGTCTGATCGCAGCAGACAAACAGATCGAGGTGGCCGTCGTTATTGAAGTCGATCCACGCCGCGGAATGGGAGTTGATGGGGCCCCACAGGCCGGCCTGCTTGGTGACATCGGTGAAAGTGCCGTTGCCGTTGTTTTTCAAGAGCGACAGCCGCATCTTGTGCTGAATCCAGGCGCCGCGGACAATGATGAGGTCCATGTGGCCATCATTGTTGAAATCTCTCTGGACGCAGTTGATGCCGCCGAATTGGTTCGCGAGGCACGCCTTGACTGTGACGTCCTCGAAGGCGCCGTCTCCCTTGTTGCGGAAGAAGGCCATCGGCGTCGTCGGGTCTTTGGCGGTGACGATGATATCGAGCAGGCCGTCGTTGTCGAAGTCTTCCATGACGGCGCCGCCGGCATGATTCAGCCGGTCCTTGAGGCCGACCAGATGGGCGATGTCCGTGAACGCGCCGATGCTGTGCTCGGTCGTCAAGAAAGAATCGAGCGCGATCAACTGGTTCTTGTCGACCTTGTGCGGATGCTCCCCGAGCGTCATATGAGCGACGTTCAGGAGCCAGCGTACCTCGAGGTCGTCCGGGAATTGCTGCAGGTATTCTCTGAAGTGGCGAATGGCACGCTCCGACCCTTCAGGCATCGTATGAAAGGCAGCAGGCAGAATGGGCAGCACGCACGCGCCCTCGCCGCGGCACATCAGGCAGTTCTCATCCTCGCCGAGGCGCAGGCTTACGATTCCCTGCATGTAGATGATCGTGTAGAGCTTCGCGGCGGCCAACTCCGGCGCTGACTCGGCCAGCGTTCGGGCGGCCTGGAGGCATTGGTAGGCTTGCTTCGGCACGCCTTCGTACGAGTAGAGCACTGCCTTCGCCAGGTTGCCCTCGATCTTGCGGTCCGGCCCGGCGTTCGCCATCGCCGCATCGATGCGCGGAATATTTCGATGGCCCAGCTGGGTGAACGCCTGCGCGGTTTCGGCCAGGTCCGTCGCGTCGGTGCGGGGGCCGACCAGGCCCATCGCATCGGTGAAGCCGCTCGTGTCGATGGCCACGCGCGGCTGATACGCGATCACGCTGGGATTCGCGCCTACCCCAAGCTGGTAGGGGCGAAACCATAGGACCACGATAAGTATGCCTGTAAGCAACAGAGCCGCAACGAGGACGATGGCCAATCGATTCGGCGACGAGGTCAAGCGGTTGGTGTTCATGGCAAGCGCCCTGGTAGGACACGGAGCGGAGTCAGCTTCAACGCAGGATCGAGGCTACTCTACCAGGGAGCGGATTAGTGCAATGTGAGACGTTCGTGAAGAAAAGCTCATGAAAGAAAGTGACGGGCGGCCGCGACCGCGCAAGAAGCCCAATTGACGCATCATCGAATGGTCACAAACTCATGATGGTTTAACAGCGCATGCACGAGGTTCTCGCGGGCGCGCTGGGCGGGGTCGGCAGATGGTTGGCTGCCGTCGGCGACGTTGGCGCCGGTCAGCTTCGTCATCTGGTAGCGGCGGGTTTGCTCGTCGAGGAACGTCACGCATTCCTTGGACTCGTTGATCGTCGGGCGGCGCGTCAGCAGATGTTCAAATGCCGAGATTGTGAACGCTGCGGGCTCCTTGGACTTGGCCGCGATCGTGCGGGCCAGGACGCGGGCATGCTTGAGCGAGACCTCGCTGTTCATCAGGGCAAGCGCCTGCTGCGGGACGATGCTGTGGCGGCGCTCGTAGCATTCGGCCACGTTGGCGGCGTCGAAGAGCTGCAGGAACTCCATCTGCTTCTCGGCGGCGTGGCGGAAGTAGAGGCTGCGGCGCGGCACCGTCAGGCCCAGGGGATAGTCGATATCGGGGCCGCCCCTCTTCAGGTCGAGCTTGCCGGCGACGTGGAAGACGCAATCGCGAACGGCTTCCGCTTCGAGCCGATGCGGAGGATAACGCCATAGGTATTTGTTATCTCGGTCGATTTGCGTATTCGCCAAATCGGGCGTCGAGGCCTGGCGATAGGTGCTGCTGGTGACGATGAGGCGGTGGAGGTGCTTCATGCTCCAGCTAGTGTTACTCCCCTCTCCCCTCCGGGGGAGAGGGGTTGGGGGTGAGGGGGTGACGCTTTCGGGCACTCCCTCACCCTCACCCACCGCCCCTCTCCCCCGGAGGGGAGAGGGGAGCATGAACTCGGACGCCAACCAATCGAGCAGCGCCGGATGCGACGGGGCGCGGCCGTTGCGGCCGAAATCGAAGACGCTGGGCACGATCGCCTGACCGAAGTGGCGCAGCCAGATGTGGTTGACGGCGACGCGGGCCGTCAGCGGGTTTTCGTTGTCGACCAGCCATTTGGCGAAAGCGAGCCGGCGGCCCGTGCTTTGCGTCGGATTCTTCTTGCCGGCGTCCTTGGGCAACGGAATCGGCTCGATCTTTGGGAATCGGCCGCCGAGGACATCCGGCACCCCGGGCGTGATCTTCTTATTCTTGTCCGGCGTCCGATCGTCGCCGCGGATGAAGAACAGCGTCGCGGCGTTCAGGTCTTTGTCGAAAGCGCGGACCAGGCCGTCTTTCTTCAGGTCGGGCTGGCCAGGCCAAGGATCGGTGCGGACATTGTGCGGCTCAAAGATCGCGCGGACCTGATAGTATTCCGTTTGCAGGATCGGGTCGAACAGGTGGTCATGGCATTTCGCACAGCCGATCGTCACGGCTTGAAAGGCCTGAAAGGTGTGCTCGACCGTGTCCTGCATCCACTTCTCGCGGCTCAAGAGCTTGTAGTTGCGCACCAGGTAGCCGGTGGCGACGAGGGCCTTGGGATCTTCCGGAGCGAGTTCATCACCGGCGAGCATTTCGAGGATCATGCGGTCGTAGCCCTTGTCGGCATTGAGGGCGTCGATGATCCAGTCGCGCCAGTGCCAGATGAACGGCTGACTGTCGCGCACCTGCGCGCCGAAGCCGGCCCAGTCGCTGTAGCGCCACACGTCCATCCAGTGCCGGCCCCAGCGCTCGCCATACTGCGGACGACTCAAGAGATCATCGACGACTTTTTCGTAGGCGGTGGGCGAAGTGTCCTTCAAGAACGCATGCAGCTCGTCCGGCGTCGGCGGCAGACCGATCAGGTCGAGATAGACTCGCCGCAGCAAGACCTCGCGCGGCGCCTCGGGCCGTGGCTTGAGGCCAAACGCTTCATGCTCCGCAGCAATGAACGCATCGATCGGATTGCGCATCCAGGCGGCGTTCTTGAGCTTTGGAATGTTAGGGCGTTTGACAACGTCGAAGGGCCGCCACGGGTAGCCCTTGCGGTCGCGCTGGACGGCGACGAGTTTCGGCTTCGCGTCGGCCAACTCTTTTTCCGTCGGCCGATCGGCCTTGTCGCCAGGCGCGTGGCCCGTGAGGATTTCGAGCAGGTTGCTGACGCCGTCGCCGTCGGAGTCCTCGTCGAGGATGGCGTCGAGGCGGGCATCGATCGTCGTCGGCTTGCCGGCCTTCTTCAGCTCCGCCTTCACTGCCTTGAGCCTTTGGCCGAAGGGGTTGTGCGGCCTGTCGTCGTCGTCGTCGGCTTTCTTGTTCTTGGGATCGGGCAGATGGCAGGTGGTGCAAGCGTTGAGCTGCCGGGGGAGGTAGGCGCCGAAGTAATGGGCGAGCGCCTGCTTGTAGGCGGGGCGGGCGTGTGAAGGAGCCGCCACGACGGCAAGCAGCGAAAACGCAAGCAGTACCGAACGGACCATCCTGACCTCCTGGGCATCCCCCGGATCGGGCTTAAACATGCTCATTGCTCCGCATTCCAGTAGCCGCCGACTTCCCGGACCGCTTGCGGCGGCACGCGGTCGGCAGCGCGGGTCGGGTCGGCCCGTTCGAAGGCGACGCCCAGTGGCGTTCGGCCAGGCCGGGCGCCGCCGGTGTAAGTGCCTTCACCCCAATGTTCGCCGACGGCGACGACCTGAAGTCGCGTCAGCTTCCGCGTGGCCGGGTCAAAGCGGAGGTCGCCCAGAATCGCCACATCGTAGCCGCGCATGGCGGACTTCACGTCGGCGTCGCTGGCCAGGACGATGGCGCCCGTCAGCGTCAGCCGAACTTCGTTTTTCGCGACCTCTGCCACGACGAGCTTCAACTCGGCCTTGCGCACGTCGCGTCGGGCCCACATCGGCGGTTCGCCGCGCGTGTTGTCGACGAGGTGGTACCTCGCGATCCGGTACACTAGCTTCGCGGGTACAGTGATCTCCTGCCCTTTCTGCGCATCCTTGGGGACGAGTGCTTGCCATTCGTCGGCGCGGATCCACAGATGATCGTGCGACGCGCGCTGCCCGCCGGGGAACTTGCAGGAGCCGTGGCAGAAGAAGTCGTCCGTGCGATCGAGAATCCGCGTGTTGACGTTGACGATAAGGGCATCCTTGGGCAGCACCGGGGCGTAGCGGGCATCGACCTTGGTCAGCGCGGGCACTTGCACCGCCCCCTTGGCACGCTTGTCGGCGGGGAGATTGTTCCAGGCCTTGAGCGACGTCATCAAGAAGCCACGCATGACGTCGGGATCCTGATGATTGCGATATTGCAAGAGCTTGCCGTCGGCGGTGAAGGCGTAGATGCCCTGGCGCGTGCCTCCCCCCTGCCCTTTGCGCGGGCCCTGGTCGGCGACTTTGCGGAAGAACTCGCCTTCCGCATCCTGCCGGCGGCGCTGGAACCAGTCGTCCGCGGCCACGGCGATGAAGTTTTCCTTGACGAGATCGATGATGCGAGGATCGGCAAAGGTGAGCTCACGGCCCACGACGCCGTTGTTTCAGACACAGCCCAACGGATGCCCGTCCATCTCCCAGAGCAAGATCGGCTTGCCTTCCGCCGCGGCCTGCTTGCGTGCCTCCCATAGATTCGTTTGCCAGGGGATTTCCATGAACTTCTCTTCATTCGCCTGCGGCTTGATCAGCGCGTGCAGCTTGTCGAGCTGCCCCGGCTTGATCGGCTCGGCGGCATGAGTGAAAATGGCGGATAGCAAGATTCCCAAACAAGGAAGCAACGCTCGCATAGTTGACCTCGAAATATTCGTGACAAGAAAAGGAGTCGCCGTTGTGGGCAGGTGCATCCATGTTAGCGGGCAACGCATGAGCGACGCAAGCACATTCTGTAGTGTTTCACCCCAAATGGCACACAGCCTAAAGTAGCCGACCGTCTCCTCCGGGTGTAGTGAAATCAAGAACCCCCTGGAGGAAAAGACATGAGCAAGCGACGAAAGTGGTCTGCCGAGGAAAAGCTGCGGATCGTGTTGGCGG
>SHZY01000002.1 GCA_009692065.1 Gemmataceae bacterium
CGACGGCGTCGCGCTCCCCGAGCCCGATCCGGCAAACGCCAAGCAGCGCGAGTTCGGCTGGATGACGGTGCATCAGTATGTGCCGAGCCGGGTGGTCGAGTATCCGTTCAAGGGGTGGAAAAGCCTGGTGAAATAGTCGTACATTGCACATATAGCCCGCCGTTTACGGCGGGTAGGCTCCGGACCCGCCGTAAACGGCGGACTATACACCAGATGATCGCCGAACCACGTCACGAGGCCTAGCCATGCTTCGATTCACCGCGCTGTCGTTGATCGCGTTTCTGTGCCTGTTGGGCCCATCGCTCCGCTCGCAGGACGACCCGAAGCCGAAGGCCGCCGCTCATCGCCTGGTCCTCGTCACCGAGCCGAAGGTGTTTCACGCCTGCGAAGTCACGGTCGCGATCAATCCGACGAAGCCCGATCACATCATCGGCGTCTCGCAGCAAGTGCCGACCAATGTCGCCTATGCTTCCACGGATGGCGGCAAGTCGTGGACGAGCGTCCGGCTGGCGAACCCCGACAAACGCATCCAGGGGGACGACGCCATCACGTTCACGGCCGACGGATTGGCGGTCCGGACTTATATCTCGTTCAGCGGCATCCGGATTCCGCGGCCGACGCGAGCCGTCAATGGCATCTTCGTCAGCACCTCACGCGATGGGCTGTTCAGCAGTGCGCGCGGCGGAATATATTGGAACGATCCCGTTCCGGTCATCGATCACATCAACAGCGTGACGCCGTTTGAAGATAAGCCGTGGATTCGAGCCGACACCAGCAAGGAATCGCCGCACAAGGGCAACATCTACATCGCCTGGACGAAGTTCGACGTATATGGCAGCAAGGATCCGGAGCACAAGTCGCACATCTACTTCTCGCGCTCGAAGAACGGCGGCAAATCGTTCTCGCCGGCGCACCGCATCTCGCAGACGCCGGGCGATTGCCTCGACAAAAGCACGACCGTCGAGGGGGCCGTGCCGATGATCGGGCCGAAGGGAGAGGTCTACGTCATCTGGGCCGGCGCCAAGGGGCTGGTGTTTGTCAAATCGACCGACGGCGGTTTTTCCTTCGGCAAGGAGAAACACGTGACCGAGACACCGGGCGCGTGGGACTTCGCCGTCAAGGGCATCATGCGCTGCAACGGCATGCCGATCGGGTGCGTCGATCTGAGCGATGGGCCAAACCGCGGCACGCTTTATGTCAACTGGGCCGACCTGCGCAACGGCGATCCGGACATCTTCCTGATGAGTTCCAAAGACGGCGGCGAAACCTGGACCAAGCCGATGCGCGTCAACGACGACCCGAAGGGGAACGGCAAGGAGCAGTTTTTCACCTGGATGGCAGTCGATCCGGTGGACGGCGCCGTCAACATCGTCTTCTTCGATCGCCGCGACACCGAGGGGACCAAGACCGCCGTCATCCTGGCCCGCAGCGTGGACGGCGGCAAGACTTTCGTCAACCACAAGATCAACCAGGAACCGTTCAGATGCGACATGAGCGCCTTCTTCGGCGACTACATCGGCATCGATGCCCACGGCGGCCGAGTGGTCACAATGTGGCAACACTTCACCGCGCCGGGCCGACTGGCGATCTCCGCGGCGCTCTTCGATTTCAAGCGAGGCACGCAGGAAACGCAAGCGCCGTGAGATTACCTTGTTGTGGCACGGTCTCCTGACCGTGCCACATCGTTGGGAACACATCCCTTCGCTTACGATTCCGGCTCGGATGGAAAACATCTGCGATTGACGTTGCCCGTACGCTCGATTACGCTCTTCACGTTAGCCTTCACTATCCTTTTGCGTGCTGGAGCCGCCGCGTGGGCATACTTTTTGCAGCCGATCCCTCGCCGTTTTCGGATATGTTCGTCGAATCGTGGTGGATCTGGCTGATCGCCGCGGTCGCCTTGATCGCGCTGGTCGGCGTGTTTCATTACTTCTTTCTGGTGCGGCTGCCGCTCTGGATCGTGATGCACACGATCTACCGCGTGCGCGTGGTTGGCGCGGAGAACATCCCGCTGACGGGGCCGGCGCTCCTGGTTTGCAATCACGTCAGCTACATCGATCCGCTCCTGATCCTGTCGGCGCAGAGCCGCAAGGTGCGGTTCTTCATGTGGGCGCCGTTCACGCGGCTATTGTTCCTGCGTTGGATCGTGCGGGCGGTCAAGGTGATCCCGATCCAGGGAACGGCCGGTCCACGCGCCATTATTCAAGCCCTGCGCACTGCGAGCGAATCGCTGCAGAACGGCGAGGTCGTTTGCATCTTTGCCGAAGGGGGCGTCACGCGCACGGGGTTCCTGCTCCCTTTCCAGCGTGGCTTCGAGCAAATCCTGAAGAAAAGCCCGGTGCCGATTATCCCGGTGTGCCTCGATCACGTGTGGGGCAGCATCTTCAGCTTTCAGGGGGGCAAGGTCTTCTGGAAGTTGCCCAAGGGCATCCCCTTCGTCACGCACGTTAGCTTCGGCAAACCGTTGCCGCCCACTTCCGATGCGTTCACCGTTCGGCAGGTGATCCAGCGGATGTCGGCGGAGTCGGCGGTGCGGCGTTCGCCGGAGCGTCGGCCGGTCCATCGGCAGTTTGTGCGCATGGCGGTGTCGCATCCATTTCGCTCGTGCATCCTCGACGCCAACGCCGTCAAGCCGGAGCTTACCTATGGCGAGACGCTCGTAGGCATCAAGTTGCTGCTGAAGCGACTCAAACCACTCTTGGGAAACGACGCGATGGTCGCCGTCTGGCTACCCCCCGGCGCCGGCGCTGCGATGGCGAACATGTGCCTGGCGTGCCTGGGCAAGACCTCCGTCAATCTCAACTACACCTCGGCGCCGAATATTATCCAGTCAGCAATTCAGCAGTGCGGCGTCAAGAAAGTGCTGACGAGCAAGCTGTTCACGCACAAGCTCCCGCTTGATCCGGGCCCTGGCGTCGAGCTGATCTACCTCGAAGAATTCCGCAAGTCGATCACCAAGACCGAACGCATCCTCGCCATGATCGGCATCATTCTGCTGCCGGGCTTCATCCACGAATATTTGCTTATGGGCCTCGGCGGGCACAAGGCGGACGACCTTTGTACGATCATCTTTTCCAGCGGCTCCACCGGCGACCCCAAAGGCGTCATGCTCACCCACGGCAACGTGGCGGCCAACTGCGAGTCCGTCGCCCAGGCGATCGATCCTGGACCGAAGGATCGCTTGCTCGGCATGCTGCCCTTCTTTCACAGCTTCGGCTACACGGTCACGCTGTGGGTTCCCTTGCAGGTCGGAGCGTCGATTGTCTATCACGCCAATCCGCTCCAGCAGCGCGAGATTGGCGAATTGTGCAAGAAGAATCAGTGCACGATCTTTCTGTCGACGCCGACGTTCCTGCGATCATACTTGAGGCGATGTGAGCCGGACGATTTCAAGTCGCTGCGGATCATCGTCTGCGGCGCCGAGAAGCTGCCGCCGACGCTGGCGCAAGAGTTCAAGCAAAAATTCGGTGTGGAGCCGCTCGAAGGCTACGGCTGCACGGAGTTATCGCCGGTTGCCGCGGTCAATGTGCCCGATTTCCAGGACGGCAACAGCCGGCAGCCGGGCAACAAGCCGGGCACGATCGGCTTGCCGATTCCCGGCGTGGCGGCCCGCATCGTCCATCGCGAAACACTGCAGGATTTGCCCCAAGGCCAGGAAGGACTGCTGCTCATGTACGGCGCCAACGTGATGAAGGGCTATCTGGGGCGGGATGATTTGACGCAGAAAAAGATCGTGGACGGTGGCTGGTACATCACGGGCGATTTGGCCTTCCTTGACACGGAAGGCTTCATCACCATCACGGGCCGCGAGGAACGCTTCGCCAAGATCGGCGGCGAGATGGTGCCGCTCGAAAAGGTGGAGGACGAACTGCATCAGATTCTCAAGACGAACGACAGACTCCTTGCCGTCACCGCGATCCCTGATCCCAAGAAAGGGGAGCGCATCATCGTCTTGCATCTGCCGCTGACCTACACGACGGCCAAGGATGTCTGGAAACAACTCAACGAGCGCGGCTTGCCGAACATTTATGTGCCGAGCCAGCGTGATTTCTACCAGGTGGCGGAGCTGCCGATCCTGGGCAGCGGCAAGCTCGACCTCAAGAAGTGCAAGCAGATGGCGCAGGACGTGGCGGGGGGCGGCGGCGACTAACTCGTTCCCAGGCTCTCCCGGGGTGCAGCGAATCCCTGGGATCGCCCTCAGCGCAGTGCCTCCTGGACTGCCTTGTTGCCGCGCTCCACCAGGGGAACCATGAGTCCGGCCGGTGTGGGATTGGCCTTGTGGGGATCGATGCCGAGCGCCGTATAGATCGTGGCGAGCAATTCGGGCGGCGTCACCGGGAACGCCTCGACCATGAGGCCGTTGGCGCTGGTCTTGCCGATCGCCTGGCCGCCCTTGACCCCGCCGCCGGCCAGCACAACTGAGAAGCCGCTTGACCAGTGATCGCGCCCCTTCGCCTGGCTGAGGTCGGGTGACGCGCCGCACACGCCCATCCACACGATCAGGATGCTGTCGAGCAGCCTGCGTTTATGTAGGTCCTTGGTCAGGGTCGCCATGCCTGCGTCCATTTCGCCCGCCACCGTCGGCATCCTCCCAGCGATGTTCTGACGCATAGCCCAATCGTTCAGCGGCATTATCTCGACGACCGGGACGCCACGCTCGACGAGGCGTCGGGCAAGAAGGCAGCCATTGCCGAATACGCCTCGCCCGTAGGCGTCGCGTAGTTCGGCCTTCTCATCGGAAAAATCAAAGGCTTTCGCGACGGCTCGACGCATCGCCGCTCCATTTGCTTTATCCAGAAACTCGAACGCCTCGACGGGAGGAAGCGGGCATGGTTGGTCCGGCGTGATCGGCGGGTTGACGAATTCGGAATTCGGACCTACTTCCAGCCAGGTGTAATTCTTTCCCAGAATGCCCGGACCGAATGGCCAGTTGTTTCGGTTCGCAATGGGATAGAGGTTGACATAGCGTGGCAAGTTCGCATGATCGTCGCCGAGCTCTTTGGCCAGCACGCAAGCAAACGACGGATGGTCGATGGGGCTGTTCGTTTCGTAACCGGTACGCATCAGATGCAAACCGCGATCGTAAATCGCCCTTGGATACGTCATCGAGCGAATGATTGCCAGGTGATTCGCTTGTCTTGCCAAGAGCGGCAGGGTCGCGGACAACTGCAAGCCCTTGACATTGGTGTCGATCGTCTTGAAAAGCGAGATGTCGCCCGCCTTCGGATCGAATGTGTCGATCTGGCTCGGCCCGCCACTCATCCACAAGATAATGCATCGACGCGGCGATTTCCGCGTGTCCTCGGGCCGCAGCGGCTTGTCGGGAACGGCGAGCGTCGTACCGCCTGCGGTCAGGACAAATCCCGCGAGAACCAACGCAACCACGATTCTGGTTTTCGCAATCACTTCAGTCGTCTCCTATCTGCACGACGGATGGGACGGTCAACAGCCCAAGGCGTCAATCCGTATTATGACATGGACGCGCTCGGCACGCCAGGGTTTCCTCGGTCGAGAGCTAAACGAATACAAAACAACCATGGCCCTCGAACATTGTCGCGTCGTTTTGATCCAGACGCACTATCCCGGCAACCTCGGTGCGACGGCACGCGTCATGCGCAACTTCGGCCTTGCCGATCTGGTGCTGGTTGCGCCGATTGCCGACCGCAATGAACGCAACGCCCGGCAAATGTCCACGCACGGCGAGGCGATCCTCACCAGCGCACCCATCGTGACCGATCTGAGCGAGGCGATTAACGATTGCGTGCTCGTCGTCGGCACCTCGGCCCGAAGTGGCGGACTTTTTCGCCTGCAAAACGTCGGTACGCCGGAGGGTATCATGCCTCGCGTCGTCGAGACGCTAAAGCAAGATCGGCCCGTCGCACTTCTGTTTGGCCCGGAGCCGACTGGGTTGCCGAACGAGATCGTCAAACGCTGCCATCATCTCATCCAGATTCCCACGGCCGACGAGTATGGGTCGTTGAATCTGGCGCAGGCGGTGGCGATCTGTCTGCACGAGCTGTATTCGGCGTGGTGTGAGGCCCAGCACCCTCACCCCCGGCTCCTCTCCCGTGGGGAGAGGGGAGCGGACGGCTTTGCGACCGTTGCGACGCAGGAGCACATGTTCGGGGAACTGCGAACCGCGCTCGAGGACATCCACTTCCTTTACGGCGACAAGGCGGAGCCGCTCCTGCACGCGGTTCGGCATCTCCTGAGCAAGGCGCGACTGACCGACATGGAGGTAAAGGTGCTGCTGGGTTTGGCGCGACAAATTCGCTGGCATGTCGCGAATCATCCCGATAAGATCGGTTAACGGTCGCACGGCGACACGTGAACGCTAAACGAAGTATGAGGGGGGACACACCATGCGGATTATCATTGCCATCACCTTGTCGCTGGTCGTCGCGATCCAGGCCGGGGCGCAGGAAACCAACCAGGCGCAGATCGACGCGCCGCAAAAACTCGACGTGCGCGTCTTCAAGCCGGATTCCGCCGATGCGAAGTTGCGGTGGGACAGCGTCAAGAAGATGCGCGAAGACGTCAACCGCGCCGATGTCGAGGCGTGGCGAAAAATCAAGACGAAGGCCGACTGGGAGACGTTCCGCGACGAGCGCATCGCCAAGCTGCGTGCGTCGCTCGGCACCTTCCCGGCGGAACCCAAGGAAGTCAAGGTCATCACTACGAAGAAGCTGCAAGCCGACGGATGCACCGTGGAGTGCCTTATTTTCGAAAGTCGGCCAGGGCTGTTCGTGACGGCGAATCTCTACGTGCCTGAGAAGACCGACAAGCCGATGCCGGGCTTCATCGTCATTCACAGCCATCACAATCCGAAGACGCAGAGCGAGTTGCAGGACATGGGCATGATCTGGGCCCGCCAGGGGTGCCTGGTGCTCGTTCCCGACATGCTTGGTCACGGCGAACGCCGGCAGCATTCTTTCGTGGATGCGAAGTCGTATCCGGAAAAGTACGAGGTCTCCCGCCAAGATTACCGCTTCCGCTACAACACCAACCTGCAATTGAGCCTGATCGGCGACAGCTTGATGGGCTGGATGGTCTGGGACCTGATGCGCGGCGTCGATGTGCTGTATCAACGGTCGAACATCGACAAATCGAAAATCATGGTGTTCGGATCCGTGGCGGGAGGCGGCGATCCGTGCGCGGTATTTGCCGCCCTCGACAAGCGTGTCACGGCGGCGGCCCCGTTCAACTTCGGCGGCCCGCAGCCGGAGACGCCCAAGCTCGGCGACGATGCCGAATTTGCGTTCAACTATATGGGCGGCGGCAGCTGGGAATCGACGCGCAACCTCAAGCTCTCCGGCCGCGACGGATTCCTCCCGTGGGTCATCGTCGGCTCGCTCGCGCCGCGCGGGCTCATCTATAGCCACGAGTTCGCCTGGGACGATCAGCGAGACCCGGTCTGGGCTCGCTTCAACAAGATCTGGGGCGACTTTTACGATGCCAAGGACAAGCAGGCGTCGGCGAAGGGCCGCGGGTCGGTGCGCGGGCAGGCGCCGGAATCGACCCACTGCAACAACATCGGCGCCGAGCATCGCAAGCCGATTTATCCGACGCTCAAGCAGTGGTTTGATTTGCCCGTGCCCGAGGAAAACAAGAAGCGATTCACCTCAAGCGAATTGCAATGCTGGACCGACGAGGCGCGCAGGACCTTACGGCCGCGGTTAGTTTGCGACATCGTTCACGATTCGATCAAGCCGGGACGCTTGCTGAATACCGAGATACCGGGGGAGTTCCCCGAAAAGCTGCTGAACGCGCTCGGCGTTTCCAAGGATCAACTCGACGCTCTGGGCCGGGACGGCAAAAAGAATCTCGAGATCGAACGGATCCCCTTCGATGGGGTGGCGAAAGTAGGGGCGGGTTTCGAGATGCAGAGAATGATCGTTCGCCACTCTGCCAATCCCACGGCAACCGTGCCGATGGTGGTCCTCCGCCCTCAGGGGAAAAGCACCGTACGGGATGTGGTGATTGGCCTCGCGCAGGATGGCAAGGCGGGATTCCTCAAGCATCGCGCCGAGACGATCGCCGAACTCCTCAAAAACAACGTCGCCGTCTGTCTGCCGGATCTGCGCGGCACGGGCGAAACCGCCAGCGATGGCCGCGGACGCCAGAGCGGCGCGACATCCTATTCGGCGTCACTCTTGATGCACGGGCAGACGACGCCCGGTGTGCAGTTGCAAGAACTGGTAATAATGATCAACGGGATGCGTAAGCTGGGCTACCAGTCGATTGCGCTGTGGGGCGATTCGTTTGCGGAGCCCAACGATCCCAAGATGAACTTCGCAGTTCCGCTCGATGTCAGCAAGATGCCGCGGCAATCGGAGCCGATGGGGGGCGCCTTGGCACTCTTGGGTGGTGTGTTCGGCGGCGACAAGGTGAAGGCGATCTACGTGCGCGGCGGGCTGGCTTCCTTCGAATCGATGCTCCAAAGTCCGTATGGTTTTTTCCCGCACGATTCTGTCATCCCTGGCGTGTTGCCCCGCATGGATCTCGATGCGATGGTCCGGGCCAATGAGAAACTCGCAGTGCGCCGGGAGGGGCTTGTCGATGGCTTGAATCGACGAGTGGACCAGAAGAAGCTGGCAGCGCCGGCCGAGGTCGCGGCGTGGTTGGCGGCGAGGATCAAGAAATAGGCGCGTCCGAGCCTGAAGCGTGAGCGAAGGTGACGCAATGCTTCGCTCACGCTTCAGGTTCGAACGGGTAGGGAATGAAGGCCCAACTTTCCGTATGCTCTGCCCGCTCTGCCATGGCCACCGCCTGTTCTCCTACCAGGGGCAACTGCTCCCCTGCCCGGAGTGCGAAGGGCACGGTGAAATCCATTGCTGCGATGGATTGCAGGAGCAACCCGACGAATCAGAGTTGCGGAAGGGCGAGCAGGAGGGGAGCAACGGTGCAAATGGTGAGTGACAACCGAATCGGGAACTGATAATCTATTCCGAGCGACCAAGGGGAAAAAACTTGACACGTCCCCAGGTCGAAATCCATGATAAGATAGGACGGACAGGCGATCACGGAGGATCTCGTCGCACACCCGGTTGTGCTTTCAAGATTTTCGAAATTGGGGATCGGCCCAGCGCTGCAATCGCCATCGACCTGGGACGCTGCCCCGCATTTGCCAGGAACCACATCCATGCTTTCTGTTGCTAACGGCCGCTTTCGTTCGACGCTGCTTTCCCTGATGCTCGGCATCTTCTTTTTCGGGTTTCTTGCCAGCATGACAGTGCTGATCACCCCCGCCACGGCCAGCGCCCAGGGGGAGGATGACCCAGCGCCTGCACCAAAGGAGAAGACGAAGACCAACGCCATCATGCACTTTTTCAAGGCGATGTTCCATGACGCCATCTCGATGACGGTGAGCTTTCTCATCATCGCGATCTCCGTCGGCATGGTGGCGCTGATCATCATCTTGCTTTTGGATCTGCGCCTCGGCGACGCGATCGCGCCTGCGTTTGTCGAGGAATTCACCGAAATGGTCAACAAACGCCAGTTCAAGCAAGCGTTCGATCTGTGCCGGGCGGAGACGTCGTTTCTTGGCCGCGTGCTCACGGCGGGAATGGGGCGCTTGCAGTACGGCATCGAGGATGCGCGCGAGGCGATGGCCGCCACGACCGATTCGGTCCGGAGTGGCAAGGATGCGTGGATCAGCTATCTGGGCATCGTCGGCACGCTCGGACCGCTCCTGGGTCTGGTCGGCACGGTGTCGGGCATGATCGGCGCGTTTCGGACGATTGGCGCGGCCGAAGGCCCGCCCGACGCCACGGCCCTCGCTGCCGAAATCTCGACCGCCCTCGTGTTGACTTTGCTCGGCGTTGGTCTTGCCGTGCCCGCCATCTTCTGGTTCAGCTTCTTCAGGAATCGTCTGACGGGCATTACCGTGGCCGTGGCGAATCTTGCTGACGATCTGTTGACCCAGATGTACCACAACTCCAAAAAGCCAGGGGCCGCCAGCTCCACGGCAACCATGGCCGCGGAACCGCGGAAGTAGAACGCCTGGCCCGCGCGGTTCTGCGAACCGCGGCTAAATGGAAACTGAGGTGACGCCATGTCCGCTTCTGTCGACAGTGAAGAACTGGATATCAACCTGACCCCGCTGCTCGATTTGATTCTGCAGTTGATCATGTTCTTCATGATCACCATCAATTTCGTGCGCGTCGATCAGTTCGACGAATCGATCAACTTGCCGCTCGCCACCCAGGCGGTGCCGATGGACAACACCGCGGAGGACTGGATCTTCCTCAATCTCGACAGCCATGGCCGGCTCGTCGGCACGCTCAGCACCTTCCTTCTCGACACACCGCAAAAACTGAAGGTCCACCTGATGCGCGAAAAAGACAGCATGGAACGAGCAGCGAAGGAGAAAGGTAAACCGGGCGAGCAAAAGATCGTCATCATCCTGCGTGCCGACAAACAGTGCAAATATGCGGAAGTCTGGACCGTCTTGCACTCCTGTCAACTGGCGGGATTCAAACATTGGCAACTGCGCGTCAAGACTCTGCCGGGGGCGAAAGGGCCGCCGCCGGCGTAATTCTCGTTCCCAAGCTCCGCTTGGGAACGCACGTTGGGAAGCTCTGCTTCCCCTGATACTGGAAGCGGAGCTTCCCCGGGGTACGTTCCCAAGCAGAGCTTGGGAACGAGGTTGTTATGCGAGGTCTATCATCATGGCACACAAACGCAAACCACCGGCCGCAGCAGGCGGCGTGCAGCTCGGGCTCATCATCACGCCGATGCTCGACATGTCGTTTCAGATCCTGGCGTTCTTCATCATGACGTATCACCCGTCCGCGCTGGAGCGCAACATCCCCGGCAGCCTGGTGCCGCCCGAGGACTTTGCCAAGAAGAGCAAGGACAACACCAACGTCACGCCGACCGATCCGCTGTCGATTCCCGAGGACGACCTCAATCCGGAGCTGGACGCGGCCGTCACGGTCAAGATCCGTTGCGTCATCAAGGGACAGGAAGACAAGTTCCGCGCACTCGGCTCGCCGGCGCAGATCTTCGTGCGCACCGCCATTGAAACCGAGCAGCAGCTGGTTGCCGAGATCGACGGCAAGGATTTGACGGTCGACGTGGCGCTCAAGAAACTCGATCGCGAGCTCAAGGCCATGGTCACCAAGGGGACGACCAAGGCGAACCTGAAGATCGCTCCCGACGGCGACCTGCGCCAGGAATACGTCATGGCCGTCTATGACACCTGCAAGAACTCCGGCTTCAGCAAGGTCCACTTCGTGCCGCCGCCGGTGTTGAATACCAAGATCAAATAACGATCCCGGCCGCTTGCGGCTTTAGCATGTTTCTCATCTGCTACGCCGCAAGCGGCAACCTGCGAGGCCCCTCGCCATGACCGCCAAACACGCCAACGGCGTCCCTTTGCAGGGCGTGCAGCTCGGGCTCATCATCACGCCGATGCTCGACATGTCGTTCCAGATCCTGGCGTTTTTCATTATGACGTATCACCCGTCCGCACTGGAACGAAACATCCAGGGCCTCTTGGCGCCGCCGGAGGCTCGCAAGGGCGACGGCCGGCTTATCGAAGACGACCTGCTTGCGGAAGCCCCGCCTGTCGCCGACCTGGCTGCCGCCGTCACGGTGAAAGTCCGCGCCGTCATGCCAGGCAATGAAAACAAGACCCATGCGCTCGGCACGCTCGCCCAGATCTTCGTCCGCTCCGGCCTCGACGTCGAGGCGGAGCTGGTGGCCGACACGCACCACGATCTCGCAGATGCGCTCAAGCTGCTCGACAAACGGCTCAAGGAAATGCTCGGCAATGCATCTGGCAAGGCGAGCGTGAAAATCGCCCCCGATGGCGATCTGCGGCAAGAGTACGTGATGGCGATTTACGACACCTGCCGGGCCGCGGGCTACGGCCATGTCCATTTCGTGCCGCCGCCCGTGTTGAACACCAAGTTGAAGTAGCAAGCCCCAGGATGAGGCCGCCGCAGGCGGACGATCCCTGGAGATAAGAAAATCGGGAACTTTTCGCCCCGTCGCACGTCAAACGCATAAGGGATGGTATTTATGCGGCCAATTGCGCGCCGACCCTGGATTGTTGGCGTCCTATCCATGGCGATGATGGGCGTTCTGGCGTCACCTTCGCCGGCCCAGAACGAGAAAAAAGACGACGCCGAGCCGATCGAACAGTACCCGTTTTGGAAGACCGATATGGGAGTCGGTGTAGGCGCGGACGCGGCCATGCTGCACGCGATCTACGCCGCGGGCCTTGAGCGGCATGGGTTCGGAATCCTGGGTACACGCCTGCTGCTGGGCGAGCACAAGCTCCTGGTTGACGCCGAATGGCGTTTTGATTTCGAGAAAGTGCCGCCGCTCAATGGGCGGGCGCTGAAGCTGATCGAGGACCATCGCCCGTTGCCGAACGTTTTTCGCAAGGAGCCGACGGAACTCAAGCGTTACGAGCTGGGCTGGTACGCTGCGTACAACGAGGCGATTCGGTTCACCCATGTGACGGCGGAGGATCAATTCAAGAACAGCGCCAAGAAGCTGGAAAATGTGGCCTATCCGCGGCTCAAGACGATGCCCGAAAAATATCGAGGCAAGGTCATCACGGTGAAGGGAAAATTGGCGGTCATCCGTGAGGAGGAGGCGCCCCGGTACGCGGGGCCCGGGATCGACCATATTTACACTGGCTGGATCATGAACCCGACCGAGCGCGCGCCCCCGTATGTGGTGGCACTGACCGAACTGCCGGACGGCCTAAAGGTTTCCGAGAAGATCAATCAGGAGGTGGAATTCGTCGGCTACTTCCTCTCCCTGGTGAAGTTTCCGGTCGAGAAAGGCGGGAGCCGGGCCCAGAAGGAAGCGGGTTATCCGTATCTGGTGGGCAAGATCGTGAGCGTGCAGCCTCCTGAAAAGGCCCTGCCGGCCCCAGGCCCGACCGGAACCTATGCCTACTTTTACATCGTGTCGATCCTGGGCGGGTTCGCGGGCATCGCAGTCTTGCTGGCAGTGCTGAACATTTGGCTCCGTCGCGGCGATCGGCAAACGCAGGCGCAGCTGCAGGCACTACGGGAGCGGCAGAACCCGTTCAGTCTCGAACCGGCCGATGAGCCGGCTGCGGCGCCCGCGGATACGTCGCCGACCGACCCGCAGGGGCCGAGTCCACACTAGACCTGCCGACCGAAATCGCCCCGAAGAATACTTCAGAGGCATTCAGTAAAAAAAAAAAAACGATGTAATCTCTTGCAACTGTTCGCAATAAATGTGAGAATTACCGTGAATTGATAGGCGCGGTGTTGTTGTTTCATACAACCAAGGAACCAGGCATATGTCCGCCAACAACTCAAAACCGAAAGAATTGGCCCCGGTGGTCGTTCTACGCGAAGACCAGAGCCAGACGGGTCGCTACGTGATGCTTACGGTGCCCGCCGCGCTGGGCAGCATCGTCTTTCACGTGCTGCTGGTCGCCATGTTCTTTCTGTACGTGATGTTCATGCAGGGGACGGCGCCGGCCACCGAAACGCAAGAGGTCAAGCAGGACAACATCACGGCCGAGCAGGTCGAGGAAAAGAAAGAAACCTTTACCGTCAAGGACGTCGATCCCTCGATGCAGGAATTCGACACCGACATTCAATACATGGCCGACCGCATCGCCGACGTCAGCGTGCCCGGCTCGGTGAACCCGAACGAAGCAGTCGGCATCCGTGACGGCGACAAGACCGCCGAACCGGTCAGCCTGCCCGCCCCCGGCGGCTTCACGACCAAGGGCCAGGGCGGCGCGCTCGAAACCCTGACCGGGCCGGGCAACAGCATGGCAGTCGGCGAAGTAGGCGGCTACAGCCCGCGCGGCATGCCGCTCCAGGGCACCTTCTATGGCCGATCCGGCGCCACCCGCGAATACGCGCTGCGCGAAGGCGGCGGCACCTCCGCTTCCGAAGTAGCCGTCACCCGCGGCTTGCAATGGCTCGTCCGCCAGCAGCTCCCCTCCGGCGCCTGGTCGATGAACGCCGGCGCCGAATCCAACGAAATCGCCGCCACGGCCCTGGGCCTCCTCCCCTTCCTCGCCGCCGGCAAGACGCACAAACCCGCCGACAAGAACCCCTACGACAAGAACATCATGAAGGGGCTCAACTTCCTCAAACGCAGTCAGCAAAAAGACGGCTACTTCACCGGCGGCATGTATGCTCACGGCATTGCCACCATCGCCATGTGCGAAGCCTACGGCCTCAGCCAGGACCCGACCTTGCGGCCCTACGCCCAGAAGGCCATCAACCTCATCGTCTTCGCCCAGCACGACACCGACGGCGGCTGGCGCTACGGCCCGACCAAGGGGCAGCAAGGCGACATGTCGATCTCCGGCTGGCAGATCATGGCTCTCAAGAGCGGCATGATGGCCGGGCTCATCGTTCCCGACAAGGCCATCGCGAATTCCAAGAG
The DNA here is from genome assembly GCA_009692065.1 of Gemmataceae bacterium. Taxonomy (GTDB): domain Bacteria; phylum Planctomycetota; class Planctomycetia; order Gemmatales; family Gemmataceae; genus SIAQ01. The sequence goes on from SHZY01000002.1 coordinate 14,401, forward strand.
GTTCCTCAGCCTCAGCAACAACACGGACAACGGCTATGGCTACGTCCCGAGCCCGAACCTGACCGGCAGCAGCTATCGCATGACGGCCGTCGGTCTGTTGTGCCGGCAGTACATGGAAAACTGGGGCCCATCGAATCCCAAGATGATCGACGCGGTCAACAAGTTCATCAAGACCACTTCGCCTGACGTGCAGGACGTTTACTACTACTACTACGCGACCCAGGTCATGCACCACTTCGGCGGCGAAGCATGGCGCGACTGGAACGAGAAAATGCGCGAGAACCTCGTCCGCAAGCAAGAGAAGAACGAGAAGAGCGCTAACTTCGGCAGTTGGAGCCCCGAAGGCGACCCGTGGGGACGAGTCGGCGGACGCCTGATGATCACCTCGCTCAACCTGTTAACGCTCGAAGTCTACTACCGCTATCTGCCTCTCTACTACCGCGACGCCGGCTACGGCAAAGACATGGCTGTGCAGAAAGCGTTGTAACCAGGAATCAGGTGTCAGGAATCAGGGGTCAGGAGTCAGCAAACGCAGTCTCCTGCCCCCTTTTTCGTTTTCTGATTCCTGACCCCTGACCCCTGACCCCTGACCCCTGACCCCTGACCCCTGACTCCTAGCTCCCTCATGAACGGCACCTGGTCCGCAATCACCCTGGCCGGCAAGCCGGTCGAGATCTACGAGCCGCCCGGCAATCCGCGTTTCGGCGCGCTCTTCTTGCACCCCTACAGCCTCGAGACGCTGCGCGGCCGCGCGGCTTATACGAATCTGCTCGATAAGTACAATATGGTATGCGTCTGTCCGCATGCTCAAAGGTCCTGGTGGGCCGATCGTGTTTGTGCCGAGTTCGATACGAAGGTGACGCCCGAAAAGCATCTACTGGAGAACGTCCTGCCGCTCTTTCTCGAGCGCTGGGCGTTTCCTGCTCGCTCGATCGGCGTGTTCGGCATCAGCATGGGGGGACAGGGGGCTGTCCGGCTGGCGTTTCGGCATCCGCAACTATTTCCCGTTTGCGCGGGGATCGCCTCGGCGTTCGATTTTCACGAAGTCTACGGGCAGGGGACGCCGCTCGATGAGATGTACGACTCGAAGGAGCACTGTCGGCAGGACACCGCGATCTTGCAAATCCCCTCGAACCATTATCCGCCGCACATCTATTTCTGCATCGATCCGGACGATGAGCCGTGGCATCGGGGCAACGATCGGCTGCACGAAAAGCTGGCCGCCCTGGGTGTTCCGCACACTCATGACCTGGCAACACAGGCCGGCGGGCACTCCTGGCAATACTTTGATCACATGGCCGAGCCGGCGCTGCGCTTCCTCTACGAGGGTTTGTCGGCGGAGAGTCGGCGGTTGTTGTGATCTCTCCCCTCTCCCCTCTCCCCCGGAGGGGAGAGGGGAGAAAAACGCCAGGAGTCCAGCTTGCACGTTTCGCTGATGATCACCTGCCTGGGCGATGCTTTTTTTCCTGACGTCGGCGTCGCCACCGTCAAGCTGCTGCGCCGACTGGGCGTCAGCGTCGATTTTCCGCAAGCGCAAACGTGCTGCGGCCAGCCACACTTCAACAGCGGCTACCACGACGACGCCCGCGACCTCGCCCGACACGCCATCACCGCCTTCGCGAAGTCGCCCTTGGTCGTCACGCCTTCGGGTTCGTGTGCCGCGATGGTCAAGCTCGAATATCCGGAATTATTTCATGGCGACCCGACCTGGCACGATCGCGCCGTCGATTTGGCCAAGCGCACGCACGAGCTATCGGACTTCCTCGTCAACGTCCTTAAAGTCGAGGATGTCGGCGCTCGCTTCGACGGCAAGGCGACCTATCACATGGCATGCCACTTGCGTGGGCTCGGCTTGGTCGACGAGCCGTTGCGTCTGATTCAAAAAGTGCGTGGGTTGCAACTGGTGCCGCTGGAACGCTACGATGAATGCTGTGGCTTCGGCGGCTCGTTTGCCGTGCGCTACCCGCAAATTTCAGGAGCGATGGTGACCGACAAGGCGGCGTTCATCGAGAAGACGGCGGTGGATGCCGTGATCGCGACCGACGCCGGCTGCCTGATGAACATCGGTGGCTGCCTCAATCGCAAGGGGAGCAAGGTGCGCATTCTGCACCTGGCGGAACTGCTGGCTCAAACATGAGTTACGCACAACACGAACACCACGATTTCCTCGGCGCCTCGGCCCAGGCCCTCGCCGATCCCACGCTTCAGCAGGCCCTTACACGCCTCACCGACACGTTGCTCGCCGGCAATCGCCGCGGCTATGCGGCGCTCGCGGATTCAAGCGAATTGCGCGATCACGCCAAGCGCATCAAGGAGCATTCGCTCGCCCATCTCGATCAGTACCTGGAGCAACTCGAAGCGTCGGTGCTGAAATTCGGCGGCAAGGTCCACTGGGCGGCGACGGCGGAGGATGCGCGGCGCATCGTGGTGGAGATTGCGAAAAAGGCGAACTGCAAGCACGCCGTCAAATCGAAGTCGATGACGTCGGAGGAAATTCACCTGAATCCCGCGCTCGAACAAGCCGGGATCGAGGTGACCGAGACCGACTTCGGCGAGTTCATCATCCAGGTCGCCGGCGAACGTCCGTCTCATCTAGTAGCGCCAGCAGTGCATCACACTCGCGAAAGTATCGCCCGCGTACTATCCAAGCATCTTGGCGAGCAGCTTGCCGACGATCCGAAGTCGCTGGCGATGGTGGGCCGCCGGGTGTTACGCGAGAAATTCCGCCAGGCCGACATGGGCATCACGGGCGCTAACTTCGCCGTCGCCGAGACGGGCACCATCGTCCTGGTCACCAACGAAGGCAACGGGCGTTTGACCACCACCTGCCCGCGCGTCCATGTCGCCATCATGGGCATCGAGAAGGTGATTCCGCGCTTCATCGATCTGCCCGTGTTTCTGAAGCTGCTTGCGCGCGGCGCCACGGGGCAGACGCTGTCGGTATACACCACGCTCATCACCGGTCCACGGCAACCCGGCGAACTCGATGGGGCGGAGGAATTCCATCTCGTCCTTTTAGACAACGGCCGGTCGAAGGTGCTGGCGACGCCGTTCCGCGAGAGTTTGCAGTGCATCCGCTGCGGGGCGTGTCTGAATGCGTGCCCCGTCTATCGCCGCATCGGCGGACATGCCTATGGCGGCGTCTACTCGGGGCCGATCGGCAGTATCTTGACGCCGCTTTACGACAGTGTGGCCGCGAACCCGCACCTGCCCCATGCGTCTTCTTTATGCGGTGCGTGCCAGGCGGCGTGCCCGGTGAAGATCAACATCCCGCACATGCTGATCGGGCTGCGTGAATTGCAGCACTACCACAAGCCGAGCCGCTGGGAACGCTGGGCGTACGGGCTCTGGAGCATGGTGTTATGCCGTCCCTGGGCCTACCGCTGGGCGCTGTGGGCGGCCCGGCTCCTGTTGCGGCGCAACGCCCAGAACGGCTGGCTGAGCCAGATGCCAGGTCCGGGTGCCGAATGGACGAAGGTCCGTGATTTCCCGGCCCCGGCGGCGAAGTCTTTCCGCGAGCGCTGGAAGGAGTTGGAGTCATGAGTCAGCGTGAGGTGTTCTTGCAGCGTGTGAAGCAAGCTGTGGTCGAAGGCAATCGCGCGGGTGCCGCCCCCCCCTTGCCCGAGCGCGCCGGCGTCGGCTATCAAGGCGGTGGGCCCGATCCGGTATCGCGATTCTGCCAGGAGCTGGCCGCCGCGGGAGGCAAAGGCTACGTCGCCGCGGATTCTGACGCAGTCCTGCACACGATCCAGAGCATCTTGCAAGCGCACAACGCCCGCAAGATTCTGCTGACATGTGGTGGCTTGATCGATCGGCTCGATCTGCCGGCGCGGCTCAGGGAACTCAGCCTTGAAGTGCGAACCACGGACGATGTGCAATCCGATCCGCGTGAAGACTTCTTTAGCGACGACGTCGGTATCACGAACGTGCATCGGCTGATCGCCGAGACGGGCAGCGTCGTGCTGGCGAGTAAACCGAACGAGCCACGCTCCGCCAGCCTCCTGCCGCCGGTGCATATCTGCCTCGCCGACCATTCGCAGCTTCTGTCCGACCTCTTCGACCTCTTTGACATCTTCGCGCCGACCGGTTCGTCGATCCAATCGCTTCCCCCCTCCTGCCTGACGCTCATCACAGGCCCCAGCAAAACCGGCGACATCGAATTGAAGCTCGTCACCGGCGTGCATGGACCCGGGGAGATTCATGTGATTATTTGCGATGGTTGACGCCGGCCAAACCAATCTGGTCGAACGACCCCTCCGCCCATAATCTCACTTCGTCCTTACAACGCTTGCATTAGCCTCGCCTGCCAAGGAGCGCCATGAGCCAGATCGAGTTGCGTCCCGGTCTTGCCGATGTACCGGTTGCGGAGTCGGCGGTCAGTTTCATCGACGGCAAGAACGCCCGGCTCGAATATCGCGGCATCGCCGTCGAGACCTTGGCGACCCAGAGCTGCTTCGAGGAAACGGCCTACCTACTCCTCAAGGGCAATCTGCCCACGCAAAAGGAACTCGCCGATTTCGACGATCAACTCCGCCATCACCGCCGCATCAAGTTTCGCCTCACCGATCTGATCAAATGCTTGCCGGAGACAGGCCATCCGATGTATGCCCTGCAAGCGACCGTGGCGGCGATGGGGATGTTCTACCCCGCGCGCGACGTTTCCAACGCGAAGTGCAACTGGGAATCGGTGGTGCGGCTGATCGCCAAGATGCCGACCGCGGTGGCCGCCTTCCACCGCATCCGCCACGGCGACGAGCCGATCAAGCCTCGCGACGATCTCGATCATGCGGGTAACTTCTACTGGATGCTGTTCGAGAAAGAGCCGTCTCCGGCGATTCGCAAGGTGATCGACGCCTGCTTGGTGCTGCATGCCGAGCACACGATGAACGCCTCGACGTTCTCCGGACGGGTGACCGCTTCGACGCTGGCGAACCCGTACACGGTCATCAGCGCCGCGGTCGGCACCTTGACCGGCCCCTTGCACGGCGGCGCCAACGAAGAAGTCCTCACGATGCTCGATGAGATTGGCGACATCAAGAACGTTCGCGTTTGGTGCGAGGACGCCATCGCCAACAAGAAGAAGATCATGGGCTTCGGCCATCGCGTTTATAAGGTGAAGGATCCGCGCGCGACGGTGTTGCAGGAGTTGGCCGACCGTGTCTTCATCGACACCGGCAAGCCGGCGAAGTACGATCTGGCCGTCGAGATGGAAAAGGTGATGGCGGAGAAGCTCGGCCCCAAGGGGATCTATCCGAACGTCGATTTCTACTCCGGCATCGTCTACGAAGCCCTCGGCATCCAGCCCGACCTGTTCACGCCGATCTTTGCCATCGCCCGCGTCGCCGGCTGGCTCGCCCACTGGCTGGAACAATTGCAGGGCAACCGCATCTATCGGCCCGAGCAAATCTACGTCGGCAAGAACAACGCGCCGTACGTGCCGCTGGCGAAAAGGGCGTGATCGGTTTACGATTAGCGTTCGCACGGCGACCTGCGAACGCTAAACGTAAACACGATATCCACATTTCTTTCGGTGTACCACCATGCTCGACCCCCAATACATCCGCGATAACCTCGACGCTGTCAAAGCGAACTGCAAGAACCGCAACGTTACGGCCGACGTCGATCGCGTCGTTGCGATCGATGACGAACGCAAGCGGCTCATCTCGGCGATGCAGGTCAAGCAGCAGGAAGCCAACGCCAGCGCCAAGACCGTCGGCCAGGAGAAGGATCCCGCCAGGAAGCAGGAGTTGATCGCGCGCGGCAAGCGGTTGCGCGGCGAAGTTGCAGAGTTGGAAGCCCAGCTCAAGCAGGTCGAAGCTGATCTGAAGGCCGTCGTCAATACCATTCCAAACATGACGCATCCGGCGGCGCCGGTCGGGGCCCTTCCGGAAGACAACAAGGTCATCAAGAAATGGGGCGAGCCGACGAAGTTCGACTTCAAGCCGAAGGACCACGTCGCGCTTGCGGAGGCGCTTGATCTGGTCGATTTCGAGGCGGGGGCGGCTGTTGCAGGCCAGAAGTTTTATTTCCTCAAGAACGAGGCGGTGCTGCTGGAACTCGCGCTAATCCATTACGCGATGGACACGCTCATCAAGCATGGCTACACGCCGATCATCACGCCCGATCTGGCACGCGTCGATGTGCTTGAAGGCGTCGGCTTTATGCCGCGCGGGGAGGGGACGCAGATTTACTCGATTGCGAATTCCGACCTATGCCTGATTGCGACGGCGGAGATCACGCTGGGCGGTATGCACCGCGACCAGATCATGGACGACGCGAAGTTGCCGCTCAAATATGTGGGGCTGTCGCACTGTTTTCGCACGGAAGCCGGGGCGCCGGGGCGCGACACGCGCGGGCTTTATCGCGTGCATCAGTTCACCAAGGTCGAGATGTTCGCGTTCTGCACGCCGGAGCAGTCGGACGCGATCCACGAAGAAATCCTCGGCATCGAGGAAGCGATCTTCCAGGGACTGGGGTTGCCATACCACGTGATCGATACCTGCACGGGCGACCTCGGCGGGCCGGCGTATCGGAAGTATGACATCGAGGCGTGGATGCCGGCGCGGGGCCAAGACGGCGAGTACGGCGAAGTCACCAGCACCTCGAACTGCACCGACTTTCAGGCCCGCCGGCTCAACATTCGCTACAAGAGCGCGGGGTACAAGGGGACGCGTTTCGTCCACACGCTGAACGGGACGGCGGTCGCGGTGAGCCGATGTTTGGTCGCGCTGCTGGAAAACTATCAGCAGGCAGACGGCAGCGTGGCAATCCCGGAGGCGCTGCGCGTCTGGATGGGAGGACGCGAGCGCATTGCGCGACGGTAATCGTCTTATTCGTTTAGCGTTCGCGCGGGGTCATGCGAACACTAAACGAGGCAAGCTAAACGATCTTGCCCATCTTCTCGTCAAAATAGACAACCTCACATCGCTTCGTTAATTCCGATAAGCGGCTTCTTCCGATGAAACCTCTGCAAGCTGCCTTATGCAGCTTGTCCCACCTGCCGCACTTGCAAACCTGCGTGCAGTCGTTCCGAGATGGTTAGCAATCGCTAACCAGTAAGCGGCTGATTTCTAGCCCGTGGGACTTACAACGGAGTGTTGTCCATGAGCCGTTCATCCAAAAAGAATCGCAAGAACCCGCTGGCCAATCTGCGGCGCCAACTGCACGTGGAGGTGCTGGAAGGCCGCGCGCTGCCAAGCTGCAATATGATCAGCGGCTTCGTTTACTACGACGCCAACAACGACGGGCTCTACGATCAGTCCACTGAGACGTCGATCGCCGACAGCCCGATCGAGCTGCATGATGTCAACGGCGCCATCGTCGGCTCGACCATCACCGACGCGAACGGCTACTACCAGTTCGAGATGGACATAACCCATCCAACGCTGGATTCGACGTTGGTCAAGACGGTCACGTTCGATCCGACGCAGACGAACTTTTCGCTCGACGGTTTTCTCGACCAGTTCGATCCGTCGCTGGGGCTCTTGGAGGCGATTGAGATCCAGCACACGGGCTCGATCACTAGCGAGATCTCGGTCGAGAACTACAGTAACGACTCCGAATCCGACATCAGCGGCACCGTCTCAGGCACGATGACGCTGACCGGGCCCGGCCTGGATGACGCACTGAATATCAGCGGTTATGCCGGCTCATTCCACGCCGAACAGTATGACGGCGATACCGATTTCTCCGGCACCAGCGGCGAGTCGTTCGGTGAGCAGACGGCCGACGGCGCCAATACCATCACGCTGACCGGCTCCGACCTGGATGCCTACCTTGGCGCCGGCCAGGTCCAGATCACCGAAACCGCCGTGGCGACGTCCAGCGCCACGGGCGGCGGCAATCTCGACGTGCGCGTGCGCAGCACGGGCCAGTCCACTGTCACGGTCACCTACTTCTACAAGGCCTACGATTGTTTGGCCCCGGGCGACTACACTATCATCCAGACACAGCAACCCGACGGCTACACCGACGGCCTGGAATCCATGTACGGCGTCGTCGATCCCAACTCCGTCGGCACCGATCAGATCACCGTCTTCCTCGATGGCGTCGATCTTCCCAACAACGACTTCGGGGAGCTCAAGTCCGCGCAACTCTCCGGCCATGTTTGGCATGACGCGAACAACGACGGCGTGCGCGACCTCGATGAAGCCCTCATCCCCGACGTGTTCATCACGCTGGATACCGCTGCCGGCCCGATGCAGACGACCACGGACGCCAATGGGTACTACGAGTTCCTTAATCTCCAGCCCGGCACCTACACGGTCAGGGAAATGCAGCCGACCGATTACCTGGACGGCATGGACCTCGCCGGCACGCTGGGAGGCACCGTGGTCAACGATCCGGCCGAGGATCAGATCCAGGAGATCACGCTGCAGGCCGGCGACGATTCGCAGGCCAATGACTTCGGCGAAATTAAGCCCTCCAGCATCGCCGGGCACGTCTACTACGATGCCAACGACAACGGCACGTTCGATCCGGGCGAGTTGCCGATTTCCGGCGCGACCGTCACGCTGACCGGCTTCGACGATGCCGGCCCCATCGGACTTGACATGCAGACGGACCTCGACGGTTCCTACAAGTTTGAGAACCTTCGGCCCGGCACCTATGCACTCGTCGAGACACAGCCCGCCAGCTACCGGGATGGCCAGGACACGATCGGCACACCGGGCGGCATCTCCGGCAATGACAACTTCAGCGACATTGCGCTGCCGGAAGGCTTCGACGGTGTCGACAACGATTTCGGCGAGATCAAGTCGAGCCCGCCGACGCCGCTGAACCCGCTGCCCAAGAAGGTCGGCCCGCTCGGCATGTTGCCCCTCTTCAACATTGCGCAGCGGACGCTGACCTCGACCCTCGCCAATTACTCACCCCAGGAGCGCGCGCAGATGACTTTTGCCGTCGGCGCCACGATGACACTGACCGGCGAACAACTCGGTCCGGTGGCATTGCTGTACGCGCTGCAAGGATTCCAGACGGGGACGACGACGCCCCAGTATGTCGCCTGCCTGTGGGCCACGGACGCTCATCGCCAGACGCAAGTCAACAGCATTTACAAGGACATCTTCAACCGGATGCCGACGGGCCAGGAGCAGGCCCAGGCGGTGGCCCAACTCCAGAGCGGCGCCGATCCGTTGACCGTGCGGGAGGACCTCTACGTCTCGTCGGCCTTCCAGGACCTGCACCCGACCACGGAGGAGCTGGCGATCGCGCTGTCGCAAAGCATTCTGCAGGCCACGCCCGACTCAGGGGACGTGGAGGCGCTCTTGCTGTCGATGGGTGTCGAGCCCCTCAGCACCGTGGTCCACACCCTTCTGTATTCCGAGGCATCGCTGGGGAACCTGGTCAATGACGCCTATCGCCTGACGCTCCGCCGTCCCGCCACTACGGTGGAGATCCAGACCTGGACGCCGAAGCTCCAGGCCGGCACGACTACGCTCGACCAGCTTTCCCAGCGGCTGCTGAGTTCGCAGGAGTTCTATCGGTTGGCATTCAATCGGATCCATTAACGGTATAGCCGCTCGCCTTGAGCGAGCGGGTTTGACCCGAAATCAGGCATTCCAGGGTGCGGCGAATTCTACGGAAGCGCCGCACGTTTTTTTTTTCCAGTGCGCGGAAGATCTGCCGATTTTCTAGGCCCTGCGGGTCCGGTAAACCAATTCGCATACGCGCTCACTGTGGAATATGCATGCGACTTGGCAAATTGGATAGGGAGAGGCAGGTGAAGGAATCAGTTTCCGAGATTGGCGATGTCGATGATAGACTGACGATCTTGCCTGGCGGCGCCGGCGCTGACGTTGGTCGCAGCGGCATCGATGGGGCAGGGCGTGAAAGCAAACAAGTGGACACCACAGGGGGGAGGCACACTCCCACCTACGGAGGGGTTAACCATGAAAGCACTCATCAAGGGCGGAATATGCCTCGCCTTGGGCTGGTTGGCGAGCGGCGCCAGCGCTCAGGACATTCAATGGCGGTCGGCTAATCCGAAGAACGCCGGTAGCAGCCTGGCGACTCCTCCCCCCGGCTTCGGCGCAGCCTGCGTTCACGCGGGGAGCGTTGCCAAACGGCGCTCGCCTGACGCCCCCTTGGGCGCCGGCGCGTTTCAGCCGATCATCCGCGCCCAGGCGCCGGACGACAAGGTCCTCCAGGTCGAACCGCTCCTGGAGAACGATCCGAAGGTCGCCAAGCCGTTGCCGAGGGATAAGAACTTCGTGCCGCCGCCGCCGAGCCCCGTGTTCGGCAATCTCGGCGTGGTGGCGGGAGATGGGCAGTTCGACGGCGATGCGCTCGGTCTGGGGCGCATCGAATGCTGCCCGCCGCGGCCACGCTTCTGGGCCAGCGCGGAGTATCTGATGTGGTGGCAACGTGCCCAGGCAGTGCCGCCGCTCGTCACCTCCGGCGTTTTCCCCGCGCTCGTTCCTGGAACGACGGTCCTTTATGATCGCGTTCCAGAACCCTCCCGTAGCGGCGGCCGCTTCACCCTCGGAACCATGGTGCCTCACTTCGGCTGCAATCTCGGCATCGAGGTGAGTTACTTCACGCTGGATCGGGCGAGTGATACCTCGGCTTACAGCAGCAACGGCACGACAATTCTGGGCCGCCCGTTTACCGATGTGACTCCCATTGCCTTGGGCGGCAATCCCGGCCTCAGTGCGGAGCTTATCGCCCCAGGCAGTGTGACGATCCAGAGCTACAGCCAGCTCTGGGGTATCGAAAGCAACCTGCGCTACAAGTGGCGCTGCGGGTCGAAGTACTGGATCGATCTCATCGGCGGTTATCGGCATCTGAACTTGAGCGAGGGCATCGATATTACCGAGTCCCAGGTGCTCAACCAGAATAATCAACTAACCGCCTTCGAACAAGAAAGCTTCCGCACGCGCAATCAGTTCAACGGCTTCCAGTTTGGCCTCGAGTGCGAACATCGCTTCTGGAATCGGTGGTTCTTCGGTTCCACCACCAAGGTGGCCACGGGTATGGTGCACCAGAGCGTGAATATCGACGGCAGCACGACCTACGCCGCCAATGGCTTCGGTCCCTTTACCGGGCAAGGCGCTCTCTTGGCCTCGCCGACCAATATCGGCCGCTACACGCAGAATCGCTTTGGCGTGTTGCCGGAAGTCGGCTTCAAGCTTGGTTGTGACGTTACCAATCACCTGCGCATCTACGCCGGCTATAACTTCTTGTATTTGAGCAGCGTGCTCCGAGCTGGCGAGCAGATTGATCTGAACGTGAACCAGGCCTTCCGTCCGAAGACGGATGGCCAGCCCGGCTTTGGCAACACCCTGCCCGCCGCCCAGGCTGGCCCGCGCTCGCCCGAGGTGCTCATGCGTACCAGCGGCTACTGGGCTCAGGGCATGACGTTCGGGCTGATGTATCGTTACTAACCGATCGCATTATCGCTGCCGCTTACGGCGTAGCATTCTGAACTGCTACGCCGCAAGCGGCTTGTTTATTGCGCGAACCCCATCAGCGCTTGCACGACCCCGTCCGCAACACACTTGCCCCGACGTGTGAGCGCAATTGCATTGCCGTCATCGAGCAGCAATTCATGGGCGACCAGCTCCGCGATTTTCGGCGCGACGAGTTCGTCCAGCGCGAAGCCCGTTTGCGCGAAGAAACTCGCTCGGTTGATGCCGTCCGCGCGGCGCAATTGCACGGCGATTGTCTCGATGGCGCGTTCGCGAGGCTCCAGGCGCTCGCTCTGGAAGGTCGGCGACTTTTCCGCCAGCAGCCGCTGGATGTAGGTGCGCACGTCGCGTGTGTTGAGTTCGCGAACCCCCTCGACGTAGCGGGCCGCCCCGACGCCGAAGCCGTGGTACGCGTGGTTCGCCCAGTACACCTGGTTATGCCGGCAGCGATAGCCGGGCCGGGCGAAGTTCGAAATCTCGTAATGCTCGACCCCCGCTGCTTCGAGCGCATCCATGGCATGCGTATAGAACTGATACTCCGTATCTTCATCGAGTGCCGTCACCTGGCCGCGCTCGCGCTGCTTCCAGAGGCGCGTCCCTTTTTCATACGTCAAGCCGTAGGTGGCGAGGTGCACCGGTTGCAAGGCCAGCGCGCGGGCGAGATCGCCGCGCCACTGGTCGAGCGTTTGGCCGGGGACGCCAAAGATCAAATCGAGGGACACATTGGCGATGCGTGGCCGAATGAACTCCAGCACGCGTGGCACGTCTTCGGGGTGGTGATCGCGTTCGAGTACCTTCAGTACGCCCGGCTCGAACGATTGCACACCAAGACTCAAGCGGTTGACGCCGAACTCGGCGAGCAAGGCGATTTTCGCCTCATCGAGATAACTCGGATTCGCCTCGGCGGAAAATTCGTGGTCGGGCAAGAGCGGCAGCCATTGCCGAACCATGCGCAGCAAACGTTCGAGAGGGCGATGGGACAGATAGGTCGGTGTGCCGCCGCCGAAGAACACGGTCTGCATCGGCTGCGGTTCGTTCAGTCCTGAGAGCTCGATTTCCAACGCGTCGAGATAGGCGTCGATGCGCTCATCCTGCCCGACGGCGACCGCGAAATCGCAGTAACCGCAGTGATGGGCGCAGAAGGGGACGTGGACATAGGCGGCGTTGGGAACGAGCCAGGCGGGACGGTCGGCGCTCATGAGCGCATTGTATCAGCGGTTTATCGTTTAGCGCTCGCAGGCGTCATGCGGGCGCTAAACGCAGAGCTGCGATAATGCGACGCCGCCTCGGTCTCGATGTCTGGGTGGACCACTTCGACGAATTGGACAAGATCCTTGTGGATCTCGCAATCGATGCCTTGCTGTTCGAGCCATTCGCGGACTTGAAATTCGAGCGTGTTCTCTCGGAGGCCCTGCTCGCTTTGCCCAAGCAGATTCGGCTCGCACACTACGGTCGCCTCCTTTTCGAGCATCGCGCTGACGTGCTTGCGCATGGCCTCGAGTTGGTCGGGGTTCAGGCGCAGCCTCAATTCGGCTCGCTTGAGCACGTTGTCGGTGAACTTGCGGTGATCCTGAAGGTAGACCTGCACTCCCTGCACGTGGTTCATCAGGCGAGCAGGTGCGCGATGATCAACGTGGCCCCGCCGAAAAAGACGATTGCCAACAACGAGACCAGCAGAAACCGGAAGACCGCAGTTGCGAAAGCGCGGGATGCGAAGGACATGAGGCACTTGGAAGGATCGCGATTATTGGGCTCATGCAAATCTAGCTCGCGATTCTTGTCCAGGCGCAAAAATCGTGAGTGGTGAGTGGTGAGTGAGCTTTGGATATTCACCACTCACTACTCACTCCGCCACCTAGTTACTTTTTGTTCAGCTCCTTGCGCAGCAGAGCGAGCAAATCTTCAGCGTCGGGCTCCGTCTCGGCGAGGAATCTCGCCACGATGCTGCCGTCGCGACCGATGATGAATTTTTCGAAGTTCCACTTCACCTCGCCGGCGTGCTTCGGGTTGGCGTCCTTGGACGTCAGGAACTGGTAGAGCGGCGCGCCGTCTTTGCCGAGGATTTTGACCTTGCTGAATAAATCGAATTCAACGCTGTAATTCTTCTTGGCGAAGGCCTTGATCTTGGCTTCGTTGCCTGGCTCTTGCGAGCCAAAGTCGTTGCAGGGGAACGCGAGAATGGCGAGGCCGTCCTTGCCGTACTTGGCGTGCAGGGCTTGCATGGCCTTGTATTGATCGGTGTAGCCACACTCGCTGGCGACATTGACGATCAGGAGGACCTTGCCTTTGTATTTGGCGAGATCAACCTTTTGGCCATCGATCGTGGTAACCTTGAAGTCATAGATCGACGCTTTCTTGCCCGCGCTGGCGGGTTGTCCATGGACCAAGGGAGGGAGATTCCCGAGAAGAACAAGACAGGCAATAGTTAGGTAACGCATCTGGCAGCCACCTTTCGTGGGAACAGCGATCAGGAAAGTCTGATTTAACGCGTGTGCCGAGGATAACGATTTTGGCAACTGTGGTATACCATATCTGCTCAGATCCGGAATGCACATTTGATTTTAATAATATCAACGGGTGGGAAGTCCAGAATGTAGTGGTAGATGCGGCGAGGAGTCGACTTTGAAGGCCGGCCGAGCCTGGCGGAATCGTGTCGGCCTCCAGGAGGCATGTAGGTTCATCCAGAGAAAGGATTCTTCCCGATGTTACGCTCGTTATGGAAGACGGTCGGACGAAATGCGCTGTGCGGAGCGACACTCCTGGCCGGCGCAGCGCTGGTTCAAGCCCAGGATACCCTACTGTCGATTCCACAGCGCACGGCGGTGCCCGCGGTTGCCCCGAGAAATCCTGTACTTGGGCAGCCGGTCGCCACCCCAACGGCGGCACCGACCAATGAGGCGGCCGACTTGAAGGCTCGCATCGATCGGCTCGAACAACAAAACCGCGAGCTGATGGAGATGCTGAAGGGCATGCAAAAAGCCCCGGCGGCGACCAGCCCTACCAGCAGCTCGACTACCAACGCCCTCAGCGTCACCGACGTCCGCCAGATCATCACCGGCTACTTCGCCGAACAGGAAGGCCAGAAGAAGGCGGCCGAGAAGGCCCAGATCGACACGGGGTACGTCGTCGGCAAGCAAACCACCCTGAGCGGGAACTGGAAGAACCACCAACCCTGGTTTGAGACCGCGGACAGCGCGTTCCGCATTCACGTCGGCGGCCGTTTTCAGCCGGACTGGGTCTTCGGAGCGACTGCCGACAACGCCGTCACCACGGGCAAGGGCGGCACCGGCGCGTTCCAGGAAGGCTTCAACTTCCGTCGCGCCCGCCTCCAGGCCGACGGCTGGATTTATGAGGTCATCGATTTCTTCGTCGAGTACGACTTTGCCAACCAATTCTCGTCGGGGCAGCCATTCACCGTGGATCCGAAGACAGGGGCCGTGGCCGCGTCGCGCAATACCGACGCCAATACGTTCGGCGTCCCCGCCCCGACCGATGTCTGGGCCGGCATCAACTACATGCCGGTCGTCGGCGGTCTCCGTATCGGTAACTTGAAAGCTCCAATCGGTCTCGATCACCTCACCAGCAGCCGTTACCTCGACTTCCTCGAACGCTCGACCGGTTTCGACACGTACTACAACCGTCAGAATGGCTTCGAGCCGGGGTTCATGATCTTCAACTACACTGAGAATCAGCGCATGAGTTGGCAGGTCAGCGCCACCAAGCCCAACAACACGTTGTTTGGCTGGACCACAGGCGGCGGCGAATGGGCCTATACCGGCCGTATCACCGCGCTGCCCTGGTACGAGGACGAAGGCCGACGCATGATTCACGTCGGCCTGGGCGCACGCTTCACCGACCATATGGACCAGGGCCGCGCGAACCTGAATGCGCGCTGGCTCTTGCGTGAAGGCGGTCCCAATCTGCAACGGCTTGTCGCGCAGGCCAACCTCTTCGGCGACTCGCAAGCCATCATCAACCCCGAGTTCTTCATGAACCTCGGACCGTTGAGCGTTCAGGCAGAATACATCGCCAGCCGGGTCACTGGCGTCACCAGCTACATCACCCAGCTCACGGGAAGCACGCCGGTCCCGGTTTCCTCGCGAAGTTTCGCCAGCCAGACCGCCTACGTCCAGGCGTTGTATTTCCTCACCGGCGAACATCGGCCCTACAGCAAGAGCGCGCTGCACGGCTCTGGCGCCGCGCCGACACGCGTTGTGCCGAACCGTAACTACTTCTGGGTGCCCGGTAGCGGTGGGAACGGCAACCCGTTCAGTGCCGGCGCCTGGCAGGTTGGTGTTCGTTACTGCTGGTCCGATCTCAACGACAATGGGATCAACGGCGGCATCGTCAACGAGGTCACCCTTGGCCTCAACTGGTTCCTCAATCCCAACATGAAAATCCAGTGGAACTACGACATGGGCCATCGCAAACTCATCGGTGGCACCAGCGACGGCTACTATTCCGGCTTCGGCATGCGGATGGCGTTCGACTTCTAAACCAAACAACATTGCGGAGCGCGGGACAGGCCGCGCTCCGCCTGGTTCATTCCATTGCAACCCCAAGGATTTCTTCCCGTGAAACAGAAACTTCTAGCGCTGGCCGCCGTCATGGCCGGCGTTGTTTTCGCACTTCAGTCCGCTAGTGCGGACGGCATCCTCAAACGGCATCACGCCAAGCCGGCGTGTGAACCAGGTTACCAGATCATTGAGGAAACCGTCCTCAAGGACGTGACCCGGACTGTCTGCAAAATGGTCCCCGAGACCAAGAAGAAATGGGTTTATGACTGGGTCTCCGATCCGTTCTGCATCCGCGACACCAAGCATGGTGATTGCCAGAACTGCTCGGGACCATATTGCCGCAAGCAACTGGTCAAGAGGCAGATCGATGTGCCCTGCCCGACGATGAAGTGCGTGACGGAGACGATCACCGAGCGCGTGCCGGTAATCGTCTACAAGAAGGTTCCCTGTACGGAAATCGAAACGATTCCGGTGCAGCCGATGCCGAAGAAGTAGTCCTGCTCCTGGTGACCCCCGCGTTTCCATCAACCGGTGTGCAGTTCTCCTTGTTGCCAAAATCTCCTGTCCAAGAGCGCCTGGAGCACTCCCATCCGGGCGCCAAAGTGCTTGGGTGAGCGGCAATTGGTAACCTGGGCGACGGCGTAGGCCCCGGCCAGAAACGCCCCCTTGGGCGGAGAGACCACCGAATTGCCGATGGCCCTCCGCCGTTTTGCAACTCGGGAAACGTTTGATATGGTGCGTCGTATGCCGCGCGTGTAAAATCCGGCCATATCGTCAGCTCCCAATTTCGGTCTCATGAGGTGCGCCATGAACACCGCGGCTGCTCCTTTCACGTTGGCTCGCGTTCGCTGCTACTGGCGGCCCGTCATCATGGTTGGCGCGGGCGTGGTGCTGCTTTGCCTTTTCTGGTTCGCCTCGCGGTATCCCCACTCTTGAGCAAGGCGGAGCACGTCGGGGAAGCGATTCCGAGCATGGCCTACAGCAGCCAGCTAATGACGGTGGCGGCCGACTCTCCGATCTGGCTGCGCATTTTGGCGGCGACCGTCAACTGGCTCGACAGTATGAAGATCGGCATGACCTTCGGCGTGTTTTTCGGGGCCTTGCTGCACACCGTTCTCCGCTATTACCCGCTCAAGATCGGCAAGAACCTGTACGTCAACTCTCTCAAAGGGGCGCTCGTGGGCGTGCCGATGGGCGTGTGTGCCAATTGTGCGGTGCCGACGGCGTGCGGGGTTACGCGGGGCAACGGCCGCGTCGAGGTGGCCCTGGGGTTCCTCTTCAGTTCGCCCAACTTCAATCCGGTCGTGGTCATGATGACGTTCATGGCACTGCCGCTGGGGATGAGTCTGACCAAATATGCGATTCTGCTGTTCGTGATCATGGTCGTTGTGCCGTCCTTGATACGGTGGCTCGAACGGGACAAGCCGCTGCCAGTATTCTCGGCCATCGACGAATCAGCGACCTGTGAGATCGCTCCGATTCCGTTGGACGACTGTCAGGAGCGATTCACGACAGTGTTCGGCGAACTGGCGCGAGGTTTTGCGAAACACGTGTGGATGCTGCTCAAGCCCACGATCATGCTCATGCTTCTTGCCAGCGTCGTGTCCGGGATCCTGCTGGTGCTGGTGCTGGTGCCATGGGATTCGTTATTGGCGGAAGTCACGCCCCTGAAGCTTGCCTTGGTCAGCCTGATCTCCGTTTTGATGCCGGTGCCAATCGCGCTGGACGTGATGTTTGCCGCCCAGCTTCAGCAGCAGAATGTGCCCGCTGGTTACGTAATGACGTTCGCCATGACGCTTGGAACGTACAGCATCATCCCAACCATTTACTTGTGGCGCGAGGTCTCCATGCCTCTGGCAGTCTCTCTGTTCGTTTTCTTCCTGGTAGTCGGCTGGGTTTTGGGAATGGTGTTCTGAGGTTTGTCTCCCGTCGAGATTTGGGCGGCTAACACCACCGCAGGCCCACAAGGCCGTCGATCCGTCGATGGCCTTTCGTTTTTCGCTCACGCTGGGGAATGCGTGCATCGAACCTGGAACAGGTCGGTGGGGCACACGCAAGGTCGGTTGCCGATTCCACTGGCAGCAAAATGAGCCGATGATTTCCGACACAACTCGCTGATCCCCATAAGAGACAAAAACCACGGGGAAAAACAGGGGGCACGGGGAAGGCCAGGATAGGCTGGGAAAGCGTGCGGCAGATCCAAGGGCTCGTGACCGATGGACTGCTCCTCAGTCTTTTCCGGCATTTTCTCAAGAATTTCCCCGTGCTCCCCGTTTTCCTCCGTGGTTCTCTTGCAGTGGGGATCAGCGAGAAGTGTCCGACTTCCTGCCGAAGTGGATTGCATGCGTTGCATGTGGGTGGGGTCGCGTCGGTTTTGCAACGCCATTCGCATTCCGGGGGCATCTGTGCAAGATTTGTTATCTGTGTCGTTGGTAGGCGCGTGTCGCAATTTGTTGCGCCAGTTTACCTTGTGATTGCGAGCAGCTTGGCCTGGGGAGGGGTGAGCATATTGCACCAATGATGAACAGAAAGGGCGTTGCCAAGCCGCAATGCCGTGCTGGCGGGCCGCCAATGCACGCGTTACGATGAACCGGCCTTTTTTTGCTGCCTTGCCCTGCCAGTCGTATCCTGCCATATAATGGCCGCATCGCGTGTGGCGGAGAATCTTCCCATGTCAGCAAAACGTGGCCGAGCTTGCGACGACTCGGGTGGGCACTCGCTCGCTCAGCGCCGCATCCGCTACGACGACGATGACTACGACGACATCGACATTGGCCATCCTCACCGCCAAGACGAGCATCCAACCAGCGCCGGCATGTATGGGTTCATCTTCAGCCTCGTCTCGGCCGGGCTCTTGGTCGTCGTCGTGATCTTGTGGATTTTCATGCAGCAGGAGGAGCCTGGCCGGCAAAACCTGGAGCGGACGCGCTGGATGATGTACTGGTTCTTGCTCATGGACGTCCTGAGCTTCTTCGCCGCCCTGACCGCGACCGTCATGGGCGGCCGCGGACTGGCGGCGTCCAATTCACTCTACCGCGGCTACAGCCTGACCGCACTGATCGTCGGCATCATCGAAATGCTCTTCACGCTCGTCTTCGGCTTCTTCATGACATGCGCTGTCCTGGTCGTCGAGTTGATGCGCAATGCCGGCGGGTAGTGCGGGGCATGCCAGTCTCCGCTGTTTTTTGAGCGTATCCTTCATTCCACGCACCGCCGATTGACACGCCCCGGATCGCGCCTGCAATCTTCGTGTCCATCCCAGTTTGCCTAACATCAAGGACTGTCCGGCTCAAATCAAATGCCAAAGGGAGATTCTAACGTGAAAATTCGCATGAGTTGGGTGTTGCTGCCCGTGATGTTCTGCTTCGTTGGGCTCGCCGTGCTGGGGATCTCCGTATCGGCGTCATCCAGCCAGGAAGCCGCGGCGGCTGGCGACGACAAGGTGAAGGCCCTCGAAAAACAACTGGCCGAAGCGACCAAGCAAATCAAGACCCTCGGCGACGACAAGAAAAAACTGACCGACTCGCTCACCAAGGAGAGCGACAAGACGAAGTCGCTGGAGAAGCAGTTGGCAGACGCGGTCAAGCAAGTCAAGACCCTGACCGACGCGGCCAGCAAGCACGCGGACGTTGTGAAGTCGCTCCAGAAGCAGGTTGCCGATGCCCAGAAGCAGAACAAAGTCTTGAGCGAAAAGCTGGCTAGCGCAGGCAAAGGCGACGCCGACAAGATCAAAGCTCTGGAAAAGGACCTTGCCGACGCGCTCAAGAAGACCAAGACCCTGACGGACGAGAAGACGAAGGCCATCGACCTCGCCGCTGCCTGCGCGAAGGATCTCCAAGCCAAGGACAAGCTCCTCGTCGAAGCCCAGCAAGAAAACAAGGCGATCGCCGAGGCCAAGGCCAGGCTGGAAAAGGGGCGGCTGATTGACACGGCTCTAATCAAGAAGCTCGGCGTCGAGGTGGTGAATGAGCAGAAGAAGAACGTCGTGCTTGCTGCCGAAAAGAAACAAGTCGAGACCGCACTCGACGCCACTGCGGGCACGCTGGCGCAGACCAGCAAGTCCCTGGCCAGCGAGAAGACGGCGACTGCGAAGCTCACTGCCGTCAACAAGAAGCTGCAAGGCGTGCTGACCCAGACCGACAAGAAGCTGCAAGATACCAACGAAAGGCTCGACTTCACCTACGCGGCCTATTCCCTGGAAAAGACGCGTGCGGAGAAAGCCGAAGCCCTGGTGGCGCTCTTGCAATGCGAGCTGGCCTCGCGTTGCCGGATCGTCAACTTGCTCCGCGGCGGCAACTCCTCGCGTTCGACCTTCGTTCCGCTCTGTCCGAAGTAGAGGTTTTTTTCTTGATGTGATCTGAACGAGCAGCGACCGTGAGGTAGTGGGGCATTCGCCAACGCCATCGCTTCCTGACGGTCGCGGCTCGTTCGCAGCAAATCTGGCTACCAGCGGTACTTCGCCTTCACGTCGGGATTGACGACCTTCTCCGCAGGCCATTCGCCTTTTGCTAGCGAAACGATCGCCTGCGCGGCCGACAGGGCCATATCGTCGCGCGATTGCAGATCGACGCCGGCGGCGTGCGGCGTCACCGTCACATTGCTCATGTGAAAGAGCGGGCTGTTCAACGGCGGCTCTTCCTCGAACACGTCCAGACCGGCGCCGGCGATCACCTTCTTATTTAGCGCGTCGATCAGGTCCGCCTCGTTGACCAGGGCGCCGCGCGCGGTGTTGAAGAGGTACGCCGTCGGCTTCATCTTTCCCAGCGTCTGCCGATTGATGAGGTGGCGTGATTCCTTGGTTGCCGGCAGGTGCAGCGACAGGAAATCGGACTGGGCGAGCAATTCGTCGAGACTGACGAACGTGACATGATGCTGCTTGGCAAACACGTGATCCGGGAACGGCTCGTAGGCCAAGAGCTTCATGCCGAAGCACTCGCCGCGCACCGCGACTGCTTTGCCAATGCGCCCCAAGCCGGCGATGCCGAGCGTGCGACCGCGCAACGGCAAATTCGCCTGGCGCGGCCACTGGAGCGAGCAAGTGCCGAGATGCTGCTGCACGAGGTTCTTGGCGAGGGCCAGAATCAGCGTGAAGGTGTGCTCGGCGACGGCGTCTTGATTGGTGCCGGGCGTGATGGTGACGGCGACGCCGAGATCGGTGGCGGCCTGTGTATCGACCGCGTCAAAGCCGACGCCGGCGCGGGCGATTACGCGAAGTTGCGGATGCGCTTGCAAGACTTTTCGCGTGTAAGGCTCCGATCCGGCCAGTGCCGCGCGGATGCCGGTCAACTGGCTGAGTAGCTCGTCCTCCACCATCTGCGCTTTCTTCTTGGGGAAGATAAGCTCGAAGCCGGCCTTTTTCAGCACGTTCAAGAATTCGCCGTCGATGCCGGCCAAGGTTGCGGGGGCGATCAAGACTTTGTCCATGGTTTCCTCATCAGGTCACAAAAAGCTGGCGAAAGATCATACTAGCCCGCAGCGCAAGCAAGGCCAGAGATAAACCCCTTGCTGGCGATGCGGGCTAGTGAAAAGCGTCGAGGGATAATCGCAAGCGAAAGGTCCATTCCTGCAACTCCGCGAGGCTTTGGCGGTCGCGATGAATGGCATCCTCCATCGCGATCCTGCAGAATTGCAGCCGTTGTCCCGGGCGCAGTTGACCGAGCACATCGAGGTCGGCCTGGATGACCTGAGCGATTTTCGGATACCCGCCGATCGTTTGGCCGTCCACGCCGAGGACGATGCACTGTCCGTCCGGCGTCACCTGAACGGCGCCGGGGCAGACCGGTTCCGAGACCATCTCGCGATCTGAAACCTTCAGCGGCTTACCGGTCAGCCGCAATCCCATGCGATTGCTGGCCGGCGTAACCGTAAATGTATGGCCGTACAAATCTTGGTCGGCGAACCAGTCGGCTTGCAGGCCAGGCAATGCCGCCACCATTTGGACGTCCTTCGAGCGCCATTGTGTTTCCGGACAAAATCGCTGACCGACGACGCTGGCGGCACACGGCAAGACATCGCCTGCCTTGATCGGTCCGAGCGAGGATCGGCTGGCGAGAATCGTCGACCCTTCAAACCCGCCGCGCACGCACAGGTAGGCGCGTGCCCCATCGTTGGTTCCGCCGATGTGCAGTTCCTGGCCGCGTTGTAGCGTGAAAGAGTGACCGATCTCGATGCGAGAATCGCCGCGCCATGCTTCGAAGGGTGCGCCCAGGAGGACGGCGCCAACGTTTGTCTCGGCGCGCAAGCGTGGACCCTTGAGCGCGATCTCCATCGCTGCCGCATCGGGAAGGTTGCCGACCAGGGCATTGCCCAACGCCAGCGAACGCCGATCCGCCGCCCCGCCGATCGGAACGCCGAGGCTGCGCGAGCGTGGCCGGCCCAGGTCCACGATGCGCGATTCGATGCCCGGTTCCAGAACAAGTAAGCTCATGCAAAAGCCTGGATGGAGATGCCACGCCGCGTGAAGGCGTCGCGCAGACCACGCACAAAGGTGAGCGTTTGCGGGTTGTCGCCATGCACGCACAGGCTGCGGATGCCGCGGTCGCGCAGCAACCAGTCGGCCTGCGTGACGGCTTCCTCGACGTCATGAACGAAAGCATCCGGCTCCGTGCGTGGAACCAGCGTGCCATCGGGCCGGTAGCGGCGATCAGCAAAGCCCTCGGCAATAAAACCGGCCCCCGCCTGACAAAACACCTCCAGTCGGGAGCCGGGCAACCCCATCACCGGCATCTGCAAAATTCCCGCAGCTTTGGCGATCGGCCGGGCGACCGCATCATCGTGGAACGCCTGGTTATACAGCGCCCCGTGCGGTTTGAAATAGCGTAACGGAATGCCTACCGAGCGGGCGAGGCCAGCCAGCGCGCCGACCTGGTACAAGCACAGCTCAAGGATTGCGTCCTTGCCTAATGATAGTTCGAGCCGGCCGAAGTTCGCCCGGTCAGCGTAACCTGGATGCGCCCCGACTTTGACCCCGTGCTGGGCCGCTAATTTTAGAGCAGCATGAGCCGTGGAAGAGTCGCCGGCGTGAAAGCCGCAGCAGATGTTCGCCGAGGTAACCAGTGGCATCAAGTCAGCGTCGGAGCCGCAGCCTTCGCCCAGATCGCTGTTTAAGTCGATGATCATAAGGAACTTAGGCCATGGGTCGGGGTTTAATTTGGAGATCTTCGTTTAGCGTTCGCGTGACGCCAGGCGAGTGCTAAACGATAAACGGGAATCGGCTCGAAAAACCGCGTTTCTTTCCGAAGATTTTATTGCGTTCAGCCGATGCGCCGAGTAGTGTGATAATACCACCCTTGGGACGATTTACCGCTACGTATTACAACTTACCCAGACCTCCCCTATGCCACGTCGCATTTTCCTGCAAGGTCTCGTTGTACTCATCACGCTCGCTTTCACCACCGGCCTTCAAGCGGCCGATTGGCCAATGTGGCGCTACGACGCCAATCGCTCCGGGGCGTCGCCGCACGCCCTGCCGGCCAAGTTGCATCTGCAATGGGTGCGCGAATACCGTCCTACGACGACGGCATGGCCCGATCAAGCCAAGATGCAGTTCGATATCGTTCGCGAGCCGGTCGTGGTCGGGCAGACGATGTACTTCAACTCCTCCCGCTACGACGCCATCCGAGCGGTGGACATGCGCACCGGCGAGGAAAGATGGAACTACTTTGCCGACGGTCCTATTCGTTTTGCTCCAGTAGCCTGGGAAGGCAAGCTGTACTTTGCTTCCGATGACGGTTATCTGTACTGTCTCCAGGCCGATGTCGGCAAGCTCCTGTGGAGATTTCGCGGCGGTCCGAGCGATCGCAAGATCCTCGGCAACGAACGACTGATCTCGACCTGGCCCGCGCGCGGCGCGCCGGTCATCGCCGAAGGCAAGGTCTATTTCGCCGCCGGCATCTGGCCCTTCATGGGCGTCTTTATCCACGCCGTCGATGCCCGCACGGGCAAGGCGATCTGGACCAACGACGGCGACGGCTCGCTTTATATGAAGCAGCCGCACAACACCGACTCGTTCGCCAGCATCGCGCCGCAAGGCCCCCTGGTCTCGATCGGCAACAAGCTGCTGATCCCCGGCGGCCGATCCGTGCCCGCCTGCTTCGACCGCAAGACGGGAAAGCTACTCCGCTACCAGCTTGCCGAGAACGGCAAGCGCGGCGGAGGTTCCGAAGTCGCGGCGATCAACAACCTCTTCTTCAATGGTGGCGCCGTCTTCGACATCGCCTCCGAGAAATTTCTGGCCGACGCCGGCAAGCAAGTCGCCTTGACCAAGAAACTCGCCTTCGCGTGGGACAAAGGTGTATGCCGGGTATTGGATCTGAAGAACTCCAAGGACCAGGACGCGGAAACCGAAGACGCCAAGGGCAAGAAAACCAAGGTCTCGCGTTTCGTCATGCCGGAGTTGGCCGCCACCAAGGTCCTCGGCGTGGAGACGATGATCCTGGCCGGCACGCGTCTCTACCTCGGTGGCCTCGATCGCGTCACGGTGCTCGATTGGGATGAAGGCACCAAGAAACTCTCGCCGAGCTGGGCCTTGAACGTCAAGGGGCAAGTCGTTCGGATGGTCGCCGCTGACGATCGGCTTATCGTCGTCACGCGCGAAGGCGGCATCCATTGCTTTGGCAGCGAGGAAAAGCAAGCGGTCGTTCATGCCAGGCCCACGGATGAGGGTTTACAGATCGCGCCGGTCGTCAAGGCTCGCGTCGAAGAAATCCTGGCTAGGGCCAAGACGAGCACCGGGTATGCGGTCGTGTGGGGGCTCGGCAATGGCCAACTCGTCGAATCGCTGGTTCGGCAGAGCAAGCTCCACGCGATCGTCGTGGAATCGGATGAGAAGAAGGTGCAAGCTTTCCGCAGGCAATGGACGAAGGCGGGGCTCTACGGCACCCACATCGCTATCCTTCCCGGCCACTCCGAGTCGGTGCAACTGCCCCCCTATCTCGCCAGCGTCATGGTGTGCGAGAATCCCGACATCGCCGACGGCGCGTTCCTCGCCAAGGCCTACCAAGCACTGCGGCCCTATGGCGGGACATTCTGCCTCGTTGCTTCGGAGCGAGTCCAGAAACTTCAGGCGGCACTGTCCGAGCAGAAGCTGGTCAATGCGAAGGTGCGATCAAGCGAAACCCTCGTAACGATCATTCGCGAGGGTGCGCTGCCCGGCTCTGCTAACTGGACGCACGAGCACGCCGATGCCTCCAACTCGCGAGTCTCGCGCGATGTCATCGTCAAGGCGCCGATGGGCGTCTTGTGGTTCGGCGGCCCCACGAGCGAAGGCATCCTGCCGCGCCACGGCCATGGCCCGCAGCCGCAAGTGATCGATGGCCGTATGATCATCGAAGGCATCGACCTGATGCGCGCCATCGACATATACACGGGCCGGCTGCTCTGGGAGACCAAGTTGCCGGGCGTCGGTTACTTCTACAACAACGTCGCCCATCAGCCCGGCGCCAACGCCGCGGGCAGCAACTTCGTCTCGACCTCCGACGGAATCTACATCGCCTACCACAACAAATGCGTGCGGCTCGATCCCGCGACCGGCAAGAAGATCGGCGAATATCCGCTGCCGAAGCTGGCTGGGATGAAGGAGTCGCCGCGCTGGGGTTACATCAATGTCGTCGGCGATTATCTGATCGGCGGTGCCGCCCCGCTGTTCGATCCAAAGATGGCGCCGCCGCCGCCCAAGGAGGTTGTGCCGGGCGACGACAAGGAGCCTGACAAGAAAGAGCCTGAAAAAAAGACGGACAAGGAACCCGAAGAAAAGAAGACCGCCAAGGAATCGCCACTCACCAAGCTCATCAAGATCGTCAAGGGCTTCAGCGACAACATGTCGGCCAGTCGGCACCTGGTCGTCATGGATCGCCATACGGGCAAAGTGTTGTGGACCGCCTCCGCCAAGATGTCGTTTCGGCACAACGCCACCTGTGTCGGCGGCGACCGACTCTACACCATCGACCGCCTGTCCGGCGAACAGCTTGCCCGTGTAAGGAAGGACGATGCCGACGCTCCGGAACCCCGCCTGATCGCGTTCGATCTCAAGACGGGCAGAGAAGTCTGGAGCACCCCCACCATCCCGTCCAGGGAAAAGGGGGCCGAAGGGGGGGTCTTTGGCACCTGGCTCAGCTACTCGGAAAAGCACGACGTTCTAATTGAAGCAGGCCGGGTAGCGCGCGACTCGCTCTTCGATGAACCCAAGGGCATGCGTGCCTACCGAGCGAAAGACGGCAAGCTGATGTGGTTCGTGAAGACCTACGCTGGGCCCGCCATGATCCATGGCGACACCATCCTGCAAGATCAAGGAGGCTGCGACCTCCTCACCGGCGCCCTCAAGATGCGCAAGGACCCGATCACCGGCGAATCGGTTCCCTGGTGCTGGACACGCAACTACGGCTGTAACACGCCGATGGCATCGGAGCATCTGCTAACATTCCGATCCGGCGCAGCAGGTTACTTCGATCTCTGCAACGACGGCGGCACGGGCAACTTCGGCGGCTTCCGCTCCTCTTGCACCAACAACCTCATCGTCGCCGGCGGCGTCCTCACCGCTCCCGAATACACCCGCACCTGCACCTGCGCCTATCAGAACCAATCGTCCATCGGCCTGATCCATTTGCCGGAAGCGGAGATGTGGACCTCCTTCGGCACCAAGGACGTCAAGGGCGTCGTCAAACGGCTCGGCCTTAACTTCGGGGCCGCCGGCGATCGCAAGGCCGACGACGGCACGCTTTGGCTTGAATATCCCAGCATCGGCGGCACCTCGCCCGCTGTTCAAGTCGCAACCAAACCCGCCGCGCTGCAAACCTACCGCCGGCACTCCTCCGCGGTCACCGGCCCGTACAACTGGGTGGCCTCGTCGGGCCTCAAGAACGTCAGCGAAATCAACGTCACGCTCGGCAAGATGGAAAAGCCGCAGGCCTACACCGTCAAGCTCTACTTCGCTGAACCGGACGACCTGCCGGCCGGCAAACGACTCTTCGACGTGTCGATCGGCGGCACGCAAGTGCTGAGTGATTTCGACATCGCCAAGGAGGCAGGCGGGTCGGCGCGCACGGTCGTCAAGGAATTCAAGGGCATCAACGCACAAGGTACACTGGTGGTCCGCCTGACGCCGACCGCCGGCGCTTCGGTGCGAGTGCCGGTGATCTGCGGCCTGGAGTTGATTGCCGAGGAGAAGCGATAGATCCGTAGGGTGGGTCTCGCTGCGCTCGACTCACGCTACAATACCAGAATGCACGTCACCGTCCACTACCTGGCCCAGATCAAACGCGCTGCCGGTTGCGGATCAGAAATCATTGAAACACTGCCCGGCACGCTGCGTGACTTCCTGCGGACCCTTGCGGATCGCCACGACTCAAGTTTCCGCGCCATGCTTCTGGACAACAGCGGGGAGCCGCGCAAATCGCTGCTCTTCTTTGTCGGCGACGAACATGCCGAGCCGGCGCGTCAATTGCAGGACGGCGACGCGATCATGATTCTCGCGCCCATGGCCGGCGGATAGAATCTTCTCATGGCCAAGCACTCCTCACTTTCCGACGAAGAACGCGCCATCTACGGTTGGCAGCTATCTGTCGCCGGCTTCGACGAAACGGGCCAGCTTCGCCTCAAGAATGCCACGGTGCTCGTCTCGCGCATCGGCGGCGTCGGCGGCACGCTGGCAATGCAGCTTGCGGCTGCGGGGGTCGGCCGGCTGATCCTGGCGCACGCGGGAAACCTGCGGCTCGACGATCTCAACCGGCAACTGCTAATGAGCCACGCCGGTCTTGGCCAATCACGCGTCGAACAAGCCGCCGCACGCTTGCGTGCCTTCAATCCGCACGTCGAGATTGTGCCGATCGCCGAGAACATCAGCGCGGACAACGTCGATCGGCTCATGCGCGACGCCGATGTGATCGCGTCCTGTGCCCCGCTGTTTCCGGAGCGGTTGCTGCTGAACCGTGCGGCGGTCGAGCAGAACAAGCCGCTCGTCGATTGCGCGATGTACGAATTGGAGGCGCAACTGACGACAGTGCTGCCGGGCCGCGGTCCGTGCCTGGCGTGTCTCTATCCGGTGGAGCCAGAGGCATGGCAGCGACGCTTCCCAGTCTTCGGCGCGGTCGCGGGCACGGTCGGTTGCATGGGCGCGATGGAAGTCATCAAGGTGCTGTCCGGCCTGGGCGAGCCGCTGGTAGGCAAGATGCTGACCTTCGACCTGGCTGACATGTCGTTTCGCAAGATTCACCTGCGGCGCAATGACGCGTGCCCGGTGTGCTTCAGGGTGCCAAACCCGCAAGCGACGAAGGAGCCTGCGGGATAGGCCCACGCAGTTTCCGCTTGCATTACTCCGTTCACCGCCCGATAATCGCCTCCACTACTTTCCCACCAACGGAGGCATCTCATGAAAATCGGCGCACTGCTCTTGGTCCTCGCGGCCATTCTCTTGTCCCTCCCCATGGCCAAGGCTCAGGAAAAAAAGCTGATACGCATCGGCATCATCGGGCTCGACACGTCGCACGTGCCGGCGTTCACCGGGCTGTTCAACGATCCGAAGGCCGAAGGCGATCTCGCGGGCTTCAAGGTCGTCGCCGGCTTCCCCGGCGGCAGCAAGGACGTCAAGATGAGCTACTCGCGTGTCGAGATGTTCACCAAGCAGATCCAGGAAAAGTACGGCGTCGAGATCGTCGATTCCATCGACGCGCTGGTCAGCAAGGTGGACGCCGTCCTGATCGAGAGCGTGGACGGCCGGCCTCACCTCGCGCAGGCGATTCCGGTGTTGAAGGCTGGCAAGATCGTCTTCATCGACAAGCCGGTCGCCGGCTCGCTGGCCGACGCGCTGATGATTTACCAGCTCGCGCGCCAGTACAAGACGCCTGTTTTCTCCAGTTCCAGCCTGCGCTACGCCACCAATATTCGCGCGGTCAAGGGGGATCCCAAGGTGGGCAAGGTGCTAGGGTGCATCTCCTATAGCCCGTGCGAAATCGAGGAGCACCATCCCGACCTGTTCTGGTACGGCATCCATGGCGTTGAGGCTCTCTACACGATCATGGGCACCGGCTGCCAGTCGGTGTCGCGCACGCATACCAAAGGCGCCGACATCGCCACCGGCGTGTGGGAAGGCGGCCGCATTGGCACCTACCGGGGCTTGCGGGCTGGCAAGCAGGACTATGGCACCATCACCTTCGGAGACAAGGGAAACTTGAGCACCACCGGCTACGTCGGCGGCTACAGGCCGCTCGTCGTCGAGATTGCCAAGTTCTTCCGCACGGGCATGGCGCCGGTCAGTGCCGAGGAAACGATCGAAATCTTTGCGTTCATGGAAGCCGCCGACGAAAGCAAGCGGCAAGGCGGGGCGCCGGTGACGATCGAGAGCGTCATGAAAAAGGCGCGTGAGTTCAATCAGGGGCGGAAGTAGCCGTGAGAAACAAAACAGCCCAGGGACGGCCGTCCCTGGGCTGTTGGAGTTGCATTTTTCTAGCGTGTCGTCACCACCACGCCGTCGCGGTCGAACTCGATGCGGGTGAATTGCCTTGGCCCGTACACGAATTCAATGGAATCGCGATTGACGATCACGCGGCGTGGTTGGCCTTCCGGCAAGCTGAAGCGGACCGCTTGCGGCTGCTTCGTCACCGGGTTCAAAATAGTCACTTCAAACGAGCCCACCTTCGGCTGAAACGTCTTCGCGAACGCGTCAAGCGTCGGAATCTGTCCTTGCTGGACGGGCGGCTGGACCTGCTCGGTATTCGGCCGCTGCTGCGCCCCGGGAAACGATTCCTTGACGGGAGTCATCGGCTGAACGTAAATCACGCGCGGGCCGAACGGGCTGTAGTATGTCGGGCCGTTTTCCGGAATATACAGATTGACGAACGGCGCCCGCACGGACACGCCGCCGCCCACTGCCACACGTACGAACGGAGCGTGGACAAATACCTGGGCCTGGCTAGTGGATGGCACGCCAAGCCATGCCATTGCGATAGCCGTGGCGAGGATCAAGGTGCCTCTCATGGTTGTACTCCTTGAAGAGTGGGGCGAATTCCTGCTCCGTAATGATGTCACTTGCAGCGGGTATTGAGTAACGTGTGAGTGCTACTTGGCGGGGTGAACGCGCACTGTGAGCGGGGCGATCCACGACTTGTGTTCGGCATCGTAGGCGAGATACGCTCGGCTCGCGGGGCCGTGGTACAGGCCCGGCAGCCGGCAGACGAGATCGAGGTCGAGCGCAATCTTGGCATCAGGCGCGAGATCGCGCCAGTAGAGGACGAGTTCCCGGCCACGCAGTTCCCAGGCGCTGATCTTGGCGTTCTTTTCCACCAGGGCGTTCAGCGGGGCGGTATCGTCGGGCAGAGACAGTCCGCCGGGCAGGCCGAGGATGGCGACGGCCATGCCCTGACTTTTCCCAGAGATGTTTTCGAGAACTGCGGCAAGCTTGACTGTTTCGCCTTCGCGTGCCTGCCCTTGACTGAGCTTGGCGGTCAGCTTGAGCGGGGCCTTGGGGTCGCTGGGCGGTTTTTCCGCGAGGTAGGACCAGGTCAGCGTGTAGGGCATCACGTTGTTGCCCGTGGCGTTGAGTTCGATCACGTTCTTGCCTGGCTGCAGCGCGTGAGGCACGGTCAGCGTGACCATGTCCTGCGCGCGCGGCGAGACGCTGCCACGCACTGCGGTGAGATCATTTGGCGGCGGGGCGAATTGATTGGCCTGGCCTTGGTTTGGCAGATTCCTCTTGGGAACCATGAGGACTTCGCCGGCCTGAAGGGGCCTCGGATCTCGGTGGTAATGTGCGATCATCGCTTTGAGGGCGAGCACGGTTGCCTGGGCGCCGCCGTAGGCGCCGACGCCGCGGCGCTGCTGGTTGAGCCACTTGACGCCGGCCTGGATGTTCAGCTTGAATTCGCCCCCCGGCCCGGCCTTGATCCAGCCGAGGATGGCGAGCGACGTCGTTTCGACATCGAGATCGTTTCCTCGCGCACCGTTGATGCTGGTCTTGGCGCCGGTAACGATGCCTTCGGGCTTTTGGCTGGTGACGAGGGCACGCAACAGTTCAATCCCTTCGGCCGTTTTCTTGACGTTGAGGTGGCTCAGAGCCGCCAGGGCCAGGAAGTAAGGATCCTTTTGCGTATTGCCTTGCTCGCGCAAGGCTGCCAGTTCCCTGTCGAGACCGTCCTTTACGCCGCTTTCGGTCAGGGCCCAGAGAATGTACGCGTTGTTCACCGCTGCCGTGGCACGGGCGAGATCCTTGGGATTGCGCTGGAAGCCCCCCTTGTTGTCGCGATGTTCGAGCAGGAACTGCTCGGTGCGCTCCAGCATTTCATCTTCGACTTGCTGGACCTTGGCCAGGCCGCGGAATTGCAGGAGGCCGTAGGCAGTCAACGCCTCGTCCGGCGCGCCGGCTGGCCCGAACCACGCGTAGCCACGCTTTTCGCCGGGACGGCCGGGAGCGAGGCATTCGTAGCCGAGCAGGCGTTGATGGCCCGCGTGGAGCAATTGCCGCGCCTGCTTTTCCGCGATCGGGTTGGACTGCTTCGCGGCCTGAAGGTACTGGAGAATCAACAGGTTGGCAAAGTTGGTCGAGGCCGTCTGTTCGAAGGGACCACCCGGCTCGCCGAGGAGGGTTTCGAGAGCGCCGCTGATTTCCGCCAGCGGCGACGGATAGAAGTGGGCCTGCACCCTGAGTGTGCCCGCGTTCCATTGCTCCGGGAGTGTGATCGTGTGCTCGACGGGGCGGCCGTCAATGACGCCGCTGACCGAGCCGGTGATCGGGAAGCCATGGGGCAAGACCTTGAATTGGCGTTCGACCGCGTCGCCGAAGCCGGCGGTCTTGCCGACGATACGCAATGTGGCGATTCCGTCGCTGATGGTCGGCTTGACGTCGAACAGCTCGCGCGTGCGCTGGCCGGGCTTTAGCGTGATCGCGAGTTCGGCCTTGTCGGCAAATTCGAGACCTTTCGCGCGGGCCAGGAGCGTGGCCGTGGTCGCATTCGGCCCATCGTTTTGCAGGGTGACGGGGATTGTCACCTGGTCCTTATCAGAGACTTCGAGCGGGACCTTGGGATCGACCATGAACGGGAGCTTGGCGGCGATCTCGATGCGGTTGGCGCCGAGCCGGCCGTCGAAGGTGTGGCTGAGCACCAGCACCTGATAACGCGTGACAGAATCGGCGAGATCGAACGTCACCTCCGCCTTGCCGTCGGCCATGACCAGCACGGGATGCCAATAGATGGTGTCCGCGAGGTCGCGACCGAGATCGTCCTTGTTAGCCTCACGTCTGTGAGCGTATTCGCGCACCACGGACGGATCGTTTACAGGCGGCATCTGCACGCGCCGGCCCAGATTTCTCAGCAGCAGCGTCTGGTACTCGCCGTCCTGGCGCAGGCGGCGATCATCCATCTCGTCTTGCATCTTTTTCTGAGCATCTCCGCCCGGAACCAACGCTTGAATAAGGTTGGGGTTACGTTGATCTTGCGCCTGCGCTATCAGGTTGATTTCATTGGCCGCGGGCGTGCCGTTTTTCTTCGGCGCGACAGGTTGAGGCGGCATGTTCTTCGGATCTTCGAGGTCGTCGGGCAGGAAGATATCTTCCAGTTCGATCAGATCGACGTTCGCCAACACAGGCTGATTAAGGTTCCCTAATTGCATTCCCATTTTGAATCCAGGCGGATTCTTTTCTTCCCGCAGGTTGTCGCCCATGAAAGCGATGGTGCCGATGATGCTTGCCAGGAAGAGGAAGCCGAGCAGGCTCAGGCCGGAGAACAGCCAGGCGCGGGGCTTGCCCTCACCGTCGGAGAGTCGGCGCAGGCCGATGCTGACCAGGAAGAAACCGATGAACAAGAGCGTGAGCATGCCGCCGCCCAGCCCGAACTGGATGAAGTAGAGCCGGGTCTCGCGCAGTTGCCGTTCGGCCTCGCTCACTTTGACGGTTTCGTTGTCCACATCCGCCACGTTGGCGCGGAGGACTTGCTCCTGCTGATTGGGAGCCGTCTCTTGTTTTTCCGTTTCGCCAAGCTTCCTTTGCAAGTCGATCGCTTGCTTGACGAAACTCTGGTCGAGCTTTTCGATGTCCTTCTGGTCAGTGCCGACGAACTGGGCCACCGGGTTGATTGAGTTGGCGAGGAACCCCGGCGTCTTCTGTTGTTTCTGGGCCCGCACGAACATCTGCGGATCCTGCTCGGCAAAGCGGCGCCAGCCCTGGCAGCCGAGCAAGAGATCGAGCGCCTGCGACGCCTGCGGATGGTCGCCCAGGAGGAAATCCGCGTACTCGAGGTCTTCGGGATTGCGCACCTCCGTGGTCAGGAGGAAGTGCGTCGGCATGCTGCGTCCCGTCTTCTCGTCGGCGTGCTTCAGCAAGCTGCTGTCCACGACCGCCACCAGGGCGACGCTCGGGGCAAATATCTTCTTCTCGCTCCGCGCTTGCAAGCTCAGACGCACCGCATCGCCGGGTTGATAGCTGGCGCGATCCGCCTTGATCTCGACGTCGACCTTCTCCGAACTCTTGCGATAGATGAGCCTCTCGGCGATGGGCCGATGCAGGATTTCTTGCTGCGTGCGGATGATCTCGAACACCGTCACGCGATAGACGCCGCCGACGCCCAGTGCCGGTTTCAGGATCGCCTGCACGGGCTGATTGACGCCGGCGCGGACGAACTGGTGGTCGATCATGCGGCCCCGGCAATAAACGCCGATCAGCAGCTCACGGCGTTGCTGCGTGCTCTGCACCAGGACTTCGACCTGGTTTTCGACCACGCCGTCAGGAATCGTCATGACCACGCCTTGGTTCTTGACTTCCGGCAACGCAACGGTGCGCTCGATGCCGATGGGGGAATCCACGATCAGTTTGTATTTCTTGGCGGCCGCGGGGACGAACGTGAAATAACCGAGGCCCTGATTGGCGCCCGGTTCATCGGGATCAGAGACGGATTGCACGCGGGCGACTTCCTGATTCTTGTCGTCCACGATTCGGCCCGCGAAGTCGGCGGGTCGGTTCGCGGGAGTCCTGGCCTGGAAGTAAACGCGGTTGGGCGCACGAGCGATGAGGTCGCCGCCTTCGGGGTAGAACTCGACCTGCAGATCGCGGACGACGAGCGGGATGTCGCGCAGCAGCGTCTCCGGGGAGCCGCCGTCGTTGCATTCGAGCGACACCTTGCCGACGCCGCGCGGCAGCACGACGGGCACGGGGCACTCGAAGGCGACCTTGCCGTCCTGATCGGTCGTGAGCGGCTGGTCGAGGACTTTTTGACCATCGATGACGACGCGGGCGTTGACGCGGATTCCTTGCGGTCCGCCCTGGAGGGACACAATGCGCGCCTGGAACTTGATCTGATCGCCGGCGCCGTAGGAAGTGCGGTTGAAGGTCAGTACCTTGGTGAAGCGAGCCGGCTGCCAGCGCTGCACCAGGAAGGAGCGTTTTTCTTCGTTGAAGCGTTCGTTGACTTCGCTGACGACGAGCGTGTACTGGCCGCTGGCGAGGTCGGCCGGGAGCTTGAAGTCGCCGACGCCAAGGCCATGCAGGTCGGCGCCGTCGGGGCCTTTGAGGTTCTCGTTCTTCGGACCCGCGCTGACCAAGCTGGCGACTTCCTGCCGGAAGATCTCGTCGCTCTTGGGGCCGAGGATGCGGTAGCGAAGGTGGAACGGCAGCTGGGCCGGCTTGAGGCTGAAGCGTTCCAGCGTCAGGGAGCGGAAGCGGATGGTCTCGCCGGGGCGGTAAATGGGGCGATCGGTCGCCAGGTGGGTGACGTATTCGGGGAAGACGATCTTGAGATTGTCGCGTAAGACAACGAGCTTGCCGTCGGGCGTTACCGCATGAAACTCGATGACCAGATCATCACCGGGTTTGATCGGCAGTACCGGCAGATCGAAGTTGGCCCGGTTGTTCGCCTGATACATGAGCTTCTGTTGATACAGGGTCTCGCCCGTCCGGGTGTTGACGACGCGGGCCTCCGACGGCGACATCGTGCCAGGCAGCGAGTCTTGCTGTTGAACTTTGCCCTGGTTGATACCCCTGGCGATGTTCTGGTTTTGCTCGTTATTGCCGACGACGTTCCTCTCGATCTCATACTTTGTCGGGGCGCCGGCCTGGGCGACCTGGGGGCCGTAAACATTGATGCGGCTCTCGGCACGTTTGTCCTCGATGACCTTGCGCGTTTGCGTTTCCTTGGTCCGCCAATCGTTGAAGAGAGAGTCGATCTGGTCCTGAATGGCCTTGATCTCCTGCTGCGTTTGGCCCTTTTTTGATTTCAGATCGTGCTGAGATTTCGTCAGATTTTCCTTGGCCTTCGCCAGGCTGTTCTTGTTGGCGGCAAAGGCATCGGTGCTATGGCGCCACGCCTTGAAGCCCGCGGCCATGCCGACGGAAAAAAGCACGAACAGGATGGCGGCCGCGGCGGCCCAGCGGTTGAGAAAGAGCAGACGCCGCGCCGGACGGTACATCAGCACCGTGGGCGCCGTGGATGCCGGCGTGGCCTTTGTCGGTGCCTTGAAGACGATCTCGGGGTGTTCCTCTTTCACCGCTTCCGCCAGCATACCTTGCTGTTCCTGGGCGGCCTGGAGTCCTCGTCGGCAGTCGGGGCAGCTTCCAAGGTGGGCGACGAAATCGGCGCGCTCCTGCGGCTCCAGAAGGTCATACAGGTAGGGCAGCAACTGTTGCTGGCAGTGGTGGCAGGTCATATTCATCACTTCCTCCAGGCGCCGCTTGCGGCATAGCGCTCGCAGGGTGCCCTGCGAGCGCTATGCCGCAAGCGTCCTATACTTTCGCCGCCTTCGGATTCAACACCTTGCGCAATTTCTCTAGCGCGCTGCGCATCTGTGTCTTCACGGTGCTGACGGGGCAGTCGCGAATCTCGGCGATCTGCTCGTAGGTCAATTCGCCGTTCTGGCGCAGGAGAAAAACTTCCTTCTCCTCCTCGCGCAGGCCGAGGATCGCCTGGCGCAGGCGTCCGATCGATTCCTTTCGTTCCAGCGTTTGGCCCGGGGTGGCATCCTTGGCCATCATGGTGTATTGCTCCGCGTTCAAGGGACGTGCTCGACGATGCCAGGCGCTGCGCTGCAAATCCTTCGCCGTGTTGAAGCAGACGCGAAAAATCCACGCTCGCAAGTTCAGCACCTGCGGCAGCTGCTCGCGTGTGTTCCAGCACTTGATGAAGGCGTCCTGGGCGGCGTCCTTGGCGTCTTCGCGGTTGCCGAGCACGTACACGAGGGTGCTGATGAGTTCGTCCCTCAACTCATGGAAGGCGCGAATCAGCCGCTCGTCGGAGGTTTCCTGGCCGTTCCTTGAGGCGCCGATGTCGATCAAGGCGGCTTCATCGTGCTTGGCCATACTTCACCGGAAAAGACGGGGCCGCTGCGGTCATAGTTTGGGAAATGACGGTTTTTTCGCCGCGGCTAATCGTCTCAGCGCTCCATTGTCCCAAAAAACCGTCCGGTGCCAAGAGACAAACCGACAAATAGAGGACGGCAAGCGGGCGGAAGTTTCACGCCGGATCCGCGTTTAGCGCCCGCCATTTGCCTTGCCGCGGCTTGGTGCCCACCAAAATCCGCCGCCACGCCAATTTTTCTGATTGACACCGACGGCCACGTTGACGAAAATACACCAACCACATTGAACGCGTAGATTCCTGCCTCATCAGCTGCCACAGCTGTCGCAAGTAGCCTTTTGCCAGGAGTGAAGAAATGCCTGGTCCGCGTATTTTTTCCCTTAGCGTATTGATGCTTGTTTCTTCGTTGACCCACGCCGGCGACAAGCCGTTACGGCAAGTCATCGACGCCGAAATCAAGGCCGGTTGGCAGAAGGAAAAGGTCGCCCCGGCGGCCCGCTCCAGCGACTCGGTCTTCTTGCGACGCGTCTATCTCGATCTCGTCGGCGTCATCCCCTCGTACGACGAGACGACGACTTTTCTCAAGGACGCCGATTCGCAGAAACGCCAAAAGGTGATCGACAAACTTCTCGCCGATCCGCGTTATGGCCCGCAGCAAGCTCACTACTGGGACCTCGTCCTCTTCGGCCGGCGTCCGCAGAACATCTTCGATACCCGCAAGCACGATAGCTTCACGAAATGGATGGCGGGCGAGTTCGTCAAGAACGAGCCGTACGACCGCATCGTCAAGAAGATGCTCAGCGCGGAAGAAGAAGGCTCCGAGATGTTTTACGTGCAATACCGCAACGCTCCTGAAGAGGCGGCGACGGCGGTGGCACGCGTCTTCCTCGGCACCCAACTGCAATGTGCACGCTGCCATGATCATCCGTTCGAGCACTGGACGCAAAAAGACTTCTTCGGCATGGCTGGCTTCTTCGTTCGTCTCGTCGTCACCGATAATGGCGGTCCTGAAGGAAAAAGGAAATTCAAGATCGGCGAGAAAAGCACCGGCGATGTGCTGTTCGCGGCCTCCGTCAAGGACCTCAAGCCTGGGCAGAAGGGGGATCCGGTCAAGCCGAAGTTCCTGGGCGGCGCCGAGTTGAAGGAGCCGGAGATTCCCAAGGGCTTCAAGGAGCCACCGCTGAAGGGTGGCGTCGCTCCGCCGAAGCCGAGCTTCTCGCGCAAGGAGAAACTCGCCGAGTGGGTCGTGGCCAAGGAGAATCCCTATTTCGCGAAAGCGCTGGCCAATCGCATCTGGTCGCAGTTCATGGGCCGTGGGTTTGTGCATCCGGTGGACGATCTCGGCAGCGAACAAAAAGTGCCTAGCCACCCGGCCCTCTTGAAGGCAATCGCGGAAAGACTAATCGAGCACAAGTTCGACCTGAAGTTGGCGATCCGCGAAATCGTCAATAGCGACGCGTATCAGATCGGCGATACCGGCCCGGCCACCGAGGCGATGCCGACCATGTATGAGCGCGCTCGGGTGCGCCCGCTGTCGGTGGAGGAATTGATGCCGTCGTTGCGCGTAGCGACCGCCTACGATCCGGCGTGGATGAAGAACACGGGCGATTACAGCGAGTATTTCATGCGCTACTTCGGCGAACCGAACGACGGCCAGGGGCACTTCCAGGGGAGCCTGTCGGAGCACCTGTTCCTCAACAACGCGCCGATGATCCGCCAGTTCGCCCAGCCTCGCAAGGGCAACCTGGCGGACACCCTCGTGACGATGAAGGCGCCGTGGGAGGAAAAGGTCGAGCGCATGTTCCTGTCGGTGCTGAGCCGCACGCCGACGGCGGTGGAGCGTGAACGTTTTGTGAAGCATTTGTCGGGCGATGCCAAGATAGCGCCGCAGCTAGTCGAGGAGGCGATTTGGGTGTTGTTGTCGTGTTCGGAATTCCGATTTAATCGATAGCTGATTATTCGTTTAGCGTCCGCACTCGTTGCGCGGCGCTAAACGAATAGATACAATGGACGATATCGAAAAGGGGGGGGGAGAAACATGTTTCCAACGAATACGACCGGCGAACACCTCGGCCGCCGCGCCTTCCTCAAGGGCGCTCTCGCGACCGCCGGCGGTATGGCGGTCGCCAACTGGGGTGGGCTGTTCAACTCGCAGACCATTGCCCAGGAAGCGGCACGGCAGAACAAACGCTGCATCCTACTGTGGGCGAACGGTGGGGCCAGCCAGATCGATACCTTCGATATGAAGCCGGGCCGGCCCACCGGCGGGCCGTTCCGTCCGATTCAGTCGAACGTCAACGGCATCCAGGTTTGCGAATATTTGCCGCTGATGGCGCGGATGACCGACAAGCTCGCCATCATTCGCAGCATGCGCACGCAGTCGCCGGATCATCCCGACGGCATCTATCACATGCACACCTGCTACAAGCAGAACGACCGCATGCCGCACCCGGAGATCGGCGCGATGATCGCCAAGTACCTCGGCAACCCCGAAGCCGACCTACCGAGCTTCGTCCGCATGGGCTCGACGGGCAACGCCGGTTCGGGCTACCTCGGCCCGCGCTTTGAGCCGTTCCACATCGGCCAGGACGGCCGGCTGCCTTACTTCAGCGAACCATCGGTCACGCCCCAGGTGCAGGAACGCCGCACCGATCTCTTGAACTTCATGGAACGCGAACACGCCCGGGAACATCGCGCGGAAGCGTTCGAGTCGCATCGGCTCGCCGAACAACGCGCCCTGCGTCTGATGCGGGCCCGCCAGGTGTTCAACACGAATGAAGAGTGGCCACGCGCCCGCGATCGCTATGGCAACTCCACCTTTGGTCGCGGTTGTTTCATGGCCCGCAAGCTGATCGAGGCCGGCGTGCCGTTCGTCGAGGTTGGGCAGGAAAACTACGACAGCCACGCCGATAACTTCACCGTCCACAAGGCCAACATGGACGTGCTCGACCCCGCCTGGAGCGGCCTCTTGCAAGACCTGCAGGAACGCAATCTGCTCGCCAACACGCTGGTCGTCTGGATGGGTGAAGTCGGGCGCACGCCGTACATCAACAACCGCGCGGGCCGCGATCACTTCATTCGCGCCTGGACGATCGTCCTGGCCGGCGGTGGCGTACGCGGCGGGCAAGCCTATGGCTCCACCGATCGCGATGGCCGCGAGGTTGTCGATAACCCGGTCACTGAAGGCGACCTGTTCGCGACCATTTACACGGCGCTCGGCATCAACCCGCGCGTCCGCCATTACGTCGGCGCGCGGCCAATCTGGGCGACGCCGGAAGGCTCGCGGCCGGTGCGGGCGCTGCTATCGTAGCATGCAATTCCTCGCCACGCCCCAGGATGATCGCAGCGAATCCTGGGGGTAGCAGCGCCGCGATGCCAAGAGCGACCGATGATCACCTTCAAATGCCCCGAGTGCGGCGAGGAAATGGAGGTCAGCGACCGCAAAGTCGGTATGGAGGTTGAATGCGTCAAGTGCGGCGAGATGGTCGAGGTGCCCGGGAAGGTCCGCAAGAAGCCCAGGCCGACGTCGCAATTCCAGGACGTCTTGACGCGTGGCCATCTGACGATGGTGGAGTTCCTGCTGGCGATCCTGATTGCTTTCATGCTGCCGGGCTGCAATATCTTCATCGGTGTGATGCTGTACTTCATCCTGAACGACAAGTATCCGACGAAGGCCCATCAGATCCTCCAGGCGGCGTCGATTGCCTTCTTTTTTTACCTGATTGCGGGAGGCTGCCTGTGGTGCATTTCCGGTCCGCTCAACCGGGAGCCAGCGCCGGTTTTCCGCCCGGCCCCCCGGCCATGATCGCGTCGTCGCTAACTTAAGGGAACTCCCATGTTGCGCCTGTTGACCCTCGGCATGATTCTTATCGTCGTCCCCGTCACGCAGGCGCAGCCGGCATCGTTTGCCGACGCCAAGCTCGTCTGGACGCTCCCCTGGGACGCCGACTGGGTGACGGCGGTCAGCTTCGTCGGTAACGACAGGATCGCCGCGGCCAACAAGGTGGGCGATATGCTCGTCTGGAACCTGCCGGCGGCGCCTGGCGACAAGGCCCCGCAGCCGGCGCACCGCCTGGCCGGGCACACCAACGAGATCACGCGCCTGTTGACGACCCCCGATCAAAGACGACTGATATCGGCGAGCCTCGATCATTCGATCCTGCTCTGGGACATGAAGGCTGACCTCACCGAAAAAGCCTCCGTCGTGGTCCTCAATGAGCGCGCTCGCTATGAAGCCGAGTCGCGCAAGAAGAAAATGCCGGCCGCCATCGAGGTCACCGTCAGTGTTCAGAAAAAGTCCGGCGAGCTGATCGGCCACAAGGACTGGGTGCTCGGCTTGTCGATGACGCCCGACGGCAAGACGTTGGTCTCGGGGGCGGACCGCGTCGTCGGTCCCAAGAAAGAGAAGGAAGGCGAGATCATCGTCTGGGACCTCCCCGCCGGCAAGGAAGTTCGCCGCTGGCACACCAAGGGCTGGCCGTGGGGCCTCGCCGTATCGCCTGATGGGCAAACCGTCGTTGCCTCCGAGCGCATCCCGCTGGTATTCGACTCCGGCAGCCGCTCGGCGTTGATGCTGTGGAATGCCCAAACCGGCGAGATGAAAGCCGACCTGTCGAAGGAAATCAAGGAACGCATGTCAGGCGCCGCGTACTCGCCCGATGGGAAATGGCTGGCGGTGTGCCGCGGCGGCGAGGCCAACGGACTGAGCGGCAAGATCACGCTGCTCGATCCCGCTACCGGCAAGAAACTGCGCGAGACCGCGCCTGGCCATCTCGACGGCGCCACCGACATGGCCTTCCATCCCGACGGCAAGCATATCTTCTCCGCGGGCCGAGACACGACGGTGAAGATCTGGCAACTCGCAGACGGCAAGCACGTGCGTGATCTGGGCCAGGGCCGCGGCGGGCAGTTCAAGGACTGGATCTGCGCCATCGCCATCTCGCCGGACGGCCGACGGCTCGCCGCCGCCGACATGGCGGGTATGGTGCACATCTGGGTGCTGTCCAAGTGAACGGTAGGGTGGGTCGAGCGCAGCGAGGCCCAACATGCGTTTGCAAAAGCTCGGTGGGCCTCGCTGCGCTCGACCCACCCTACGGAGCATCATCGTGCCAACCCGCATCACTTGTTTGATGTTGCTGTTCCTATCGCCATTACCGCTGTACGCCGGCGACCCCGCCACCAAGCCGCCGCCCATCACCGATCGGCTCAAGGCCGACGTCAAGGCCGCGCCGCTGTCGATGCGCTTCCAGGGCGAAACCGAGGACAAGTGCCGGGCCTGACAGAAGGAGTTCGGCGCCAAATTGAAAATGCTCCTTGGCCCGCACACGCCGCCGGTGAAGTGGAGGGTGGTCGTCCAGGGCGTGAAGGATTTCGACGATCATCGCCGCGAGGAGTTGCTGCTGATTGCCGACGGGCAACCGTCCTTGCCCTTGTATCTGCTGTTGCCGAAGGACAAGAGGGGCAATCGCCCCGCGATCCTGGCGATGCACGGCCACGGCAATCATGGCCACCATCCGGTCGCCGGCCGCGACGATTTGGCCGGCGTCGCGGGCGCTATCAAGAGCGCCAACTACGACTATGGCCGACAGCTCGTTCGCCAGGGTTACATCGTCGCCATCCCGTGTCTAACGCCGTTCGGCGATCGGCTCGGAGTCCGCGAAGCTTTCGGCAAGCAGGACCCTTGCGCCGACGTCTTCCTGCGCATGCAAATCCTCGGCAAAACGCTGATGGGCGAGAACCTGCGCGACTGCCTGTGGGCCGTGGAGTTCTTGGCACGCCATGCGGAAGTCGATCCGGAGCGCATCGGCTGTGTCGGCCTCTCCTACGGCGGCCGCATGGCGATGCTGACGACGGCGCTGGAACCGCGCATCAAGGTGTGCGTGATCTCGGGCGCTTTGAACGCGATGCAAGAGCGCGTCAGCCGACCCTATAGTTGCGGGGCGCAGATCATTCCGGGCCTGTTGCAATTCGGCGACGTGCCGGAGATCGCGTCCTTGATCGCGCCGCGCACGTGCCTCTGGGAAGTCGGTACGAAGGATACGCTGATCGATCCGTTATGGGCCGACGAGATTCTGCTGCGTCAGCGCCTACAAGGCGCTTGGCGCTGAATATCGTTGGATGGTCGATCGCTTCGACGGCGGGCATGTCTGGCACGGCAAGGAGGCGGTGAAGGTGTTGGGCAAGGTGCTCCGGCCGTAATTTCTCCCCTCTCCCGAAGGGAGAGGGGAGAAATGCTCACTTCCCCTTCTCCGCGATCGCCTTGCGTTGGTACTCGGTGCCCGAGAACTGGCGGTCGTTGATGAGCGTTTCGAGGCATTCCTGCGCGCGCGGCCCGTCGCCGAGCTTGGTGAAGGTTTGCACGAGGAAATAGAGCGATTTGGCCTGCTGCTGCTTGTCCTGGTTGAATACGGCATCGACCCAGAGGAACTCCCACACGGCTTCGCTGTACTTCTCGGCCTTGAACAGGCATTCGCCCAAGGTGTTGTGGGCGATGGCCTTGATCTGCTTGTCGGTGTTGTCCTTGACCGCTTTCTGCAAGATCGGGATGGCCTCGTCGAACTTCTTCAAACTGACGAGGATGTTGGCGCGTTCGAGCTGGACCAACGAGACGAACTCCTTCGAGGCGCCCGGTTTCTTTTCGAGGGCATCGAGCTTCTTCTTCGCCTGCGCGATGTTGCCCGCCTTCACGCTGACACGCACTACCTTCAGCTCGGCCTCTTGCTGGACCGATTTCGGGAACTCGCTCATCCCGGACATCTCTTCAAAGATGGCCTCGGCTTGCTTGAACTCGCCGGCTTCCATGTGCAGCTGGGCCATCAGCGGCATGGTGACGTTGAGCTGCCAGCTATCCGGGAAGGCCTTGTTGAATTTTTGCAAGGCCCCGATCGCCTTTTCGGGTGTGGTCTGGTCTGCGGAAAGCTGCTTGACCGTCAGCATGGCGATCCGGTATTCGATCTCGCGCACCGCGTATTTCTGGCCCTGCGTGTCCCTGTTCATCTTGGTGAGGGTTTCCTTGAACTTGGTGATGGCCGTCTCCATGGCCTTGGCGCGTGCCTTGGGGGTGGCTCCCTCATCGGCTTCCTTCTCGGCGTCCCGGGCGTCTTTGAAAGCTCCCCCCTTGATGATCAAGGAGGCGGGGCCGATCGCGTCGTGCACGATGTCGATGACATCGGCGCTCGGGATCTTGACGTCGGTCTTTTTCTTGGCGACGAACGTGCTGACGATCACTTCCGTGGCCCCTTCCTTGAGCACGGTGCCGCTCAGCGGGTCTTTGCCGCGCACGATGATGACGTCGCCGCGTGCGCACAGGGCGACGAAGCCGAACATGGCGAGAGCGCTAAGGATAACACGGTAGGTCATGGAAGGTTCCTTGTGGGGGATCAGGATCGTTGGATCTCCGTTTTGGCACGGTCTCCTGACCGTGCCACGGTCCCGACCGAAGGTCTCAGGAGTCAACTGGAGACCTTCGGTCGGACGCGGTGGCACGGTCAGGAGACCGTGCCACAACCCAGAATCATTGACTTCGCCGCTTGCGGCTTAGCCCTCGCGTGTGGCCTGGCGAACGCGAAGCCGCAAGCGGCGAAATGATCGCGCAGCTCCTTGGGCAACGCCGCACCTTTCTTCAGGTCCAGGCGTTCCTTCTTTTGGCGGTCGTATTCCTTCTTGAGCGGTTCGTACTCCTTGTCCTTGAAGAGTTCCTGGAACAGCGGGCCGGCAACGTTCCAGCCTTCGGGCGTCTTGGAGAACTCGAGATTGACGATTAGCTTCGCGCCCGAAGCGATCATCTTTGGCCGATCGGTGATTTTCGGGTCCAGGGTCGCGATCTTGTAGTAACACCGAACGTAGTTGAAGTAGGCGGGGAAGTAAATCTTTTGAACTTCGGGGCGATTGAGATTGACGCCGGAGATGGAGGGGTTCTTCATGAAGGCCTGCCAGCCGAGGAACGCCTCGCGGTAGCGCTGTACGTCTTCCAGGAGCAGATTTTTTTCACTCATCGCCTGGATCTGGAACCGCGAGTTCTTGTTGGCGATGAGATCGCTGGCGACCTTCTCGGCGGTATTGAGCGACTCCGGTTCCTTGCAGGCCCGCAGGGCGCGGATGTACTCGATCTGGATACTCCAGTGGCGGTTTTGCTCGTCATCGATGATTTGGCGGGCCGCCAATTCGGCGTCGGTTTCTTTGCCGGTCTTTTTCGGCAGCACCTTGTCGATGGAAGCCGGCGCTTTCACCTTGGCAAACATCGGCGCTGCCTTGCAATGCAGATTGAGACTCTTGTACGCGTTGGCCAACAGAATAGCGGCGTTGTTGTCGATGCCCTTGGCTTCGTACTCCTTCGCGATGATGCCAAGGAATAGCTCGTAGTTGCCCTGGGTGGCCTTGAGGTTTGAGTCTTTCTCTTCCACCATGCGTTTGATCTGCCCGCCGATGTCGTTCAGCAAAACTGCGACGGCGTTGCCGGAGACTTTTTCTTCCTTCTCGTTGGCGAGGCGCTGGAGTACGCCGAGGATGGCCTGCCCCTTGACGATGTCGCCTTTTTGCACGTTGGCCCGCAGCGCCAGACTGAGGATCTCGCCGGTGATGTCGTAATCCTTCATGGGGATGAGCTTGTCGGCAGGGGTCTTGGCGGCGCGCTGGAGTGCGTCGTCCACAACCGTCTTGGTGGCTGTCAAGACTTCGTCGAAGCGGTCCTTGGCGTC
This sequence comes from Gemmataceae bacterium, assembly GCA_009692065.1. GTDB lineage: Bacteria > Planctomycetota > Planctomycetia > Gemmatales > Gemmataceae > SIAQ01. The sequence continues at coordinate 59,289 of SHZY01000002.1, forward strand.
GGAGCGGAACTTCGCCTTGGCGATGCCGAGGTCGCCGTATTTCAGCATGATGCGCATCTCGAAGTCGAGCTGCTCGCGATTCTTCTCGCTGATCGTCTTGCCCGGCAGCTTGTCGAAGTCGGCCTGCAGGCCCTGGACGTAGGTCTTCATCTCGATGCACTTCTTGATGGCCTTCAGCCCTTCCTTGCCGTTGAGTTCCTCCATGGCGTCCGCGTACATGTATTTGGACATTTGGCCCTTGGCGTAGAAGTACATGGTGATGACGCTGGGCGAATCACTGGCGGTGTACTTCGGCATACGGCTGATGAACGCCTTGGCCTTTTCGAGGTAGAAGGACTGTTCCTTTTTGTCTTCCGTTTTCCGGCGGGCGTCCTCGCAGATGAAGGCGCCCTGGCCTTGAGTGTAGATGAAGTCGGTGAAATCGGACGTCAGTTTTTCCAGATGAGCGATCGCCTTCTTCGGATTGGCGTCGCGCTCCGCCATGGCCAGGTGATAGTTCGCCAGCGAGGCGACCGGGTCGGCGCTCCAGTTTTTCTCGGCCAAGATGAATTCGCACATGTCGTTCAGGCGTTTGCGCAGCGCCAGATCATTGGGCGACCGGCTCGACAAGGCGGCATAGGTGGCGAGGGCCGTCGAGGCCCCCTCCTGGGCACGCTTCGTCGCCCGGGCGCGGCCCAGCGCCTCGGCGACGACCGCGGCTCGATACGGGTCGCCGGAGACCAGGTACGCCCCGCACAAATAGAAGCGGGCATCATCGGTCTTGGCGACCGGCGTGCTCGACGTGGTCAGGGCCAGTGCCTTGTTGAGCGAGCTGATGACCGCCTTGAGGTGCAGCTTGCGCTGAGCGTCGAGTTTTGCCGGGTCGTCGAGTTTCGGGTTCTCCATGTCTCCCGAAATCTTGATGACCTTGGTTCGTTCGATCATTGCTGCGGTCAGATTGTCTTCGAAGGTTGACAACTCCCCCTTGGTGTCGAGCGTCTTGAACTTGATTGACATTACCATCTGGCGCGCTCGTTCGGAAAGATCGCCGTCGATTTTTTCGAGCTTCTCGAAATGAAGGAGGGCCGCCTTGAGGTGGGCCGGGCCGGCGACTTTCTGGTCTTTTTCGAGGTTGGCCGCGATCATGTAGGCCATGGCGACTTCGTAAAGGACTCCCTGGCCCTCATAGGTTTTGTGATGGGCGGGGTAGGATTTGAGCCAGGCATCGCCTTCGAACTGGACGAGTTTGAGGCGATCGAGGGGGGACAGCTTGAGCTTGGCGGTAGTGGCGTTGCCGCCGGTGGTATCGGAATCGTCGGGCCGATTCAAGGTGACGTCTTGCAGACGGAAGTAGCGCACCAGGCGAACCGCGGGCTGGATGAACGGCTGAGAGGCCTTGTCGTCCTTCCATTTCATGATGTAGTTGTGATACTTGTTGACGTCGTCGGGAGTCTGGACCTCCATGTTCAGCTTCATGAGCCAGGCGTTTGCCAGCCAGCCGGCTTCGCTGGTGCCGTCGTCCTGCATTTTCTTGAAGCTGTCGATGGCCTGTCCCATCAGCTTGGAGCGGGCGCCGTCGATCTCGATCTTGCTGCGATTGACGTAGGTGCGGGCCTGGTCATAGATGTTGACGGCGGCGTCGAATCTGGTTTGCTTGAGTTCCCCCGTCAGGATCGCCTTCGTTTCCGTATCCGCCGCGGCTTGCAGGGCGGCCTCCATGGCCTTGGCGGCGTCGGCAAGGTCCTTGCCGGCTTGAAGGAACATCACCTCGGCCGGGCGGGCTTTGTCATGGCGGGACTTGTTATCCTCCTCACGCATGGCTGTCGAGAGGATGGCCTGGGCGTGATAGGAGGTCAAGTGGGCCAGCTCTGCGGATGCGAGGGCCGCGCCGACTTTGACCTGGTTCTTGTTAATGTACTCCAGCAGTTGCGCCCGGGCGGCGGTGAACAGGGCGAAGCGCTGCACGGGGTCCTTCTGCCTGGCCTCGGCGATGTTGACGCGGGCCATTTCGAGGGGCAAGGCCGCGGCGAGCACCGGGTCGCCGCGATTGAGCAGTTGCTCGATCTTGGCGCGGGCGAAATCGTTCCAGCCCTTGAGGCGCAACTGGCGGACCAGTTCCAGCTCGTTCTCCGCCGTTTCCTGGGCCCAAAGCGGAGAGGCGGCCCCGAGCGTTAGCAATCCGGCGATCAAGAGCATGCGCTTCATGGGAATCTCTGCTTTCCGAGATGAGGATGGACTCTCCCGTTCAGTATAAAACCCGCGCACGGGGAGGGTCAAGCAATTTACCGCGAGATCCTCACGCAATTCTCGCGCGTCCTGCTAGGATAAGGGAACCTCCGTGAGTCGGCAGGACGGTCGCTGTTCGGCGTGTTTCACGCTGAAGAGAGGAAAGTCCGGGCTCCTTCGGACCTCGGTGATGGGTAACGCCCACCGTCCAAGCAAGGCACTTGTGCCGAGCGAGGATAGGGAAAGTGCAACAGAAAGATACCGCCTGGAGGAGTCCGTAGTCAGCGGTCCGTAGTCCGTGGCATGAAAGCTTCTTGCTACTGACGACGGACCACTGACTACGGACTCTTCCCGGTAAGGGTGAAATGGCGGGGGAGCGCAAGCTCCTTAATGTAAGAGCCCACCAGCAGCCGGGTGACCGGCTGGCTCGGCAAACCCCACCGGGAGCAAGGCCAAATAGGGAAGCAGGACTGGTCCGATCCGTCATGACTTTCGGGTAGGCTGCTCGAGTGCCGGAGCAATCCGGCGCCTAGATAAATGACCGTCACGAGGGCAACCTCGGACAGAACCCGGCTTACCGTCGGCTTGCGGAGGTTTCTGGTTTCCTCGTTTAGCGCCCGCATGGCGTCATGCGGGCGCTAAACGAGGAAAACACCAATCAGGTTTGCAAACACTTCAACATACACTCAATCGCCCGCGGCACATAATCACGCTCGTTGTAAATCGGAATCCCCAGCGGCAACGTCAGCGTGTAGCCGAGCGCGGTGCGGATCAACTCCCAGGCGCCGACGCGCGGGTCGAGCCCCTTGCGGAACGCGCCGGATTGCTGCCCCTCGCGGATCACCTGCGCAAGCATCTTTTCGCTGTCAAGGTAGAACGTCTTCAGGCAATCGGCGATATCGTCGTCGTTCGTTTCGACGAGGCTGCGGTGCATGATGTGAAAATCGAGGGCGTGCTCGCGCGTGCTGCCGATATAGAGATCGACGATGGCGTGTAGCCGTTTCAGCGGGTCTTCGATCCGCGCGGTGTCAGTCTGCCAGCGGTGGATGGTGGCGAGGCGGATGTCGTCCAGCACTTCGAGGAAGAGTTTTTTCTTGCTGTGGAAATGGCGGTACAAGACAGGCTCGGTCACGCCGGCGGCCTGGGCGATCTTCTCCGTCGTCGTTTGCTGATAGCCGAGCGTCACGAAGAGTTGCTTGGCGTGCCGCATGAGTTGCCGTTTGCGGTCGGCCTTGCACATGCGCGACGTCGATTTGATCTTGGCCCCGCGGCTTTTTTGGGTGGCGTCCATTCTTGACCGTATGCTTCAGTTTAGCCGCTGGCGGCGTAGCATTCGCGATGTAGTCCGCGAATGCTACGCCGCCAGCGGCAAAACGATTTTCAGTTCCGCATCGATTTCCAGGTCTCGATGGCCCACTCCAGGTCGCTCTCATCCTGAAGGTAAACGCTGCACAGTGCGAAGCTGCCTTCGATCGCGGAGTACCCCTTGAGGTTCCACAGCGTTTGGCCGTCCTCTTCGTAGGGGAGGAACACGGCACGCCCCAGCAACTCGCCATCCTGGTGCGTGAGGATCTTGCCTTCTTCGGGCCAGGGCCGACTGTCGAGGATCTCCTCGGCGGTCATCGTTTCGTCGTTTTCGCCGGTGACGGACCAGGAGGTGAACCAGACGGTTCGGCTGCCGTGCCAGGCGCACCATGTCTCGCCGCCGGCTTCCCATTCCTCCGCCATTTCGCCTGGGATGGTCAGCGACCAGCTACCCGTCAAGGTGACGTGTACCGGACCGCGGCGATAGCCGATCAAGCGGGCGGCCGGATCGATTGCGCCAGCCCGGCGTTCGATCTCGTCTTCGAGGCCCTCCTCGTGCTGGAACTCGGCGTAGCCAAAGTATTCGTTGAGGTAGCCGATCAATTCGCGCCATTCGCGCCAGGGGACAGCGCAGTTCGGATCGAGATGGTGGGCACGCTCCAGATCGAGATGGATATCCATCAAGAGTTCGCCCTCGTCCTCAACGATGGGCACGCGCCAGCGGACATCTTGCCAGAGCCTGGTCAACGCCCGGCCCAGAAAGAACGCGGCGCCGACCCCTTCGGGCCACCAGGGAAAGAACGCGATGCCGCGCTCCGGCGCCTCGACCAGGTCGTCGAACCAGGCCGGGTCGCGCGGGCCGCTGGGCGTGAGAATGCCGGTCTGCTCCGGATAGCTGTAATCAAGTGGCATTGACACCATGCGGATGCCGACGTCGTCCTCCTTGCAATTCTCGACGACGACCCGGGCCAGCGCGCTCAACCATTGCAGCATTTCCTGGCGGACCGCGCCGGCGTCGCCATCGAAGAAGTAGCCGGTCTCATCGCCGACGTCCTCGTCGCCCGCCGGTCCGTCCCATTCGACGCGGAATTGCGCGGCCAGAGAGTGCAGGAGATTGCACAGGAAGATATGGTAGCCTGGTCCCGCCGTGGAAGTCTTGGCGCTGACGACGCAGACACCGGCTTCCGGCACGCTGATCTCAATGTCTTCGGCACAGGGATGAATCTGCACGGAGAGGCATGGCTGTTCGTCGCCGTTGACGCCGGCCTCGCACAACATGAGCGGCTCTTCCTCGTGGCTTTCCAGCCACGACGCGACCTGGTCGAGCCAATCCTCCGGCGATTGGCCGACCTCATCGCTCGCATACGCGCCGGACAAGTAAAGGCCTACGCCCATTTTTACTACTTTCTCCCCGCTCCCCTCCGGGGGAGAGGGGAGAAATACTAGAACGCTTGCCGCAGCACATCCCCGCGGCTCACAAAGAACGGCCTTCCAAAGGCGTCGCGGAATTCGTGATGCGGATCGACGCCCAGGCTGTGAAAGATGGTTGCGGTCAGATCGGGTGGCGAAACTCGCCCGTCGCGTGGATGGCCGCCGATGCGATCCGAGGCGCCGATCACCCGCCCGCCGCGGATGCCTCCCCCCGCCAGCGCCACCGAAAACACAAAGCCCCAGTGGTCCCGCCCCGCGCCGGCGTTAATGCGCGGCGTGCGGCCAAACTCGCCGGTCAACACGATCAGCGTCTCATCGAGGAGGCCACGCTGTGCAAGATCTTCGAGGAGAGCCGAATACGACAAATCAAGTTGCGGCATGAGCACGTTGCGCAAGCGTGCGCCGTTCTGAGAATGGGTGTCCCAGAGCGGATTGCCGGAACTGGTGTCACCGGCCTCGCGCGGCCAGTTGACCTGGATGAGCGGCACTCCCGCCTCGACCAGTCGACGCGCCAAGAGCACGCTCTGCCCGAGTTTGGTGCGGCCATAGCGATCGCGCATCGCGTTCGGCTCATGCCTGAGATCGAATGCCCGGCGCACGCGTGGCGAACGCAGGAGATCGAACACCTGCTGCGATTGATGCTGGTAGCGACCGATCGCGCCGCTCGCATCAATCCGATCGACATGGCGGTTAACCTGATCCAGAAGGCCACGACGTTCGTCAAATCGCAGCGCGGGGATTTCACCCTGAAGCGTCAGTTCGGGGATCTGGAAATCCGCGGACGAGGGGTCGCAGGTCAGGAACCACGGATCGACATTACGGCCAAGGAATCCGCCGTCCTGCCCGGGCCAGGGGATGTTCGGATTATTGATGATGCGTTCGGGCAAGGTGATCGCCGCGGGCAAATGGTTGCCGGCCGGCCGAACGCGCCGATAGACCGCGCCGAGCGACGGCCAATCGTTGGGCGGCCCGGCGCGGAAGCTTTCCGAATTGGTCGGCTGGTGTGGCACCCCGGTCATCATGTAATAGCCGCTCGACGAATGGGCGCTGTCGCCGGTCGAGACGGCACGCAGCACGCACGTCTTGTCGGCGTGCGTTGCGATCCGGGGCATCAGTTCGCAAACTTGCAGGCCGGGGACGTTGGTCGCGATCGGCGCAAACTCGCCGCGGATGTCGGCCGGCGCGTCTGGCTTGGGGTCCCAGGTCTCATGTTGCGGCGGGCCGCCGGTGAGAAAGAAGAGGATACATGCCTTCGCTTTGCCAAAGTTGCGATCCGGCCGCGGGGCGGATTGCGCCTTGCTGAGCGAGGCTGTAGAAAGCCCAAGGAGTCCCAATCCGCCTACGCGCAACCACTCGCGGCGCGTGACGCCATCGCACAGACGATACGATTGATCCTGGATCGCAAACATGGTGACTCCACAGGTCGTGACCTATCCCTTACTCTAAAATGATCGGCAACAGCGAACAAGGCGGAAACTAGGAATAATCCCAGCAAGCCCCGGGAGGAGCGCAGCGATTCCCGGGGGTCGCGAGTGGAGGTAAACATGCCCCCCATCCTGGTCCTCAGCACTCGTAATGCCAAGAAGCGCAAGGAAATCGAGGAAATCCTCGGCGATCTCGGCCTCACGTTGCACGATCTGTCGCAGTATCCCGAAGCGCCTGAGGTTGTCGAGGATGGGGTGACCTTCGAAGCCAACGCACGCAAAAAGGCGACGGAGACGGCCATCGCGATCGGTCAATGGGTGCTCGGCGAGGACAGTGGCCTCGTAGTACCAGCGCTCAAGGGCGCGCCCGGCGTCTACTCCGCACGCTATGCCGGCAAGCAAGGCGACGACGCAGCGAACAATCAAAAGCTGCTCGCGGAACTGGCCCCGCTGCCCGTCGAGAAGCGTGAGGCGTACTACATCTGCACCGCGGCGCTTGCCGACCCGAAGGGGCACATCCACGCGGTCGTCGAGGGGCGCTGCTGGGGGCGGATCATTGCCGAGCAGCGCGGCCAAGGTGGCTTCGGCTACGATCCCTACTTTCTCGTACCGGAATACCATCAGACTTTCGGCGAACTGAGCGCACGAGTCAAGCATGCTCTCAGCCATCGCGGGCGGGCGCTGTTGCAATTACGGCCGGAGTTGCGGCGACAATCGTAGGGTGGGTCGAGCGCAGCGAGGCCCACCGCACCGTTGCAAGCACTGGTGGGCCTCGCTGCGCTCGACCCACCCTACAAATTTTCAAGTCCACCCAGCCGTCTTGCCGATACCTACCGATGCACCACCTTGCGCTCGCATCGGAGATCTTCGCATGGCCGGCAACGCTCATCTCGCCAAGTTGCAAGCCGACCTGTCGGCGTTTCGCGATTACATCACGGCCGAGCGCGGCATGGCCAAAAACACCGTGCTCGCCTACGACGGCGATCTGCACAAGTTCCAGGAATGGGTCGCGGGCGGTGGCTTGCCGAATTATCTCAAGCCGAGCGTGCGCGAGCTGACCAACTATCTTGGCTATCTCAAGGAAGCGGGCCTGGCCGCCACGTCGGTGGCGCGCAATCTGATCGCGACCAAGATGTTCTATCGCTTCCTTCGGCTCGAAGAACGGGTCGAGCAAAACACTGTCGAACTGCTCAGCTCCCCGCGCCTGTGGGAGCGCATCCCGCAAGTGCTCAGCCCGGAGAGTGTCGAGAAGTTACTGCTGGCACCGCGCAACGAGGATCGTTTTTATCTGCGTGATCGCGCACTTTTAGAGACTCTGTATGCCACGGGGAGCCGCGCGTCGGAAGTCGTCGGCTTGCAGCTGGCGGATATGCACCTGGAGTCGTCTTTTTGCAAGTGCACCGGCAAGGGGAGCAAGCAGCGCGTGGTGCCGCTGGGAGTGCCGGCCATCTCGGTGTTGAAGATCTACTTGCAGGATTTGCGCCCGCTGTTGACGCAGGGGGACCAGGAGAATCCCTGGGTCTTCGTCAGCAAAGGAGGGCGGCAGTTAACGCGTGAGATGCTGTGGATCCTGGTGAAGAAGTACGTGCTCCGGGCCGGGCTCAACGCCAAGGTCAGCCCGCACACGCTGCGGCACAGCTTTGCGACGCATCTCTTGGCCGGCGGCGCCGATTTGCGCACCGTGCAGGAGCTACTGGGCCACGCCAACATCCGCACGACGCAGCATTATACGCACGTGGATCGTGGGCGGCTGCAGGCGGTGCATCGCAAGTTTCATCCGCGCGGGTGATCGGATCCTCGTTTAGCGCCCGCGTGACGCCACGCGGGCGCTAAACGAAGACAAGCAGGGTTACTTCGCCAGGTCACTTTTTCCGACCACATTCGTGTGGGCCATGTTCGCCCCCCAGGTATGCCAGCCGGTGAAGCGGGCGTCGCCGGTGTTGATGCAGACGACCCGGCCATCCTGAGTGCCGACGTAAATGCGGCCGCCCTCGATTGCCGGTTGCGAGCGAATCGGCGAGCCGACCTTGTAGGTCTTGGTCGTGGTCCCGTTGGCGGGATCGACTTGCAAGATAAGGCCATCGATGGTCGCAAGGAAGAGTTGACCGCCCGCGGCCGCCGGCGGTGCGGCGAGATGGCCGCCCTCTTTCGCAAGATCGCCCTTCACCTTGACCTTCCAGCGGATTTTGCCATCCTTGGGGTCGGTGTTGATCAATTCATCGCCCATGCAATTGTAATTGGCGTCCAGGTAGTTGAGGATGCGCGAGCCCTGGAAGGCCTGCATGGTGGAGACGTTGCCCTGGCCGATGTTCATGTAGGCGGCATTCGGATTGGCTGCCGCGGGCGCTCCGCCGCCGAAGCCGTTGGCGGTGTCGAGCGCCTGGCCGGCCGCCTTGATGCCGGACTTGTCCTGCACTTTGGGGTCGAGGTACTCGGCTATGCGCTTGGCCGCGGCGAAGTTCTGGGTTCCCTTCAAGCGATCGTTGCCGGCGATTTCTTCGGCAACCTTATCTCCCTTGCCACGATCGGCCCGCTGCGTCCAGTAGACATTTTTGCCGACGACGACCGGCGCACACGTCGCTCTGCTCCGGGTGGCAGAGACAATCGTGCCGTCCTTCTGGTGGAACTTGTAGACGGTGCCGGCGAACGACGTTGCGTAGACTTCGTCATCGACGGCGACCGGGGCCGACATCACATCGCTATCGATCCAACGTTGCCAGAGGATCTTGCCCGTCTTCAGATCGAGGGCGATGAACACGTGTGAGGCATCGGGCCGCTTCTTGGCTTGCACCGGCTGCCGCTGTCCCTGCTGTTGCGCGACGGCGGGCTCCGGCGGAATGACCGGTAGGAACTCGTTGGGCAGCTTCTGTCCCTTCTTCTGGAGCTTCTTGATATCCTTTTGCGGCGGGATGTTGAGGTTCGGATTCTGGTTCGGCCCACCGCCGGCGTCGCCGCCGCCCATCGCGGGGTAGGACGTGAACACCATGCCGTTGGCGATCGTCGGCGTGCTGGTCAGCGGATCGCCGAGGAAGTAGGACCAAAGATTCTTGCCCGTCTTGGCATCGAGCGCGAAGATCGTGCACGACTCCGTATTGAAGACCACGATATCGTTGCCGCACACCGCCGAGGTCGGGCCGTCGTCGTCGAGATCCATGCCCCACTCGAACTTGCCACTGACGGCATCGAAGCAGTAATACTCCCGGCTCTGGAACCCGCCGCTGACGAAGAGCTTGCCGTTGTATACGGTCGGCGTCGGGATCGGCGCTCCGGCCGGCAGTTTGATCGTGAAGCCGGTCTCGGTCTTCGTGATCGCCTTAGCATCGAGAGCCCGAGCCTTGACGTGGCCGGGCCGAAACTGCGTCGGCGGCGACGCGTACTTATCCGAATTCATCTCCCGCACCTGGGCGGTGATGTCGGTCGTCTCGGGTTCCTTCTTGTCTTTGTCCTTCGCATTTTGGGCCGCGAGCTGCGGAAGAATGGCAATGCAACCAGCCAGCAACGCACACACAATGAATCGGCTTCTCATGGCTCGCTCCTTGGGACGAATTGGGTCTTCAACGAGAAGACGAGACTGGCGGCGGTTTGGTTTGGAAACCCAAGATTCCTCGCCAATACCAGTTCGTTGGCCGCGCGTACAATATCCAAAGAGATTTTACCACAGAGACACAGAGAGCACAGAGAAGAAAATCGAGTGGGGCACCAAACCAGAGCTTGCCAAACGCAAATCCGCCAAGGTGAAACTGGATTCGGTTAGCTCTTCCCCTCCGCATTTCTTCTCTGTGTTCTCTGTGCCTCTGTGGTTAGTTCCTACATACGACGGAGGTAAATACGTGCCGGCCGAAACCATGCAATTCAAAACCGAGCTCAAGCAACTGCTCCACCTGATCATCCATTCTCTTTACTCGCACAAGGACATTTTCTTGCGTGAACTGATCAGCAACGCTTCCGACGCCATCGATCGCGTCCGCTTCATGGGGCTGACGCAGGCCGAGGTTCTGGAGGGCAACGCCGACTGGAAGATCAAGCTCATCCCCGACGAGGCCAACCGCACGCTCACCATCAGCGACAACGGCATCGGCATGTCGCACGACACCATTGTCGAACATCTCGGCACCATCGCGCGTTCCGGCACGCGTGAGTTTCTCGATAGCCTCAAGGCCGCCGACGCCAAAGAACGCCCCGACCTGATCGGCCAATTCGGTGTCGGCTTCTACGCCTCGTTCATGGTCGCCGACAAGGTCACCGTCGTCTCGCGCATGGCCGGCAATCCGGAGGACGCCGTCAAATGGGAGTCCGAAGGCCAGGGCGATTTCACGATCGAGCCGAGCACCAAGCCGGCGCGCGGCACCGACGTCATCCTGCATCTGCGCGAAGACGCCAAGGAATTCCTCGACCAGAACAAGCTGCACAGCCTCGTCAAGAAGTACTCCGATTTCGTCGAACACCCGATCGTGATGGACATCGACGACGACGGCAAGAAGGTCGAGGACACGCTGAATGCCCGCAAAGCGATCTGGCTACGCAACAAGAGCGACATCAGCGAGGAGGAATATGCCGAGTTCTACAAGCACATCGCCCATGACATGCATCCGCCGGCGCGGACCATCCATTACAAGGCCGAGGGACAGATCGAATTCAAGGCCTTGCTCTATGTGCCGGCGCAGAAGCCGTTCGATATGATGTGGGGCGAGTCGAAGAAGGGGCTGCACCTCTACATCCAGCGCGTCTTCATCCTCGACGACTGCGAGACGTTGTTGCCCAAGTATCTGCGTTTCGTCCGCGGCGTCGTCGATTCGCCGGACTTGCCGTTGAATGTGTCGCGCGAGATTCTGCAGCAAAGCGCCCCCTTGGAGAAGATCCGCTCGAACTTGACGACCAAGGTGCTTAATACGCTGGAGGAGATGAAGCGCACCGATTTCGACAAGTACGTTGGCTTCTACAACGAGCTTGGCGTTTTCCTGCGCGAGGGGGCGTACCAGGATTTCGAGAACAAGAAGAAGCTCGCCGAATTGCTGCTGTTCGAATCGACCAAGACCGATGCGGGCAAGTTCACTTCGTTTGCCGACTATGTCGAGCGCATGCCCGGCGAGCAGACGGAAATTTATTACCTGGTGGGCGACAGCCGGGAGGTGCTGGAGCAATCGCCGCTTCTAGAAACCTTCAAAGCCAAGAGCTGGGAGGTGCTGCTTTTGACCGATCCGGCCGACGAGTTCGTCGTCGATTCCGTGCAGGAATACAAGGGCAAGCACCTCAAGGCGATCGACCGGGCCGGCGTCGATACAAGCAACCTGAGCGAGGAGACGAAGACACGCTTTCAGCCGCTCTGCGATTACTTCAAGGAAAAGATCGCCGACATCGCGGACGCGCGGCTCACGAATCGCCTGAAGGAGAGCGCGGTCTGCCTGGTTGCCGACGAGCATGCGATGAGCGCGAGCATGGAACGGCTCATGGCCCGCATGCATCGCGATAAGCCGCTGCCGGCGAGCAAGCGCATCCTCGAAATCAATCCGGAGCATCCACTGGTGCAGGCGATGGAGAAGTTATTCTCCAACGACAGGATTGATGCGCGCCTGGAGAAGCACGCCCGGCTGCTATACGATCAGGCGGTGATCCTCGAAGGCTCGAAGGTGAAGGATCCGCTGACGTTTGCCCAGCGGCTCAATGAATTGTTGTTGAGGGATGCAGGCGGATGACCATCTACCCGTCGTCCGGCAGATCGCGCAGCTTGGCGGCGAACTCCGCCAGGAAGCGGCGCCGCTCGGCGCTCGCCACGGCGGTTACCGTCACGCCGTCCTCAGCTTCTTCGGTGCAGAACGGTGGATGTGCCGACAGGAGCTGGCCCGGTTTCAGGTGGCCGCCGTCGCGTTGGAATTGTAAGAGCGGGTGCAGTCCCAGGTGCTCGCCGGGATCGTCGGCAACCTCTTCCATGAATTGCTTGAAGCTCGCTTCGAGCGATTCCACTTCACCGGTTTCCGCGTAGAGTTGCCAAACCTCGGCGTCGCGGAGCAGAAACTGATCGCCCAGACAATCCTCGGCGAACGGGATGTCATCCGGCTTCACGTCGGGGTATAGTCGGTGAAACGCGTTCTCGCCCAGCCAGGCGTCGCGCAGCGCATGCCACGCGGGCGCCAGACAAGCCCCGCGAATGTGCAGGCCCCCGTGGAAATGAATGAAGCCGTTGGTCTTTTGCAAGAGGTCTACGAGGCCTTTCGGCAATTTTGCGAAAAGCGCGGGATCATCGATGGCCGGGCCGGTGTAAGTGATGTGGTCGCGTTCCATCGGTCTCCCCGTGTTCGTTTGGCCCCGTCTTTGCGAGGCATGGCTAAACACCTGTCATTTTTCCTCGCTATTCGATACCATATAGCGCGGCCCTCCGATCACCCATGCCACGAATCGAGTTCGACCATGACCTACCCCCGTATGCTTCGGCTTCGCCAAAAGTTCCCGCGGCAACGCGTCGAGAACATCCCCGCCGCCATTCGCGACACACTAGCCAAGCTCAATCTCGGCAGCAAGATCAAGCGCGGCCAGACTGTCGCGCTGACGGCCGGCAGCCGCGGCATTGCCAATATCCCGCTAATCCTCAAGATCGCGGTGCAGCACCTGCGCGATCTCGGGGCCCAGCCGTTCCTTGTGCCCGCGATGGGCAGCCACGGCGGCGCCGTCGCCGAGGGGCAGACGGAAGTTCTTCACAGCTATGGCATCACCGAGGAATTTGTCGGTGCCCCGATCCGCTCCTCGATGGAAGTCATCCAGCTCGGCAGCACGCCGGAAGGTTGGCCGGTCTATCTCGACAAGAACGCTTCGACGGCCGACCACATCGGCGTGGTCGCCCGCGTCAAGCCGCACACCAACTACGCCGGACCCGTCGAGAGCGGCCTGATGAAGATGATGATGATCGGCCTGGGCAAACGCCACGGGGCTGCTCACTATCATCGCGTGCTGCTGGAACAGCCTTACGATCCCGTCGTCCGCGCCGTCGGCCGATTGATGCGGGCGAAGGCCCCGATCGCCTTCGGGCTTTGTACCGTCGAGAACGGCTACGACGAGACGGCCCACATCGAAGCCTGCCTCCCCGCCGATTTCGAGCCGGTCGAAGAACGCCTGCTCGTGAAGGCCAAGGAATGGCTCGGCCGGCTGCCGTTCCATGAAGCGGATCTGTTGATCATCGACGAGATCGGCAAGGATATCTCCGGCAGCGGCATGGATACCAATGTCGTTGGCCGCAAGCGGGCGCTGCGCACGGAGACTGTTCTCGATCAGCCGGAAATGCGGTTCATCTTCGTGCGCGGGCTGACCGCCCACACGCATGGCAACGCCTGCGGCATCGGCTTCGCGGACTTCTGCACGACTCGGCTCGTCAAGGCGATGGATTACAAGGCGACTGTCATTAACTGCGTCACCGCCGGCTATCCGGAAGGGGCGAACATCTCGGTGCATTACGACACGGACCGCGAAGTGCTCGATACCGCGCTCGCGATCATCGGCAGCCGCGACCCCCACCAGGCCCGCATCATGCACATCAAGAACAGCCTGATGCTGGCGGAGGTGGAAGTTTCCGAGCCGTGCCTGAAGGATTTGAAGCCGCGCACACAGTTTGATATTCTACACGGGCCGTATGATGTCAAGTTTGACGCACATGGGAACTTGACGCCCGTGTGAAGATCGGCAGATTGCACAGTTCAGGATCCGCGTTTTTGCACCGGACCCCAACACCGATGCCTACATAGGTGCAAATGAACAGATAGGGCCGCATCACGCTCTCCCCCATCAGGTGGATGGGCCGGAGCCGATGGAAAACCAAGGGTTTCAGCCCACGGCTGCCCGGCCCCAACCATCCGGCCTACGCGGGAAAACTCGCGGCCTTTCAATGATTTCGGCGTAGCGAGATACCGATGGTCAAAGGAGGACCGTTTCACCAATGACTTCAAGCCCTGGGATGAGCGCAGCGATTCCCTGGGGCCAAAAGAATGGAGTGGGGTTGTAGGCGTGTTTACCGCTTCTGAACATCATCCCCAGATTCTCGGTCCCGAGTGCTACACCTCGCAAGAACAGCACGAGGCCGAGATGGAGCATTTGTTTCGGCCAGGCTGGCATTGCGTCGGCGTCACCGATGAGGCGCCCAAGGAAGGAAATTTCAAGACGCTCGAAGTGTTTGGCCAACCGCTGATCGTTTGGAATTCCGGCGGTGAATACCACACGTTTCTCAACGTCTGTGCACATCGCTTTTCCCTGTTGACCAACAAGCCGAGCGGCAAGATGCCGATCCTCAAGTGTCAGTATCACGGCTGGGAATACGACGAGACCGGGAACACGCGCAAGATTCCCGACGCCAAGAGCTTTCGGCCCCTGGCGCCCGGCATGTTGTGTCTGACGAAATATCGCACCGAGACTTGCGGGCGGTTGATCTTCATGACCATGGCGAAGACGGGTCCGAGCCTGCGGGACTATCTCGGCGACGGCTACGACCGCGTTCTCGAGTGGTTCCCGCCTGAGGTGAAGCATTGCCTGTGCTTGATGAAGGACTTCAACGTCAACTGGAAGGTGCAGATCGAAAACGCGATGGAGACCTACCACACCACGGAAGTGCATCCCAAATCATTCGGCGACTTTCTCACCGAAGAGCAGTGCCGGCATGATTTCGGTCCGAGCTATTCGAAGCTGACGGTGGATTACTCGAAGGAACACTCGTTCCGCACTTATCTGGATACCTGGGGCCATTTCTGCGTCGGTGCGAAGCCGCGCTACAAGTATGAGCACATGCTCTTTTATCCCAACTTCATGCTGGCCCGGCTGTCATTGTTCACCTGGTTCGAGTCGATGCTGCCGATTTCGCCGGGCCGATCGTTCAGCCTCGGCCACGCGTATTGCTACAGCGGCAAGCCCGGTCGGCCACTGACGTTCTTCAACAATCTTTGGGTGAGCCGCTATGGCCACGGCTTCGTGTCGCAGCTCGCGCGCGAGGACGGCTCCGTCCTGCCCGACGTGCAACGAGGTTTGGAGGCCGGCCTTGTGCCCAGGGGAGGCCTGATCTCAACGCGCGAGGAACGGCTCACGCATTTTCAGGAGTACGTCGCTCAGACGACTGGCTGCAGGCGCTTCGACCTGCAGACGCCGCAGGCGGCGGCGGGGTGAGGGCCGGGGACATGGCAACAAATCTCCAGTTGGCGAGCCGAGCTCCGTAAGGAGCCGCGTTACTCGTTCAGCATCTGGGCCCGTCAACCCGGCTCCTGACGGAGCTCGGCTCGCCGGCTGTCTCGTTTGGACCCGCCCGAAGTATATCATCTCTGCCCTCGCCCCGCTACAATATCCCGCGTCCGCAGATCCGCTAATGCCGTACTACTGAAAAGAACCTATGAACGACCGCCTCAAGCCTGCCAGGCCGGCTCGGACTGGCCTGTGGTTGGCAGTCATCGCCGTTGCACTGGTGGCAGCGGGCGTGGGGGTCTGGTATCGCTTCTTACGCACACCGCCGCCGGAAATCCGTCAGCCGCTGGCCCCCGCGTTGCCCTCGCCCGATCCGCGGCTGAGCTACGAGGGGCCGTTCAAGAACGTCGATCCAAAGGTGGCGTATGTCGACGATGCCGAGTGTGCGAAATGCCATCGCGATCAGGCGAAGACCTACAGCCAGCATCCGATGGCGCGGACGCTGATGCCGATCGACAAGGCAGTTTTGACCGCGCCGCCCGGCAAAGGCCAAAAGCCATTCGAGGCGCTCGGCCAGCAGTTCCAGATTGATGACCGCGACGGGCGGGTTCGGCATGCACGGTTCGCCCGCGACGACAAAGAGCAGGCGCTGTTTCGGCATGAGTTGGACGTGCACTTTGTCGTCGGTTCCGGTACGCGGGCCCATTCCTTTCTCTCCGTCCAGGGTACGACGGTATTGCAAACGCCGATCACCTGGTTCACGCAAAAGAAACTCTGGGACCTGTCGCCCGGCTTTCAGCACAATGTCCTTGCGGGTCGTCGCATCGGCGCCGACTGCTTTTTTTGCCACAGCAACGGCGCCAACGAGGACCCCAAGGATGAGACGACCTATCATCAGCCGATCTTCCCGCACGGCCACAGCATCGGCTGTCAGCGCTGTCACGGGCCGGGGGGCGAGCACGTCAAGAATCCCGGCGTGTTTGTGAAGACGGCGATGGGCAGCCTCGATCCGACGATCGTCAATCCGGCACATCTGTCGCCGCAGTTGCGCGAGTCGGTTTGCTGGCAGTGCCATCTCGAAGGCCATGTGCGGGTGCTGCGGCGCGGTCGGCACCGCTACGATTTCCGGCCCGGGATGCCGCTGGAGGATTTCATCGGCGTCTTTGACGACACGGCCGACGCGGATTACGATCACGTCGTCAACCACGTGGAGCAAATGTTGCAGAGCCGCTGCTATCAGAAGAGCGCGGGTCCGCAGCAGATGGGGTGTGTCTCGTGCCATGACGCCCACGAAGCGCAGCCGCCGGAAAAGCAGGCGGCGTTCTATCGAGCGCGGTGTGTGACGTGCCACGAGGACAAGGCATGCTCGTTGCCGCTGCCACAGCGATTGGCGAAGCACAAGGACGATAGCTGCATCGCCTGCCACATGCCGGCGTTTGGCGCGTCGGACGTCACGCATGTTTCCTCCACCGATCATCGAGTGCCGCGCAAGCCCAAGGCGAAGACCGATACGCCGGCCATGAAAAAGGGGCCGATCGAGGATCTCGTCTCAGTGTTCGAGCGCCACCGTGGCAGGACCGAGCCGGAGTTGACACGCGATTGGGCCCTGGCTGGCGGATTGTCAGCCCGGCGGGGCCGGCCGCTGAATCGGTCCTTGTTCAAGGAGTTCGGGGATGCCAGCCAGCGAGATCCGGGCGATCTGGCCATTAAGACGCAGTACGCACTGGAGCTCATCAATCGACGCGAAGCGGGCGCGGCGGTGAAACTTCTCGAAGACGTGCTGGCTCGGGAGCCGGACTACGAAGACGGGCTGTTCGCCTTCGCGCTCGCCTGCGAGCAATTAAACCGCGGCAAGGACTCGCTGTCCGCGTGGCGTCGTCTGGTGGCCATGGCGCCGACCCAGTGGGGCTACCGCGTCGGGCTGGGCGAGCAGTTGATGGATGAGAAGAATTTCGTCGAGGCGGAGAAGGCGGCACGAGCGTGGGTCGCCTACGATCCCGGCGTTCCCGAGGCGCGGAAGCTGCTGGGCGACAGCCTCGCCGTGCTCGGTAGGGCCGCCGAGGCACAGGAACAGTATCGCATTTTGCGGGAGTTGACGCGCGGCAAGTCAAAATGAAGGACGATCGCAAATCCCGATATTCCCATGCCGCCGCCGATGCTGTGCACGCCGATTTTGCCAGGGCTGTGCAATTTTCGCGACCGTTTCCATCGTTACGATCGGACAACCGTTTTTCGAAAATTCCTCAATTTTACTCAATTTCTTTGGCGTCAGTCGTTAGGATGACCTAGGTAACAGAGAGGCGTCTACGTGACAGTTATTTGTGGCTCACGGCACGCTGCCAAGAACCAGCAACGACACCATTCGTTCCGCGCAAGCACGATGCCGCCAGCGGCTTGAAACGAGGTTCCCGGTGATGAAAGTCAAGGCGTTCAAAGGGTTCGTCAGGTCATGCTGTCTGGTCGCGCCGAACGCCAAGTACCCGGCGGCCGAGCTGTACTTGACCTACGTCAACTGGTGCATCAACTGCCGGCGGACGGTCTACGATCAGTTCTCCTTCCTGGAAATGCTCGAAAAGCAAGGCTTCGTGTACAGCGCGGGTCTGGGCAAGTCCTACTTCGAAGGCATCGCCGTGCTGCCGGTCTATCGCGTGGTGTAATCCTCTTCGTTTAACGCTCACGCGCCGCTTGCCTCATCTTTCGGTTGACCCCGAATAGAATACGCCGTGGGACAGAATTCCAATTCTGTCCTACCATCGCAATCAAGGACAGGATTGGAATCCTGTCCCACGAGAAATTTCTGGGGTCATGCTGCCGTGAAAGCCACCAACATTCGCGTCGAGGACGTTGCCTTCTCCTACGAAGACTTCCGCTACCGCACGCCAATCAAGTTCGGCGGCGTCGCGCTCGATCGCGTCACGATGCTGAACGTCAACGTCACGGTCCGCACCGCCGCCGGTAAGACGGCGCGCGGCTTCGGCTCGATGCCGATGGGCAACGTCTGGTCCTTTCCTTCGAAAACCCTGACCTACGATCAGACGCTTGCCGCCATGAAAGCGGTTGTCGAGCGCGTAGCCACGATCACACGCGGCTGCACCGAAAGCGGGCATCCGATCGACTTGACCTGGGGGTTGGAGCATGTGTATTTGAAGGCGGCCAGCGAAATCCCTCTCCCCGACGGGGGCCAGATTCCCGTCCTTTGCACGCTGGTCTGTGCCAGTTCATTTGACGCCGCCCTGCACGACGCCTTCGGCAAAGCACACGGCCTCAACTGCTGCCACACCTATGGCCCCGAGTTCATGAACCATGACCTGGGTTTCTACCTCGGCGATGCCTTCAAGGGTGAATCGCTCGATCGCTACGTCAGCAGGGCCCCCAAGGCGAAGATGCCGCTCTACCACTTGATCGGCGCCCTCGATCCGCTCGAAGACAAGGACATCGCCAAACGCCTCAACGACGGGTTGCCGGAGACGCTCGGCGAGTGGATCCGTGCCGACGGCCTGACGCACCTGAAGATCAAGCTTAACGGCGAGAATCTGAACTGGGATGTCGAGCGTGTCGTCAGCGTCGATCGCGTGGCCGCCGAGACGCAGGCCAAGCGAGGCATTTCCAAGTGGTTCTACTCGCTCGACTTCAACGAAAAATGCCCAAACGTACAGTACCTGCTCGATTTCTTGCAGCAAGTGAAGGCACAGCGTCCCGACGGGTTTGAACGCATCCAGTACATCGAGCAGCCGACGGCGCGCGATCTGAAAGCGAATCGGCACAATGTGATGCACGAGGCGTCGAAGATTCGCCCCGTCGTCATCGACGAATCGCTGATCGACCTGGAAAGCATTTTGACGGCTCGTGAGATGGGCTACACCGGCGCCGCCCTGAAAGCGTGCAAGGGGCAGACGCAATCGCTTCTGATGGCTGCCGCCGCCCAGAAGTTCGGCATGTTCCTGTGCGTGCAGGATTTAACGTGCGTCGGCGCCTCGCTGATCCATTCGGCAGGGCTGGCGGCTCATATCCCCGGCGTGGCGGCGATCGAATCAAACGGCCGGCAGTACTGCCCCGCCGCCAATGAGCCCTGGGCGAAGAGCCATCCCGGCATCATGCGCATCACCGACGGGACGATGGCGACCGAGACACTGACGGGAGCGGGGTTAAGCGCGACGCCGGCCTGACGCCGCTTGCGACTTAGCGCTCGCAAGGCGTCAAGCGAGCGCTAAGCCGCAAGCGACGGGCGCATGAAAAAAGCTCACGCGAGGTGCGTGAGCTTGTTGCGGTCATGCGAGGAAACAATCCTCAATCTAGCCCTTGGCCGCAAGGGCGGGTTTTTCCGCAGACGCCTTGGCATCTTTCGATTCGCCAAGGAGCTCCTGACGGAAGATCGGCACATCGCGTGGGGCTTCGATCCCCAGGCGAATTTTGCCGCGATCAATATCGACAACGGTGATGCAGATATTGTCGTTGATGTAGATCTTCTCACCCAATTTGCGACTTAGTACCAACATTTCTCTACCCTCCTTTGGTGCGATACTGACTGGGTCCGCTTGTATTGTAGCCTACGAAAGAGGCAAAACGGTCCGTCGGCGCGATTCTTTTTGACTCCTTGCCCGGCCAATAATTAGCAAGTTCGATACCACATGCATGACTGTTCCGACTGTGCAGTCGAGCACTTGTCTCAACTCGTTCCAAAGCCTATCGTTCCGACCTTGAGAGTGAACCTGGATTTCCGCGAACTTTACGTGAAGAATTTCACGGCTCGCTGAGAACTTGACAAAAGCACACATTTTTTCTCAAGATTGGACACCTGGACACTCTTTGTTGCCGATTGTTGTACAATCGGGCTGAGGAATTCCCTTTGCGACTGGTGTCTGCCCAAATTCCGGGCTTTACGCCGCTTCGCAGCTCGATGGATTTTACCATCGTAGACCTCACGCTCAGCGTGACGGAGTGTTTCTCACGCGGAGCGTGAGGTCTACGATCAGGGAAGGGGTTTCGCAGTGTCGCACCTGTTCCAGGAATCGAAGTTCGTGGACTTCGGCCCCTCCGCCTATCTTCCGGCCGGCGGCGTGATTCGCACCACGCGCGTCGAAGGCGCCAAGCCGTCGGTGCTGCGCAGCGAAGTGAAGCTGCTCGCGCCGCAACAACCCGGCGTCTACGGCATGCTCGATCGGGACGACCAGCTCATCTACGTCGGCAAGGCGAAGAACCTGCGCACCCGGCTGCAAAGCTACTTCCGCAAGAAAGGCCGACCGGCCAAGGCGGGCAGGATTATCGCCCACGCCAAGAGCATTCTTTGGGAGGTGGTGCCCAGCGAGTTTGCCAGCCTGCTTCGCGAATTGGAGTTGATCCGGCGCTGGCGGCCGCGCTGGAATGTGCAGGGGCAGCCGTTGCGTCGCCGCTTGGCGTTCATTTGTCTGGGAAAGGCGCCGGCGCCCTACCTTTTCTTGGCCCGAAAAATCGGCCCGCAGGTCCAGGCGGCGTTTGGCCCGATCACGATGGGACCGACCGCGCTCGAAGCCGTCCGCCGGCTCAACGACGGGTTCCTCTTGCGCGACTGCCCGCAACCGCAGGAGATGATCTTCCCCGATCAGGGCGAGTTGTTCCCGGGTGTCCGCCCCGTCGGCTGCCTGCGCCTGGAGATCGGCACTTGCCTCGCGCCTTGCACCGGGACCTGCACGCGTTCGGTGTACGATCGCCAAGCACGGCGTGCGCGGGACTTCCTGTCAGGCAAGGATCTGGGGCTGCTTCAGCAGATACAGAGTGAGATGCAGACCGCCGCGGCAGCGCAGCAGTTCGAGCGTGCTGCCGTCCTGCGCGATCGCGTGGACGTCTTGACCTGGCTGGCTGATCGGCTGGCCCGCGTGCGCAAGGCACAAGCGGAGATGTCGTTCATCTATCCGGTCGCGGGGACGTGGTATCTGATCCACGGCGCCCGCACCGTCGGTGTGCTGACGCCGCCGCTCGATGAGGCGACGCGCAAGACCGCTCGCACAACGCTCGAAGCGATCTACCGCGGCCGAACGGGGTTGCTCGACAGCTACGAGCACGCCGACGGCATGATGGTGGTCATGCAGTGGTTCCGCAAGCATCCCGGCGAGCGCAAGCGATGCTTGACGCCGGCTGAAGCGATGGGTTGATCCGAGAATCTGCCCCCGCTCCCGTCCGGGAGAGAGGGGAGAAATGCTTTCTTCTTTTCAGCCGGAACCTTCGAGAAATCAAACTCCACGGGTTGCGGCTTCTCGCTGCGCAGCGGCTGCTTGTCGCCGAGCTGATTCTGCCAGGCCTTGAGCTTGCCGGTCAGGTCCGCGATCGTTTTGGCATTCGCCGGGTCTGCCGACAGGTCCTTGGTCTCGTGCGGGTCGTTCTCGAGGTCGAAGAGCACGGTCTTGTTGATTTGCGGATAGACGATGATCTTCCAGCGTTCCTCACGCACCGAGCGTTGGAAGTGGCGATACGCCAGGAAGATCGACTCGCGCACTCCCTTCGTCTCCCCCTTCATGACGGGGACGAGGCTCTTCCCCTCGCTGCCTTGCGGGCCCGTTACGCCGGTCAAAGCGCCGAGCGTCGGGAAGATGTCGAGCAGATAGCAGAACGCGTCGGAGGTCTTGCCCTTGGGAACGCCGGGCCCCACGAAGATCAGCGGCGCTCGCATCGAGTGATCGTAGACGCTTTGTTTGCCGAACAGCCCGTGGCTGCCGAGCGCTAGCCCGCTGTCGCTGGCGAAGACGATGATCGTGTCGTCCTCCAGCCCAGCCTCACGCAACGCGTCGAGGATGCGGCCAACCTGCGCGTCGACGAACGTGATGTAGGCGTAATAGTCGGCGAGATGTTGCCTGACGACGTCCGGCGTGCGCGGCCACGGGGCCAATTTTTCGTCGCGCACGGTGAGATCGCCGCTATTGAAGGGATGCTGCGGCAAGAAGTTTGCCGGCAGCGGCGGCTTGGCCTGGTCATACATCGCGTGGTATTTCTTGGGCGCAGTGCGTGGGTCATGGGGACCGTTGAAGGCAACATAGGCGACGAATGGCTTGTCCGAACCTTTCTGCTCCTTGATGAACTCGATGGCGCTGTCGGCGAAGAGTTCGCACGAATGTTTGCCGCTGAGCTTCTTTTCGGTCAGCTTACGCTTCGGCGTGATGTCGGCAATCGGCAGCGTGTAAGGATCGCCCATGCCACCGAAGAAGATACTCTTGCCGGTCGTGAACGCAGCCAAGAGGGAGGCTTGCTGGTTGTGCCATTTGCCGGTGATGAAGGTGAGATAACCCATGCGCGCAAACATTTCGGGCCAGGTCGGAATGTCCTTGAGGTTGTCGTTGATCTTGAAAAGCGAGCGGCCACTCAAGACCATGGCGCGTGACGGGACGCAGACGGCCCCCTGCATTGCCCCCATGCAATAGGCGCGGCGAAAGGCGATGCCACGCGCCACCAGCTTGTCGAGGTTCGGCGTCTTGATGTGCTTGTTGCCCAGCGCGGCGATCGTGTCGGCACGCTGATCGTCGGTGAAGAGAAAGAGGACGTTGGGGCGTTTGGTTTTTTCTTGCGCTGCCGCAAACGCGGGCAGGGCGAGAAAGACGAGGACCAAGAGGCGGCGACAAGAGAGTAGTGGCATGGCGGATCTCGATATTTGGAGGTGCGCGAAACTGCCGACCGTTCGCGATTGCGCCGCCGATTGTCACACACCTATCGAGAGATTGCAAGCAGCGCGGCGACGTGGGCGGCCTCCAACAGCGAGTGCGGGTCAGCGATCCCCTTGCCCGCGATGTCGTACGCCGTTCCATGCGCGACGCTGGTGCGAACGATCGGCAACCCCAGCGTGACGTTGACCGCGGACAAGCCCGTCAGCAGTTTCAAGGCAATGTGCCCCTGGTCGTGATACATCGCCACCACCCCGTTGAATTTGCCCTGGGCAGCCTGCACGAAGAGTGTATCGCTCGGCAACGGGCCTGTGACATCAATACCGGCTTGCTTGGCGAGTTCGACGGCAGGCATGAGGATTGTCGTTTCCTCGTCGCCGAACAGTCGGCCATCACCCGCGTGAGGATTCAATGCCGCCACCGCCAAACGCGGCGGTCCAGGTGATAACCGACGCATCACCTTGTGCAAGAGATGGATCTTTTCGAGGATCGCGACCGTGGTGATGTTGCGGAAGACGTCGCGTAGGGCCATGTGCAGAGTCACGTGGACGACGCCGATGGAGTTCTTGACGTTCGGCCCCGGCGGCGCGTAGAGCATCATGCCGAAGTCGTTGACGCCGGTGCGCTCCGCCAGGATTTCCGTGTGTCCCGGATACTTCAGGTCCGCGGCGTGCAATCCTTCCTTGTTGAGCGGCAAGGTAATGATGCCGTCGGCCTTGCCCGCCAGGGTCAGATCGATGGCCGTGCAAAGAAAATCGTAGGCGGCTTGCCCGGCGCGGGCGTTGAGCTTGCCAGGTTCGACGTCGGCCAGGTTCTGCGTCGTTGCTTGCAACACGGGGATCGACTGCGGCAAGGGCGTCCCGTCCTCGATGCGCTCGATTGGCACGATCTCGAGCGCAGGGTGCGTGAACTTGATCGCGCGTTTCATCCATCCGATATCGCCGCCGACGATCGGCCGGCAGATGGACTGCAAATCGACCCAGGCCTTGACGACGACTTCCGGACCGATGCCTGCGACGTCGCCGAGGGTGATCAGTAAACGCGGTCGGTGTTTCATCACTTCCATCATACACCTGTCACGGCGGAATGTTTAGCCGCTACGCCGACGCGCGTAAAGCATAAAACCACGGATCGCACGGATGGCACAGATAGGAGAGGATCGGTCGCGCCTGGCTCTAGCCATTCGTCCGGTGGGGAATCTCATTCGTCATTGGCAATTGCATCGTCTCCTATCCGTGCCATCCGTGGGATCCGTGGTTTGTCTTCCTTGATTGTCGCCTTCGGCGTTGCGGCTAAACTTCTTGCATCACCGTGTACGTTGCCATAGATTGACCTTCTGACTTTGCACCATTGCCGAGGGCCCCATCGATGTCCTTGATGCGTTTGATCATCTGGAGCAGCCTGATCGGTGGCTGGTCGGCGTTTGTCAGCTGGTTCCTCGCGGAAGTCCTCTTTCATTACTGGATCGATGAAGACTCCAAGGTTGCCATCACCCTTTCGATTGTGATGGCAACCATCGTGGCGATCGCCATCGGCGGCGGCGTGAGCTTGGCATCCGGGCTGACGAATCCGAAAATGCCCAACCTTGTCAAACGTTTGCTCATCGGCTTCGGCGGCGGTTTGATCGGCGGCATCTTTGCCAGTCTGCTCGGCGCTTGTGTGTTTGCCCTCTTTGAGAAAGTTATGTTCCTGGGTTTCTTGAGCCGGGTTTTCGGCTGGACCCTCACCGGCCTGGCGGTCGGCGTCACCGAGGGCCTCTTCGATCGCGATATCAACAAGATCCGCAACGGACTCATCGGCGGCGGCTTGGGCGGACTCCTGGCGGGCTTGTTGTTCGAACCGGTCCGCTTCGTCATCGGCAGTCCCATGTCGAGCCGGGCATTTGCGTTTGTACTCCTCGGCCTGTTCATTGGCTTTTTCATTGGCCTCGCGCAGGTCGTGCTCAAGGAAGCCTGGCTCACCGTTGAAGCGGGTTTTCGGCCAGGCCGGCAGATGATCCTTGGCAACGACCTCATCACCATGGGCACTTCCGAGAAAGCGAGCCTGATCTTCATTGCCTATGGCGCCAAGGGAGTGGAGCCGGTCCACCTGAAAATCACCAAGCAGCCCGATGGCCGATTTGTGCTGGAGGACAACCAGTCGCGCGGCGGCACGCTTTTGAATGGGCAACCGATCAGCGGGCCGACCGTATTATTGAATGGCGACGCGATCCAGCTCGGCGTCAACGTGGTAAAATTCAACGAGCGAGCCAAGCACGGTGATGCCAAGCTGCCGGCGCCGGTGATCCAGCAGGCCCCGGCGCCAGTGATTCCGCTGGAGGGCATCACGGCGAAGACGCCGTCGAGTAGTGCCGTGCAAGCGGCCCCCAAGCCCGCGCCCAAGCCGGCCCCTGCCCCGCAAGCGCCCGCCGCGCCGGCGAAAGCCGAGGAAGGCCGGTGCCCGATTTGCGACAAGAAGGTCGTCGGCATCCCCGGCCAGCGCCGCTGCGGCAAGTGTTTTACGTCGTTCTGATCAAGCCGCTTGCGGCTTCGCGCTCGCTCGGCGCACACAGTGATTTGTGATTGCGCTCAGCGAGCGCGAAGCCGCAAGCGGCAGAGGAGTCCCGCCATGTCCGAATCATTCAAATACGTGATCGACGCGGCAGTCGCGGCCGCGCTGTTCGTGGCTCTGTCGCTGGTCTTCGCGGTCGATTTGTTCTTGTCCCGCGCCTCGGGCCCCGGCGAGAACACGCTCAAGGGGGTTACCGTCAGCGAGGAGAAGGGCAAGAAGGGTGATCGGCTTCGGCTCGCCGTCACGCCGACGGCAAGATTCACCAACACCAAGTCGAAGCAAGATGAGCCCTGGGACGACATGGGCAAGCTTCTCAAGGGCCTTGGCGATGGTTACAAGTTCCACGAGATCACCGAGAAACAAATCCTGGCCAAGCAGAAAAAGCTCAGTGACTACGACGTGCTCTTTCTCACCTGCGCCGGCGGCGGCGAGCAACTCAAGGACGAGTTGCGTGAATTCGTCGCCAACGGCGGCGTGCTGTACGCTTCGGACTGGCGCTATGATGCCGTCGCGATGGCCTTTCCAGAAATGGTCGAGGACAAGCTGCGCGATTCCGGCGCCAAGCAGGATTTCAACGCTCAGGTCGTCGATCCGGCCTTGCGTGACGTGATCGGCGACTCCATCCATCTGAAATTTGACATGCCGGAATGGAAGACCGCGGCCTTCGGCGGACCTCGCGTCAAGACGCTGATCAAGGGGCGCTACGAGATCGACCGAAAGAAAGGCGAGTTCGCCGTCGCTCCGCTGATGGTGAAGTTCACCTTCAACAAGGGCACCGTCATCTTCACGTCGTTTCACAACGAAAAGCAGAATTCCCTGGACCTAGAGCGACTGCTCCAGTATCTCGTCTTCACCCTGGTGATGGCGGGCGTCGATGCGGACATCAACGCCAAGATGGATCAAGGCGGCTTCACCCCGCAGCGTTCCAACCTGCTGAGTTCGCCCAAGAAAAACCAGGCCACCAAGCCCAAGGAATACCAGAACGCCAAGGAATGCACCCTGCGCTTCGCACTCGGCTTCCGCGGCGATGACGCCAAGCTGCGCTTCAACATCAAATCGCCCGACGGCAAGCAATACACCCACGATGCGGCGGGCACCGTCGTGCTGGAAGTGGCCTACGCCGCGGCGGGAACCTGGACCTACACCGTTACCTCGCTCGAATTGCCGCACGAGAACTTCGCGTTCACGGTGACGGTGGGCGAGAAGAAGTGATTGATGTCCGAGCCTGAAGCGTAAGCGAAGTGTTAGGTTTTCTTCGCTTACGCTTCAGGCTCGGACTAGCGCCCCACATCCACCACCAAAAACGCATCGCTGGGATCGAGCCGTTTCCCCGCGAGCGCCTGCACGATAAACACATGCCGGCCGGGGCCGATGTCCTTATCCAACGTCAGGGTCACCGCCTGGCGCAGCGTGCCGGTCGGCACTTCCACGTCCCACGACTGATCCTTCGTCAACCCGCGGCCTTGCAGTGTCACCGTCAGCTTCTCGCGCTGCCCTTGCAGATTCGTGACGACGAGCGTCCCCTGCACCTTTGCCCCCGGTTTCGCCTTCTGAACGAGCGGCTCGAAGTGGACGCGATGCGGGTTCCAGTCTTGCTGATGATTGCCCGATTCACACAGGGCATCGGCCGCCTTCGCGGAGACCTGGCCCCACTGGACGCGGCGACGCCAGTCCTCGGCGTTGAACTCGAACGGTCCGCCGTGCTCGGCAAGCACCCATTCCGGCGCGGCGTCGAGCACCTTCTTCGCGCTGGCGGCATACAGCGGCGGGAAGCTGCGGTTGAGCCCCATCCAGCCGCCGGAGCCGCTGAACATGTCTTGATGAAAAAAGTTGTCGGCCGTGAAGTAGCAGCGCTTGCCGTCGATCACCGTCTCGACGCCCATCGTGAACTCGCTCTGACCAGGCAAATGCGTGAAGCGGAAGCGATACTCGCGCCATGTTAGCGTGTCGCCTTCCTTCGGCGTCTTGTCGAACTTCACGGTCCGAGCGTCGAGGAACGGAGCACGCAACAGGAACGGCTCGGCAATCGGTTTCGCCACGGCGTCGAGGGCCCACACCTGGAACTTGTCGCGGTCGGGCAAATAATGCACGCCGTCATAGTGATCGAAGTGGGCGTGGCTGAACATCACGACTTCGAGCGGCCCCAGCTTCTGGTCCTTCTGCAGCTTGGCGAACTGATCGGCGCTGCGCTGGTCCCACGGATCGATCATCAGCGTGACGTTGTCTTTTGACGTCAGCACATAGGTGTTGCCCGTCAGCCAAATGTGTTCGGACACTTGCGTCCACGGCTTGGAGCCGTTGGACATCGCCTGCTCCTTGGCGAGGAAGCGATACTGCGGTGCATTGCCGAGACGCTGCTTCGTGAAGCGCTCAAAGCTCCTCAAGAAACCGATCTCCTCGACCGTGGCAAGCGTTTGCTTGAGAGCCGCGTCGATGCTCTTCGTAACGACAGAGCCATGGGACGGGCAAAGCATATCGGGCTTGACGGCCAACAGCTTGCGCAGCGACTCGGCCGTCGGTTTCAGGCCTGCGTCGGTCCAGTGGTCCCAGTCGGTGGTGTAAGGGGCCCACAGCTTGCCTGCTGACGCGAAAGCGCCGCCACAGAACACGACGCGCGGCCCATCGCCTTTTCGCGCGATCAGAGCGACATGGGCCAGCGCATGGCCCGGCGTGTCGAGCACGTCGATCTTCCAGTCTTCCCATTCGAGAGTCTTGCCATCGACCAGCGAATATTCAATGTTCTCGAAGCCGACGGGAACAACCTGGTAGGCGGTGCGCGAGCCGCGCAACGGCAGCGAGTCGCGCCAGTATTTCTCGACCGCCTTGGGATTGAGCCATTCCTCCGCTTTCTTGGGAGCCTGGAACTTGACGTTCTTCGGCAATTCGCCAAGCCCGGCGCAAACGCCGCGATGGTAGTGCGTGAGCAGGACCCCCTCGATGCGGCGTACGCCGTGCTTGGCGAGATCGGCGGAGTGCCCCGGCGCGTCGATCAAGAGCACCTTGTCGCCAGCGATCAGCGCGTAGCCGTTGACCGGCCCAGGCGAGCGCAACACGCCCGGTGCGACTTCGGTCCAGCCCGATTTTGCCTTGTCTTGGTTGGCCCAGCCGAGCCAGGCAGCGGGAACGAGAATGCTGACGCAAAGGAGAGCGCAAAGAAAACGCCGACGCATGGTGGCACCTCGCGATGAGAAGGGCGCAACCAAGCCATTATCGCGAATGGGATGCGTGGAGGAAAAGGAAATTGTTGTCAAAACCAAACGAGCCGGAAGCGCCAGCGACGGATGGCATCCCTCGCTGGCGCTTCGGGCTCAGATTTCTTGGCGAATCTGGATTAGGGTGTCCGAGGACACTGGGCCGACGCCGCCGTGGATCCGGTAGGGCGTTAGTTGCATAGGTTGATCAGTCATCCAATGTAGTGTTTCACCCCAAATGGCACACAGCCTAAAGTAGCCGACCGTCTCCTCCGGGTGTAGTGAAATCAAGAACCCCCTGGAGGAAAAGACATGAGCAAGCGACGAAAGTGGTCTGCCGAGGAAAAGCTGCGGATCGTATTGGCGGGC
>SHZY01000253.1 GCA_009692065.1 Gemmataceae bacterium
AGCTTCTCCACGCGAAAGAAATCGCGCTGGGTGGAAGCCTTCAGCGTAAACGCGCGCGAGCGAAAAGAAAAACCCTGGCGTTGCTTTACAACGCCAGGGTCGCGATTTGTTCCGTTCGAAGTGACCACCGCTTAGCGGTTTAGTTCAACAGGTGATTAGACCTGCCGGCGCCGGCAGGCTATGCAAACGCCGGCACGCTATTTCCGCTTGCCGGCACGATATCACCGCGCCAGCAGGCTATCACGGAACTATTGGAACCCTGCCCACTTGAATTGTCAAGGGTCTACTGTTGCATTTTCTCGGTCCGTCACCCCATCGGCCCCTATATCCGCGGATCCTCTGATTCCGCCATCGCCCAGTAGCTC
This sequence comes from Gemmataceae bacterium, assembly GCA_009692065.1. Taxonomy (GTDB): domain Bacteria; phylum Planctomycetota; class Planctomycetia; order Gemmatales; family Gemmataceae; genus SIAQ01. The sequence goes on from SHZY01000253.1 coordinate 366, forward strand.
CGGGTCTGCTCCTCCTCGCCGAGTTCCTCCGGCGTCTTGCCCGCGTCCTTTGCGAGCGGGTCCGGGTTGATTCGTCGCTTGGCCAGCTTGTGGCGGTCGATGGTGGCGATGAGGTAGCGCAAGGCGGCGAGGGCGTGGTTGTGTTCGTCCACCGGAACCTCGGCGCGGCGGTCTTCGCTTTCGCCCCAGCGGTACATGCCGGCTTCGGCGAGCAGGTTGGGGCAGCGGCCTTCGAGGATGCGCAGGCGGCCATCCTCCAGCCGGGCGATGACGGCGGCGATGCCGGCGCGGAGATCGTTGACGCCGCGCCGAACGGTGAAGCCGGCGTGGCGCAGTTCGGCAATGTCGTTGGCGCCCGACGGGTCGGCGTACCACATGCAGTTGCGCGGCAATTGCTCCGCGTTGTGGCTCAGGGGGCGTTGTTTGACTAAACTGACGACAGGACGATTGTCCCTCTAGGGTTGGTTCTGCTTCGTCTGCGGGAGAAAACACCTATGGCTGATCCAACACCGTCTGATCCCTCAGCCCCGACCAAGAAGGAATTGAAAGATGCCTACAAGGCTTTCAAGAAACGCCTCAAGGTCACGCAGTTGGACGAGGACTCGAAAATGACCCGCCGGCCGACCACGAGCGGCGGGTCCTCGGCCATCGTAGCCATTGAGCCGCCGAACCAGTTTGGGAAAGCCGTCTGGGACGAACTGGTCAAGCAGGGGAAGCTCAAGAAAGCCGGACAGGGGATGTATGAGATAGTCGAGTGGTGGACTTTATAGGGCTCCTGTTTTGCCTCAGAGTCTGTCCGGAAAGTTCTCATGAAGAGAAGCACGAAAGTACGAAATCACGAAAGGAAGAGAATAGAGTTAGCAACGCTGGATTTCCACATTTTCCTCTCTGCTTTCGTGATTTCGTACTTTCGTGTTTTCGTGATTCTCTGCTGTTTTTCTTTCCGGAAAGTACGAAATTACGAAAGGAAGAGAACAGAGTTAGAAACGCTGGAAGGAAAAGGGCTTCCGCGGGGTGATTTCCACTTGCGGCGATTTTCCCTTGCTGGCGCGTCGGGCTCCTCATGGGGAATCGCATTCCACCCTAAATTTCTCTTGCATCCTTCACGCCGAATGGCAAAATGGGACGATGTAGGCTTTTCGTCATGAATAGGGGGGCTCCCATGATCATCGGTTGCGAATCATTCCGCGGCATGGACCGTCGTCAGTTCCTACGCATCGGCGGCGCGACGCTGTGCGGCGTCAACATGCTCGATATTCTGGCTGCACAAGCGGGCGCCAACCGGCCCCTTACGGGGCTCGGCTCGCCTCGCCGCCCCAAGCAGATGATCTGCGTCTGGATGGCCGGCGGGCCGCCGCATACCGATATGTTCGACATGAAGCCCGATTCCGGCGCGGACTATCGCGGCGAGTTTCGGCCCATCCGCTCCAACCTGCCCGGCCTCGATGTCTGCGAGCTGATGCCGCGGCTTTCGCAGCAAGCGGACAAGTACACGATCATCCGCTCCGTCACCACCATGAATCGGCCTGGCGATCATTCGCGCGCCCCAATGTACTGGCTCACCGGCAACCCGCGTCTCCCCACCGGCACGCCCCAGTATCCGATGTACGGCAGCGTCGTCTCGCGACTGCGGCCCGGACCCGACGATCTGCCCACCTTCACCGTGCTCGGCAAGATCGATCACCACATCGGCAACGCGATTGCCCCAAGCTTCCTTGGCCCGGCGCACAACCCGTTCATCTTCGACCCAATCGAACGCCGCGACGATGTCGCCCGCATGCTGACCCCGCAGATCGAGCTACCGGCGTTCCAGCGCGACGCCGATCTCTTGCGACTGGTAGACAATCGCCTGCGCAGGCAAGATTCGCTCGACCCGGTGATCGCGGGCCTCGATCGCAATCAGCAGACGGCGTTCGATCTCTTGCGTTCGCCGAAGCTGCGCGATGCGCTCGATCTCTCGAAGGAGCCGCAGCGCAATATCGAACGCTACACTGGCGGCGAGATGGGCCGCACGCGCTACCCGGCCGGCAGCACGCGGCACTTCCTGCTCGCCCGCCGCTTGATTGAAGCGGGGGCGCCGAACGTTCACTTCAGTTTCGGTTACTGGGATTGGCACGGCGAGAACTTCAGCGCGGGCCGGCAGCAGATTCCGATGTTCGACGTCGCCCTGTCCGCCCTGCTCGAAGACCTCGACCAGCGCGGCCTATTGGACACGACCATCGTGCTCGCCTTGGGCGAAATGGGCCGCCAGCCCCGTTGCGGCACCGTGCAGGGCGCCGGCCGCGATCACTGGGATTACGCCCAGTTCGTGCTGGCTGCCGGCGGCGGCTTCCGGCGCGGCTGCGTCGTCGGCGCAACCGATAGGCGCGGCGAGCAAGTCAGCGACGCCTTCTACAAGGTCGAAAGCTTCGGCGCGACGCTGTATCACCTGCTCGGCATCGACCCGAACACGGTCGTCAACACGCTCAACAATCGGCCGATCCGCCTCATCAACGAAGATGCGCCGCTCATCCGCGAGGCGATTGCGTAGCAGGATTGCCGGCGCGGCAGAGCTCATGGCCGGCCAATGGTTCAAAACATCATTACGAGATCGTCGAGCGTGCCGAGCCGACGGTAGATGTCCAGGACTTGTTGAGCCGATTGCACCATCGGTTCCAGCGTTACCGCCAGGTGCCGGCCACCTACCGCTTCGCGCACCCGATACGGCAGATCGACCTCGATGCTCAATTCTTCGCGCATCACGGCAATCACCCTCGCCAGGAAGCCTTGCTCTGCCTTGCCGATGATCTTGAACAGATACGGGCACGGAAAAGCGTGCGTCTTTTCCAGCAACTCGAAGCTCGGCAAGGAACTCTTCAAGAGAGGCCTCACGGGTTGCCCTGGCACAACATCATCGGCTTAATCCCGGGTGGGGTGAAACACGACACCAGAATTAGCGGGGGGCGGACTTGAACCGCCGACCTTGGCCTTATGAAGACCCTGCTCTAACCGACTGAGCTACCCCGCCATGTTCTTTAATTTCTAGGACTTGTGTCAATTGCAAAATGTCGTTTTTTCTTCATCGACACCCGTTACGACACCTGATACACTAGCCGATAGAAAAGTGGCCGATCCGTCTTGTACCGGATCGGCCTAACACAGTGACCCACTTTCAAGGGAGTGTCACCATGCAACGCAATTCTACCGCGCCGGTCATTCCCGGCAAGCCTACAACTACGAGCAACGCAAGAGCCGCTGGTGTCGCGACACCCGCCAAGCCGTACCCGGATTATCCGCTCTTTGCACATCGTAACGGGCAATGGGCAAAGAAAATTCGTGGCCGCCTGGTTTACTTCGGGTTGTGGTCCGACACGGACGGAGCGCTCGCGAAATACCTCGAACAGAAAGACGACCTGCACGCTGGACGCAAACCCCGGGTTGACCCCGAAGCATTCACTGTCAAGGACTTAGCGAACGCCTTCTTGAACCACAAGACTGCGGTCAGGGAGACAGGCGAGCTTTCCATCCACACTTGGAACGACTACAAGCGGACATGCGACCTGATCGTTTCCACGTTTGGAAAGCAAAGACTCATCACCGACCTGCGCCCCGAAGACTTCGCGGCCATGCGAAAAGCAATGGCGAAGAAATGGGGCTTGCAGCGTATTGCGAAGTGCATCCAATTCGTGCGTTGCGTCTTCAAGTACGGGTATGACGCCGAGCTAATCGCGACCCCTGTCCGCTTTGGCCCCGGCTTTGCGCGACCAAGCAAGAAAGCATTCCGCATCGACAAGGCAAAGAATGGCCCAAAGTTGTTTGCTCGCGACGAGATCCTCGCCATGCTCGACGGGTGCAATGGACAACTACGGGCGATGATTCTGCTTGGCGTTAATTGTGGACTTGGCAACAGCGATTGTGGATCACTACCCATCACCGCTTTGAATCTCGAAACCAGGTGGCTAGACTATGCGCGCCCGAAGACTGGCATCCCGCGCCGCACGCCGCTGTGGCCGGAAACCGTCGAAGCGATCAAGGAGGTAATCGACAACAGGCCAACGCCGAACAATCCCGCGCACGCTGGTTTGCTGTTCGTGACCAAGTACGGCGGCACCTGGGGCAAGGACACCAGCGACAACCCCATATCGAAGGAAATGCGAAAGCTGCTCGACCGGCTTGGCATCAATGGCCATCGGAACTTCTACGTTCTGCGCCACGTCTTTCGGACTGTTGCCGACGATAGTCAAGATCAACCGGCTTGTGATTTCATCATGGGACATTCCCGCGATGACATGGCCAGCGTCTACCGCGAAACCATCAGCGATAAACGTTTGCAAACCGTGGCGGACCATGTTCACGGTTGGCTTTTCGGCACCAAGGAAGGGGGTGTCGCATGAGCGCGAAGGTACTCATCCGCGGCTTCCAGCAGACGCTGCCCGACCACGAGAAAGCAAAAGGAGAATACGTCGATGGGCGAGGCATCCGCACCTTCCTTTACCGCAAGGGAGCGGACTATGTCCTTCACACCATCGACCCCAATGATCCGGCAGTAGAGCAAACCGCAACGTCCATCGGTTCGCGAGACGCCGCTCTATGGTTGTTGGCGCACGGCATCGAGGCCCCCGTGGAGCTTTGGCCAGACTTGCGAGGCCGTGTTCCCTTTGACGCTGACGGCAAGCCGATCATTCCCGCCGTGCCGAATTATCCGAGCGATGCGG
>SHZY01000254.1 GCA_009692065.1 Gemmataceae bacterium
ACGTCCCAGCGTTTCCCCGACGTGTCGCTCTTGCGAGTCGTGATCAGCGCTGTCTGCCGGGTCAAATCGAAGGGTTCCATCGCGGCGGCGGCAGTATCCTTGAAAAGAGTCGGTTTTTGGCTGTGCGAATGGCAGCCGCCGCAGTCGGTGCGAACTTCGCCAGGACGTAGCTGGTGCCAGGTCTGCGCCATGTTCAGGACCATGCCGCGCTTGTCGAGCGTCTGGAAAGTCCAGGCGACGTCAGCGGGTATCTTGGCGAGAAAGCTGGTGTCCGGATTGCCGTCGGGATCGAGCGGCTGGGTTCCTGCCTTCGAGAAATGCCTTACCGGAATTTCGCCCAGAATGCGGAGGCGTTCGTTGGCGACGTTCCACCAGCGCCGGCCCGGCTTGCCCGTGTGGCGAGGGTCGGTGGTCGGCTCGGTGATCAGGATGCGGACGGCGTGGATGTCGCTGTTGTCGTATCGGCCCGCGTCGGCACCCTGGGTAAACCAGTGCGTTTCCGACTCGTTGTAGCGAAGCGATCCCAGCCCCAGAAACGGATCTTTCCCTCCCGCATAGGTTCCGCGCACGCTCCCCTTGGCGACGACGCCGTCAGGATAGCTTTCGTGCTTGTAGAGACTGGACGTGCCGACCAGGCCGAAAGGGGTTCCCGCGGGGAGGTGGCGCGAGCAGGTGCCGTCGTTGGCCAGAGTGGGAAGCCGAGCCGGTTCGGCGACGCCGTGGATACGCCGATAGGGGACCAGGGCCCTGGGCCATTGTTCGTTGTAATTCGGATCGTTCTTGATGAGCAGCATTTGGCCCGGCTCGTCGACCACTTTTCCAGACTTGATGAGATAGATGCCGGCGTCGACCGCGGGGGGTCTCAAGCCGTTGTTGCTGTTGACTGGCCCGGGCGACCAGACGGTGAGCATGTGATTGTCTGGGGCGCCCGAGGGGTGTGTCACTTTACCGACGCGCGGCGACTTGGGATCTTGCGGGTCGGAGAGGCGAGCCGGGGAATCGAACGCGTCGCAAAACGGGGTCAGGAGTTCCAGGCCACTCGGGCTGAACGGGATCCGTGCGTAATCCGCGCCGCGGTAGCCCAGGTTCCGGGGATCGCGCCGCGACGCGGGACCAAAAAATGGCTCGCCCTCCGGGGCCTGCGCGGCCAGCTTGTAATAGGTTCCGAAGCCGAGGTTGTTGAGGTTGTAGTATTCTTCCACGACCACATGGCCGTCCGAAAGTTGGGTCATGAAGTGAAAAGCCGACGAATCCACAAAACTGCTCATGAGCGGCCCCCAGTTGGTGCCATCGGGGTGGATGGTCCACAGGCCCCAGTTTCGTAGATCGCGCAGGCCCTGCGATTCGTAGGTCGTGAACATAACTCGGCCATCCTTGAGAATCGTCGGATGCAAGGCGGTGTTGATGTTCAGATGGCCGACCATCTCGACGTTGCGGCCGTCGTCGTCCATCGTGAAGAGCTGAAGCGTCGTCGGCGTATAACCTTTGGTCGGAGCGAAGCCATTGCGATTGCTGGTGAACATCACCCGCCCACCCGGAAGCGGACAGGGGCCGAGGTTGTAGACGCCAGGCGGATTCTTGCTGGCTACGGCGACCCCGGTGTTCGGCGTGAATTCCTGTCGCGAGAGCTGCGTTACCTTCTTCGTCTTCACATGGATCTTGAAAATGTCGGAACTCTGCGAGGTCGGCCGATCGTTGCCGGGTCGTTTGACGTTGTGATAGCGGGCAAAGTAAACTGATTCGCCGTCGAAGGAGACGAAGGGATCGGTGATTGCATCGTCGCCAGCGACTACGAGGACCTCCTCAGTTCCGTCGGGATGAAGCAGCATCAGGTCGGAACCCGATTCTGCTCGCAAAGGGCTGAAGACTTCGGCCCAGGCGATCTGTTTGTTGTCTCCCTTGCGGGGAGCGCGGACGTAGACGATGTCGTAGTCGTATTTCACTGCCTTGTCGGTCGCGATGGAAGCCGGCGCAATATTGATTTTCTTGGCGGTTTTCTGTCCACGTGCATCGTCAACCATTGTCACACAAGACATGGATACGAGCCCCACCAACGCGAAGTACATGCGAGCATTCATATGTCAATCTCCGTGACGAATCGAGAGGGGTCACTCAGGCAGGCAGGATCAATGAGGTAAGTTTACTCTCCGGATCAACGCCAGGCGAGCGTTGTTCGCCTGGCCCGCCGCTGGGCGGCAAGAAAGGGTGGGCCCACCAATGCCCAGCACGCGAATGCCAGGAGGAAACCAAAAATACGCATGGCGGTCGCTTTTCCTTTCTCGGACGGGAATCAGGCGTGTTGGCCCTGCCGCCGTCAATCTTTGCGAACGCCGCGAATACCGGCTGTTGCGCGTTGGCTATCCAGGATCGAGGGCCAGCAAGGTCGATCCTGAATTAAAATAACTCCTTGATCGGTTCGTTATTGAGCAGCGCTCCCGCCACTTCGGGCGAGAGAAGTTCGGGCGCAAGGCGGGCGGTTGTCGCGTCGAACACCGTGTGCAGCACCGTAGCGAGGAGGTTCTCGGGGCCATACGCTTCGCCGGCCGGCTGGCCCCCCGTGCGATCGGTTCTGCCGATGACCTGCCCCATTTTCAAGCCGCCACCCGCCACAAGCAATGGAGTCGACCTGCCCCAATGGTCCGTACCGGCGTCTGCATTTTGCTTGATCGGGCTGCGCCCCATTTCACCGGTTATGACCAGCAGAATATCATCACTCAATCCGCGTTGCTGTACATCGTCCAGGAAGGCCGAAACGGCATGATCCAATTGGGCTCCCAGATTGTTCATTCCAACAATCGTGCCCGGGTTGTTCATTCCGCGGCCGTGAAAATCCCAGCACGAATCGACCACGGTCACAAAGCCGCAACCGGCCTCGCACAATCGCCTCGCCAGCAACAACTCTTTGCCCAATTGGTTCGTCCACCGATCCTGGTCGATCAACCTATTTCCTTGGTACAGGTAATGCCTGCCGCCCTGGTGGTAGTCGGCCATGTTGAAGATGTGGCTGGTGTCGTATCTCGCAATCACCCTGGGATCTTCTTTTGAGAGGTCGAATGCCTCGGCAATGCCCCCGCGCACCAGCAGGTCATGAGCCTGTTGTTCGAAGTCGTTGCCGCTCTCGATCTGAACGCTACGATTCATGGCGTCGAGTCGTCGACGCAAGTGATTTCGTTCCGCAAACTGCTCGTGCGGCACCGCCAGGGTAAAATTGCCGAGCTGCTGGGCGCTCCCATTGCGAACGAACCCTCGGTAGGGCCCCCCGAGGCTGCCTGAGGTGCCGAAATCCCGGTTGATCAATCCCAGACCGAATGTGCCGGACGTTTCCCCAAGCCGCAGGCTGGGCATGACGCTTTCCGGAATGATGACGGTATTCATGGGCACGCCCGTACGAGCGTTGAAGGCTCCCGCACCGCGCGCATACATCGCGCCCATGGTTGCGCCCGAGCGATGTCCGCCCGTCAGCACCGGAAGCGCGCCGTGTCCCCCGTTCCTCGAGGCAAAGTTCCGCACCACCGCCACGCGGTCCGCTCTCTGCGCCAACTGCGGGAACGTGCCACCGAACCAGACCCCGGGAAGGTTCGTCTGCACTTCCCCGGTGCAACTGCGGTTGTTCTCCGGAACATCGCGTTTGGGGTCGAAGGTCTCGATCTGGGCCGGCCCACCGTGCAAGAACAGGAAGACGACCGATTTGTTCCGGAGGACACTCCGCCTTTCCGCCGCCGCCGCCTTGGCTTTGGTGGCCAATAGTCCCGACAACGTCAATCCGCACAAGCTTCCGATGCGAAGGAAGTCGCGGCGATTGCAAGCAGGACCTTGAGCAAATCGAGCGTCAGTGATAGTCAACATGAGGCACTCTCTCCTTGATCGGACCCGCGAATTTACAACTCAGTTCCCAAGTCTTACCTGCAACTGCAACTTTACCCACTTAACCCAGCAATTCCCTGATCGGCCGTGAGCCTTCGGGCGTGGCCCAGATCGGGCGGCTGCCGAGGAAGTGGCGGACGCGAGGGTTGATGCCCATGGTCCTGTAAATCGTCGCAAACAGGTCGCCTTCGCTGACCGGATTTTCCTGGACTTCGAAGCCGTCCCGATTGCTGGCGCCGTAATGCTGACCGCCGCGGATGCCGCCGCCGGCGAGAACCACCGTCCACGCTCGACCGAAGTGGTCACGGCCTGCCTGGAAATTAATGGCGGGCGTGCGGCCGAATTCGCTTGTCCAGACGACCAGCGTATCCTGGAGCAGCCCTCGTTCTTGAAGATCTTGCAAGAGCGAGGCCCAGGCGGGATCGAGTTCTTGCAGATTCCCCTTGTGGACCGGAAAGTTGTCGTTGTGGCCATCGTAGCCTGCGTGAGCCGCCTCGACGAAGGAGACGCCGGATTCGACAAGCTTGAGCGCCGTGAAGCAGGCCCGGCCAAAATTAGTGTCGCCGTAGCGTGAACGGGCCCGCGTCCATTCTTCGGACACATCGAACATTCGGCGCGCCCGCATGAGCCGAATGGTGCGAAGTTCGGAGGTGCGATGGGCCGCGAACGGTTCGCCCGGATGCTGCTGCGCAAATCGTTGTTCCATGAAGTTCAGCAGGTCGCCGCGTCGATCCTGGATGTCGGGCGTTACACTCGGATTGGCAAACCCCGGAAGTTGGCCGTTGTCGGAGACGACGAACGGCTCAAACTGCGGGCCAAGATACCCCGCGCCGTAGATGCCGCTTCCTGAGCCGATCTTGACGAAACTCGGCAGGTCGTTTTCCGGATTCTCGCAATACTTGGCGATCATGGCCCCAATTTCCGGATGCGGGAAGCGCTGGCTCGACGAATAGCACGTGTGCATGTGATAGCCGCCGATGCCGTGATCGACCGACTGCGTCCGCATGCTGCGAATGATCGCCAGCTTGTCGGCGTGCCTCGCGATGTTCGGCAAATATTCGCAGACCTGGATGCCGTTGACGTTGGTTTGAATCGGAAGGAACTGGCCGGCAGTCGGCCGCCCCGGCTTCATGTCAAAGGTGTCGATCTGACTGACGCCGCCTTCCATGTA
>SHZY01000255.1 GCA_009692065.1 Gemmataceae bacterium
CATGTGGCGTCGGTGATTTCAACTCCGACGCGTTCTCAACAAATCTACGTCAACGGAATCATGGTGCGTGAACGCACGTGGCGACAAGACGAGATGATACGCCCCGGTTCGTGTAGAATAGGAAATTGGTTGCCCGAAACGAAAGACCGATTGGCCAATCGTTCGTTTCGAGGCCGTATCGATGAACTCGCGATTTGGAACCGGGCCCTGACGCAGCAAGAAATCACGCGGATGGTGGACGCCGGTCGTCCCGGCATGCTTTGGAGTAAGGAGTAGCCCGGCACGGGCGGGCTAACGCGAGATAGCGTAGCGATTCGTAAAGGCCGTAAGACTGAATTGTGTTGGCTCGTAGCTGGGCCGACACGGTTTTTCAGCACCTGCCAAAGGAGAAGTCCATGTTTCACATTCGTGGCAAGGCGAGACGCGGATTCACGCTTATCGAGTTGTTGGTGGTGATCGCCATCATCGCCATCCTGATCGCATTGTTGGTGCCGGCTGTACAGAAAGTTCGCGAAGCCGCCGCACGCATGCAGTGCGTAAACAACTTAAAGCAGATCGGGTTGGCCGTCCACAATCATGTCGGAGCGATCAAGACGCTGCCGAGTTTCAGCTCCTATTCTGACGACTTTGGAGGTGCGAAAACCTTCTATTGCGTTCTGCTGCCGTACCTCGATCAGCAAAGCGTCCTTGATGCGCACAAAGCGGCTTTGGCCTTGCCCGCCCCTGCTACCGCTGGTGACAAGCATATTTACAGAAATACTCCGATCCCAGTATACCTTTGCCCAAGCCGAGGGTCGAGCGTCCGCGGCGGTGCGGTCGATTATGTGGGATACAGCGATTCGCAATTCCGGGCCATCTTCTCGGCCGTAAAAAGCAACGCGACCAGTAGCCCGCCAGGTAAAGAACTCAAGCTTCAGCGAATCACCGATGGCCTGTCGAACACGATCATGCTCGCCCACAAAGGAATGGACCCGCGAAACTACTATGACAACTCGACGCAGGGTTCAACCGGCGGATTTTCGCTGGGCTTTCGCATCAGTTGGATTGGGTCGTATGGCGTCAATGGTCAATATTACGCCGAAGGCTATGCGCGACTGACAGTCTCACCACAGCGCGATGTGATGGATCCTAACCCCGATTCGTTTTATAATGCTGCCGGCTGCATACCGATCGATAACGGCTCAGGGCACGGCCCCCCCAATAATGCATTGACCTGCCGGATCAGCAACCAAATCACCGGCTCGCCCCACGACGTCATGCCAGTTCTGTGGGCGGATGGAACGGTTCGTAGTCTGAGTTACGGCGTCCCGCAGGCGATTTACGAAACGATGATATTTTACGCCGACGGCCAGCCGCCCGATAGTAGCTGGCTCCCTTAATCCTGATACCACTTATGAACAAATACGTACGCATTGGACTTGGCGCCGCGATCGGGCTTGCCCTCGCCATCATTCTGCTGGTAACGCAGCCGAAGTCGAGGTCCGACGCCGTTACACTCGACGGCACTGCTGTGCAAGGCCGGCTTAGCTCAGTCGGCTATTTGTATGCGCTCTATCGTGAATCGCGCGGTCGTTCGCCGGCTTCGTTGGAAGAACTCATTGAATTCGGTCGAAAACTCCCCGGTCCCGACGGGCCGATCGTGTTCGATCAAGAGTACCTAACGTTGTCGCGGGACAAACAGCTCATGGTGATCCGCTTCAATCTGAAACTACCAGCCGCGCGCGCCCGCCAAGCGTCGGACGGCGAGGGGCCGATCTTCAGCAGCATTGACGGCCCGATCCTCGCCCATGAACAAACCGGCATTAACGGCCTGCGTTTCGTCATTTTTGCTGGTTCGAACCGCGTGGAAGAAATCGACGATGCAAAGTTTCAGCAGAGCATGGAGCCTTGATTTACGTACAGACCAAACTGGGAGATGATACGGATGAACACGAACCGATTTTCTGAGCCGATGTCTCGGCGAAATTTCCTTACCCTTGGAACCCTCGGCGTAGCCGGGCTTAGCCTTGGCGATGTGATGCGCTTGCGAGCATCCGAGAGGCAAACGGCGGCGCCGGATACGTCTGTCATCTTCATCTGGCTCGCGGGCGGACCGCCGCATATGGACATGTACGACATGAAGCCGGACGCGCCGGAAGAGTATCGCGGGCAGTTTCGGCCGATTCGCACCAACGTTCCGGGCATGGATGTCTGTGAATTGATGCCGTTGCACGCGCAGTGTGCGGACAAGTACACCCTCATCCGTAGCATCACGCATAATTTCTCGGATCACGGCGGCGGCAGCAAACGACTCATGACCGGCCGCGTTCCCAGGACCCCGACCGAAACCATCAACGACGCCCCGGCGGTCTGCACCGTCGTCTCCAGGATGCGCGAACACATCGACGTGGGGCTGCCGAATTGCATCTCGGGCGTTGACGGGGGGCGCGACAATCCCAACACATACGCCCAGGGAGCAGCCTACCTGGGGCCACGCTATCTGCCGTTTCAACTGGCAGGTGATCCGAGCCGGGCCGATTTCCAGCTCCGAAATGTGAGTCTGGATTCGTCCATGGCGCAACGGCTTGACGATCGGCTGCGCTTGCAGCGAGGGCTGGATTCGCTGCGTCGCGATCTCGACTCCTCGGGCATGATGGGAGCCATGGATCGCTACGACCAGCAGGCGCTCAGCTTGATGACCAGTCCGCAGGCACGCACCGCCTTCGATCTCTCTCGGGAACCGGTGGGCGTTCGCGATCGCTACGGCCGACATGCCTGGGGGCAGCGAGCGCTCCTGGGGCGGCGTCTGGTCGAGGCCGGGTGCAGCTTCGTGACGATGGTCATGGAGAATCCGCACATTCAGGGGACGTTCTACAACTGGGATACGCACGCGGTCAACTACGACAATTTCAACGACATGCGGTTGCGGTTGCCTCGCTACGACCAGGCCATCACCGCGCTGGTCGAGGATTTGCATGCTCGCAGTTTGACGGACAAGGTGATGCTGGTCGTGACCGGCGAATTCGGTCGATCGCCGCGCATCAGCCAGTCCAACGGTCCGAACGGCATGCGGTACGGCCGCGAACACTGGCCGCGTTCGATGTCGGTCCTGATGTGTGGCGGCGCCATGCAGCACGGCCAGGTGGTCGGCTCGACAAACGCGCTGGGCGAGCACCCGCACACCCGATCCCTGACGCCGAACGACATGTGGGCGACCGTTTACCGCCACCTGGGCATCGACACCGAGCATACGTTCCCGGATCCGACGGGGCGACCGTTGACCATCCTTCCCTTTGGCTCGCCCATCCGCGAATTGATTTGATTTGTTGCCGCTTGCGGCTTGGCGTCGAAGCGTTCAACGCTAAGCCGCAAGCGGCCGAAATTGATTAGATCCCACCCCGCTCCTTCCTGAGCTACATACGATGAAAATTCACCGAGTTGCAAGTTTGACGATGGCATGTTTGCTGGCAGTCCCCTTCGTGGGCGCTCAGGAACCCGGTACGGCCAAGCCTGCCGAGGTCAAGAAGCTCGCCATCCAGCCGGCAAGCGTCATGCTGGTTGGTCCGGACGACTCGGCTCAGCTCGTCGTTACTGCTTCACTTGCCGAGCGCGTCCAGGATTTGTCCGCCCAGGCCAAGTACACGGTCGCGAATACCTCCGTGGCGAAGGTCACCGAAGCAGGCCGAATCATTCCGCTTGGCAATGGCGCCACGGAAATTACGGCACGCTTTGGCGACAACAGCGTGAAGATCCAGGTCACGGTCCAGTCGATCGAAGACGCACCAATAGATTTCGGCAGGCAGATCGTTCCGCTTTTGACGAAACTTGGATGCAGCAGCGGCGGTTGCCATGGCAAGATTGGCGGGCAGAATGGCTTTGCGTTGTCGCTCTTCGGCTACGACCCTGAGTTCGATTTCCGGGTGCTGGTGAAGGAGAGCCGTGGCCGCCGTGTCATGCCCACGGCTCCCGAGAGCAGCCTGATGCTCCTGAAAGCCACGGGCGCCACGGCACACGCCGGCGGCAAACGCCTCGAGGTGGGCTCGGATCACTACAAGTTGCTGCGCCGGTGGATCGCATCGGGGACGCCGTTTGGAGCGCCGCAGGCTTCGGCTCTGGTGAAAATCTCCGTGCATCCGGAAAACCGAGTCCTGACTCGGAATAACCGTCAACAACTCGCCGTCACGGCGCATTATGCCGATGGCGCGACGGCTGACGTCACTCGCCAGGCACTCTTCGAATCGAACGATCAGGAAGTCGCGGTCATTAATGACTCGGCCTTGGTGAGCACGGGGAACATGAGTGGCGATGCCGCCGTCATGGTTCGCTACTTCGATCAGGTCGCAGTTTTTCGCGCCACGGTCCCGTTCTCGTCCCAGCCTCTCAAATACGCCTTCGACGAACGAAGCATCGTCGACCGATTCACCATGAAGAAATGGGACCACCTCGGCATCGCCCCCAGTGAGTTATGCACTGACGAAGAGTTTCTGCGTCGCGTTTCTCTGGACCTGACCGGAACGCTGCCGACCCCGACGCAAGTGCAGGAGTTTCGCCAGAGCAAAGAATCCAACAAACGCGACCGCGTGATTGACGAATTATTGAAAACAAAAGAATACAGCTACGTCTTCGCGAACAAGTGGGCTGACATCCTGCGTGTCAGCCGCCGCAATAGCGTTGCCAGTTCGTTCCGCTTCCATACCTGGATTCAGCAAGCGATCGCCGACGACATGCCGTACGACCAGTTTGTCCGCGGCGTTCTGGCAGCGAGTGGAGATGAGGCGCAGCATCCTCCCACGGCATGGTACAAGGACTTCAAGGAGCCGCAGCAACTGGTCGACGACACCGCGCAGGTGTTCCTCGGCTTGCGCGTCGGCTGTGCCCAGTGTCACCATCATCCTTACGAAAAGTGGAGCCAGGACGATTACTGGAGCCTGGCAGCGTTCTTCGGTCGGGTGGGTAGAAAGGATGTGCATCCACTGGGTGTAAAGCAGGACGAGAATTCGGCACGCCTGGCCGTTTTTCTGAAGTCGGATGGGCAGGTGATCAACCGACGGAC
>SHZY01000077.1 GCA_009692065.1 Gemmataceae bacterium
CCTGTTGCGGACCGAGGTCCCAAAGCGTAAGTTGTTCCAGACAGCCTGTCATCATGATCTTGAGTCCTTTGGTTGTGGCAAGTTCGTATTCAGCTGCAACTTATCTACAACCAAAGGCTCTTTTGGCAATTCACGGTGCGCTTTTCGGGTTAGCACGGCCCACGGTCGGACGTTCAGGTTCCGGTGGCACGTGGAAGGGGGACTTCTACCATGACTTGAACCGCACGCCAACAGAAAGCCCATTTTTTCCAGGGCAATGCTGGCGCAGGCGGGAAGGAGAAACTCAACGTGACCGCTCGTCGGCCGCGCCTGATCCGCCTGATCCGCCGCCCCGATGGGAATGGCGTCGGCGTTTTCTCGATTACGCAAGATTGCCGAACGCAATATTACGTGTTCAAGGAGATCCCCTGCGCGATCGGCGGCCGCGCTTTTGCAGTGCACCGGATCGGCCTGGCCAACGTCTATCACGTCCGCGTTGGCGCTCCGAAGGAGTCCTCGTGTGAGTGCCTGGGATTCCTGCGGCACGGGCGCTGCAAGCACGTCCAGGGTCTGGCCGCGTTGATCGGGCACGGGATGTTGTAGCGGTTTACGTTTAGCGCTCGCGCGACGCCTGGCGAGCGCTAAACGAAAATCACGGTTCACCCGGATTCTCGTTGATGGTCGGCGCACGCCCTTTTTGTACGTCGTCGATCCGGCCGATGGACGCATTGACGCCGGCTTTGCCGCTCAGCAGCGTGAAGTCCATCCGCATCGTGTGGCTCGCCTCGCCCTTCAAGCTGGGCACGCGGCCCGCCTTGCGTTCGACCTTGCGTGCGTTTGGAAAACTGACGCCTGGCTCGATGCCGATCACGTAGCCGTCGTCGTCGTGTCCGGTGTTCTTCCACAACGTCAGGTACGGCAGCTCTTTCTTCGCGTACTGCAGGACGACGCCGCGGTCCGCCTTCGCATTGTGCAAGAGCACGTTGACGCGGCCGTCCTTGTCTGCGAGCGGTCGCATCAGATAGACTTGCTCGACGTAACCCGACTTCGGCCCCGCGAAACTGTTCCACGTCTTGACATCGCGAGCCGCATTGGCGTTGTACGGCGTGACCTGTTCAACCGGCACGTGCAGCCTCGCGCCGGCGCCCAAGAGCGGCTTGCCGAAGTTGTAGTGATACAAAATCTGAAACTCCTGCGGCTGCGAGCCTTTGTTGATTATTGTGTCCTGAATGCGAAAGGAATCGGAACCAGGTTCGGTCGAAACCTCCGTGACGAGTTCGAACTTCGGCCCGAAGAGCATTTTCTCGTAGACGATGCCACGCACAGTGATGCGATGGGGAGGTTTCTCCTCGACGGTGACCTCAACCCGGGACGCGGGAATGTTGGCGATCTTCCCGTGCAGGGTGAGTTCGACGGTTTGTTTGTCGCCGACATTGTTGATGATCTCGTCCTGCCCGGCCTGCCCGGTGTTTTCGAGGCCGCAGCGGCAGAGCCATTCGTTGAAGCCCTCGAGCCAGCCGAGTCCGCCGCGCAGTTGCAGATTGATATGCTTCGGATGGACGACTTCGGTGACGGGCGACTTCCAGCCGAGCTTGAGATCGCCCATGGTGACGGCGAGGATGCCCATGCCGCGCGTGGGGATTAGGTCGATTTGCATCTTGCCGTTGTCAAGCCTGATGATGCGGACCCCCTCCTGTTTGCCGCCGCGCAAGGTGTGGACATAGGAGTTCCAGATTGCCTTGGAGCCGGGCGTGCTCTCCTGGCTTGCGAGATAGCCGTCTTTTTCCGATAGTACGGCGACAATTTTCCCCTTGGCTGGCTGCCCATGAGCAACGCCGAAAATACTAAGAGTCAGCCCAGCCGTGAGGAGGAATCGGAGCATGGTGGATTCTCGCGGGGTGAAGGGAAGATGGGTAGCATTGTGCGCGAAGATGTGCGCGGATGCAAAGCTATTTCCAAGAGGAATCGCCTTGCATTTTCGGCGGGGGCGGCCCGAGAATGCAGGAATAGTTTACCGAAGGAGAATCTCCATGAAAATCGTGCGACTTGAAGATGCCGAAGGTTGGCCGGAGGCAAAGGCGATGACGCCCGAGGAATTGAAGGAAGCGTATGCGCTGGCGCGAGCTGCCTTCACGGCGGATGATTTGCAGAAGTTTACCGAAATCGATGAAGAGGGCGTGCCCATGGATGTGTTCATCGCGGAGTTGCAGAAAGTGCAGCAGGAACATGACCGGAAACAGGCGTCATGATCAGCGCGAGCCCCCAAACACGCTGCTGCATTCCTCTTTACGAATACAACAATCCGTGATAGCCTTACCTTCGTCTTAATCTAGGTAACATCTTTCCACCTCTGGGAGTGTTCGATATGCGTAAAATCCTGTTGGCTCGCCTGGCCCTTTTTGGCCTGGGCTTGCTCGGCCTGACGCCGATTGCAGGCGCGATGTGCGGTTACTTTTCGCGGCCGATCATCACCGACATCAAGCAGCCGTCGGTGTTGCAGCCGTCGCAAATTGCGTTCATCACCTGGGACCCGGAAAGCAAGACCGAGACGGTCACAGTGCAGCCTCGCTTCGAAGGCAGTGCCCAGGACTTCGGCATGGTGATCCCGACGCCGAGCAAGCCGAAGCTGGACAACATGCCGAGCGACTTCTTCAAGGCGCTGGGGACCTACACGCAGGCGAAACGACGCGTGATACCGGATTCCAAGCTATTGCCTCGGATGATGGGGTTCGGCGGCTCGCGCGGTTTGGGCGCTCCCGAAGCCATGGCGGGGAATGACGGCGGCGGCGCTCCGGAAGACGTCAAGCCTCCGACAGTAGTCGTTCTGGAAGTCGGCACGGTCGGCAACCTCGATTACAAAATTCTCTCGGCGACCCGGGCCGCCGACCTTTACCAATGGCTCAAGGACAACAAGTACAGCTACTCGGGCGATGAGGCCACGCTTAATTTCTACGTGCAGAAGAAGTACTTCTTCACGGTCATGAAGATCGATACGCTGCAGATGAAACGCAGCAAGGACGGCAGCTACACCGGCGATGTCACGCCGACGCGTTTCACCTTCACCAGCGAGAAGCTGGTCTACCCGACCCGCATCACGCAGGTTTCGGTCAAGGACAAGACCGACGCCATGTTCTATGTGCAAGCTCCCTACAAGATGGACCTTGCCGACGACATGAGCTATCAGTTCCATTGGCTGGCGATGCTGGACCACGTGGCCGGCACGATGGGCCCGAACGAACTGCTGGAGCCGAACCGCAAGTGGCTTACCTCGGTCCGCAATAACACGCCCGCGCTATTGAAATGCGGCGGCGATCTCGGCTTCTCCTTCCCGTTGGGCCAACCATTGCCGGCGAACAAGAAGGGCCACAAGCCGACCAGCCTGGAATGGGCCAAGAAGCTGACGGCGGACGACATCAAGATCCTCTCCGGCGACCGTCCCTACAGCGAGGAAACGCCCGATCCGGATTGGGGCTTCACTCGCCGCGATCTGCAAGACCCGCAGCGCTCGGCCGCCATCATGAAGGTGATCCAGTACCGCGTGCAGAAATACCAGCAAGACAAGCCTCGCGGCTACCTGGTGCGCGAAGCATCGAAGGAAGACCTCAAGCTGCTGGGTTTCCTCAAGGGCCATCTGCAAGAAGGCCAGGTGCTGACGAAGTTCCACCGCACGTTCCAGCGCGACGAAATGAACGATGATCTCGTCCTGGTGCAAGCCAAGGCTGGCGGCGTCGAAGACGGCTCGGAACACGAAGAGTTGCTGCGGACGATGACCTTCGGCGGCGGCCCGCGCGGCGGTCCCGGCGGGTTCGGTCTGCCCGTTCCCCTAGGTCGTCCAGGTATTCGCCCGTTGCCCCCGGCCAAGTAAAGCCTCGTTGTGGCACGGTCTCCTGACCGTGCCACGCACATTGTTGAGGCACGGTCTCCCGACCGTGCGACGCCTTCAGTCGCAGCAATCGCTTCAGAGCCGCGCACGAAGTAAGCGGTTCACTCTGGCTCTGAGGACCAAAGCATCGGAGTCACACCGGCATGGACGCCTGCCTCGTGGAAGCCGCACCGGCTTGTGAATCAACGCCAGCGCCAGTCCCGCAAACAGGGAGTGGGCGCTGGCTTTTTCATGCGCTCGTGGCGGTGATCGGTGTCGGCTTGCTGTGGCGCGTGGTCCGCTACCTTGGCCAGTTCCCGATCTGGGGCGACGAGGCGATGCTGCTCCTCAATATCTTGGAACGCGATTACGCCGGCCTCACACAGCATCTGCGCTTCGCCCAGGTGGCGCCGCTCTTCTTCCTCTGGCTCGAGAAAATGGCGTTGCTGATGCTTGGGCCCTCGGAGTGGTCCGTGCATCTCTTCCCGTTTCTGGCTGGGCTGGTTTCGTTACTCGTCTTCTGGCGGTTGTGCCGCACTTCCTACTCGCCCGTCGTTGCGGGGCTTGCCGTTGCCGTACTGGCGGTTTCGTATTATCCGATGCGGCACAGCGCCGAAGTGAAGCCCTATGCGTTTGATTTGCTCTATGCCGCCGTGTTCGCATGGCTGACGCTTGAACATCTGCGTGCGCCTGGGTCGGCACGGTGGTTGATCACCCTGGCGGTAGTCACGCCCCTTGCGGTATTCTCTTCTTATCCGTCGGTCTTTGTCGGCGGTGCAGTCAGCCTGGTTTTGTTGCCGAGGATGCGTGGCGCGGCGTGGCCCCAACGCTGGCTCTACGTGCTGTTCAACCTGGCATTATGCGGCTCGTTTCTTGCTCATTTTCTTCTTGTGGGGCGGCAGGAGATCGATGCCGAGAGTGCCCAGCGGGCTCGCGAATTCCTGCGCGACTACTGGAAGGACGCATTTCCGCCCCAGAGGGTTGCCGAGTGGCCAGTCTGGTTGCTGACGGTGTTCACCGGCAACATGCTCGCATATCCAATCGGCGCCAACCACGGCGGCAGCACGCTGACACTCTTGCTGGTCTTGCTCGGATCGGTGGCCTTGTGGCGGCACGAGCAGCGCTCCGTACTGGCATTGTGCTGGCTGCCGTTCGCCTTGAATCTGCTGGCGGCAAGCCTCGGTAAATATCCCTTCGGCGACAGTGCACGCATCACCTTGCACCTCGCGCCGTTCATCTGCATCTTGATCGCCCATGGCGTTGTCTACGCTATCGACTGGATCCGCACGCCGCAGTGGCGCACGCGGTGCCAGCTCGGGGTCTACGCGCTCTTGTTCTGCCTGGGCGTGGTCGGCGTCGTGCGCGACCTGGTCAAACCCTACAAGACGGAGCATGATCGGGCGGTGCGTCAACTGGTGCTCGATCTGCAAGCCCAGGTCGCGGCCGGCGAACCGGTCTTCCTTTGCCACCAGCGCGATGAGGAGTTGCTCGCGGAGTTCTTGTGGTATGTTCGTACGCAACCGATGTCCGTCGCTTGGCTGCCGTCAGATTCCATCCCGCCGGCCACGAAGTCGTGCTGGCTCGTGCGCTGCAGCAACCAGGAGCCGAGTGTCGCCGAGGTTGCGGCGCTGCTGGGCTCGCAGAGTTGGCGTGTAATCGCGAGCGACAGGCGGATAATTCCGCCCGAGAACGCGAAGATGCCGGTGGTGTATTGCCGCTGGGTGCGTCTGGTTCGGGATTGAATTCTTCGTTTAGCGCCCGCGCACACATGTCTTTCGTACTCGTTCATATCCCCTATAACAACCCCGCATGTATTCTTTCGAGGACTCCGTCGATGGCCGCACCTGCCGAGCCGCGCAATCCGTTTTATTTGATGCTGCTGATTGCCGGTCTGGTCTTCATCGTCACGGTGCTGGCGTACGTGCTGGTCCCGTGGATGGAGGAGAAGGCCAAGGACGCCGGCGCATTCGTTCCGCCAAGAGAGGATTCGTGGTTCCGCAACGGCTTGCACAAGGACGGCTGGAAGTGGGTGCTTGGCGAAGTGGCCGTCCTTGTGGTCCTCGGACTGGCGAGCATGGGGCTGGACCGCTATCGCCGCTGGAAGACGGAGAGCCAAATTTCAGCGCAAAATCCGGACACAACCAAGGTGGAAACGCCGCCGCCGACGTGATATCATCTCCCCCATTCCTCGTTTAGTGCTCACGCAAGATGTCCTTTGCAACCGAGATTTTCGCGCGAGCGCTAAACGGGGAGGGGCTTGGAGAACTCAGCATGCCGACCGTCGAAAAACAAATCCACGACCTGCGCAAGCTCATCGACCACCATAACCACCTCTACTACGTCGATGCCAAGCCCGAGATTTCCGACCGTGACTTCGATCGGCTGCTCGAAGAGCTGAAATCGCTCGAGGCAAAACATCCGGAGTTCCTGACGCCGGATAGCCCGTCGCAGCGCGTCGGCGGCAAGCCGATCGACGGCTTTGCCAGCGTGCGGCATCGCGAGCCGATGCTCTCGATCGACAATTCCTACAGTGCCGAGGATCTGCGCGACTTCGACAAGCGGGTTCGCAAGCTGCTGGGCGGGGAAAGCGTGACCTATGTCGTCGAACTGAAGATCGATGGTGTCGCCATGTCGTTGACGTATCTCGATGGCGTTTTCACAGTCGGCGCCACGCGCGGCGACGGCGAGCAGGGCGATGACGTGACGCACAACTTGAAGACGTTCCACGATGTGCCACTGAAGTTGCCCGAGTCGCCAGCCCACTTCGAGGCGCGCGGCGAGATCTACATGACGCGTGCCGACTTTGCGGCGAACAACCGTCGGCGCATTGCCGAGGGGGATGAGCCGGCCGCAAACCCGCGCAACTTCGCGGCCGGCTCGCTCAAATTGTTCGACCCAAAGGAGTGCCGCAAGCGCCGCTTGAGGTTCTTTGCTTACGCCTTGGGTCCGTGTGAAGGGGTCGAAGTCAAAACGCATTTGGAATCGCTCGATCTCTTGCGCCGCTTCGGCTTCAGCGTCAGTCCGAACATCGTGTCGTTCGATACGATCGACGCCGTCATCGACTATTGCAATAGCTGGGCGACCAAACGCCACGATCTGCCGTATGAGACGGACGGCATGGTCATCAAGGTCAACGATTTCGCCCAGCGCAAGAAACTGGGCGTCACGTCGAAATCGCCGCGCTGGGTCGTCGCGTATAAATTCGCGGCAGAGCAGGGGATTACCAAACTGGTGTCGATCGACATCCAGGTCGGCAAGCTCGGCACTCTGACCCCCGTCGCCAATCTGGAGCCGGTGAAGCTGGCGGGCACCACGGTCAGGCGCGCCAGTCTGCACAACGCCGACTTCATCGAGACGAAGGACATCCGCGTCGGCGATACCGTCGTCGTCGAGAAGGCCGGCGAGATCATTCCCTATGTCGTGCGCTCGGAGCCAGAAGCGCGGACGGGCAGCGAGAAGATCTTTCAGTTTCCGAAGACCTGCCCCTCCTGCAGCAGTCCGGTCGATCGCGACAAGAACGGCACATTCTACCGCTGCACCGGCGGCCGCAAGTGCACCGCCCAGGTGAAGGAAGTCCTCCGTGCCTACGCACGCCGCAGCGCCATGGACATCGAGGGGCTCGGCGAAAAAATCATCGAGCAGCTCGTCGACGCCCGGCTGGTGAGCAGCATCCAGGACCTTTATCGCTTGACCCTTGACCAGCTTGCCGGGCTGGACCGCATGGGCAAGAAGTCGGCCCAGAACGTGCTTGATGGCATTGCCGCCAGCAAGGATCGCGGCCTGGCCCGGTTGCTCGCGGGGCTGGCAATTCTACACGTCGGCGACAGCGTGGCTGATCTGTTGGCCAACGAGTTCGGCCGTATGGACGCACTGATGCAAGCGACCGAGGAACGCCTACAAATCCAGGGCATCGGCCCGATCATGGCCCAGGCGATTCATGAATTCTTCCACACCGAGCACAACATCGCCATGATCGACGAGCTGCGCAATCTCGGCTTGAAGCTCACGCAGGACAAGCGGCCCAGCCCCGCCCAGGTCGGCGGCGTCGATCTGACGGGAAAGGCTTTCGTCGTCACCGGCACGCTCGCCAAGTATCAGCGCGAAGAGATCGAAGCCCTCATCCGCCAATTCGGCGGCAAGGCATCGGGCAGCGTTTCGAAGAACACCAGCTACCTGATCGCCGGCGACAAGGCCGGCAGCAAGCTCGACAAGGCCAAGCAACTCGGCGTGGCGGTGTTGACGGAGGACGAGTTTGACAAGCTGATCGGACGGTAGGGGAATTGCAGATTTCAGATTGCAGATTGTGGACCGGCTCGCATTACGGCAGGGCGCCGGGCCAGGGGCCGGTCGGTTGAGGCGAGACCTCTTCGTAAGCCGCTTCTTGCTTGTACTGCCGCATGCCGCGGGCCTGGTAGTTGGCTAGGGCCGACGGATGATCGAGCGAGCACGTATGGAGCCAGACTCGTTTGGCCCCCATCGCCCAGCCACGCTCGATCGCGCACGTCAGGAGATGGCCCCCCAGTCCGCCGCCGACGAACTGAGGCAACAGGCCGAAGTACGCGACCTCGACGTCGGCGTTCGGCTGCATCTCCAGCTCGAAGTAGCCGGCCGGCGTCCCGTTGGCGGTGAGCATCCAGGTTTCGAGTTCGGGCCGATCCAAATAGTCGAGCCAGTTCTGGTACGTCCACGGCAAACGCTGCGTCCAGTACCAGGCGGCGCCGACGGCGGTGTAGAAGAAGCGATTGAGCTCCGGCATCGGGCGGTCGATGCGCACAAGCGCGAGATCGGTGCGCGGCGAGCGCTTGGGCCGCAGGTCGTGCGGGTCGAGCATTTCCAGGTAAGTAATAGTGACGCGGGTCGGGGGCATCGGTGGCTCCCACAGCCGCTTGCGGCTTAGCACGCCCAGGGCATCGCGTGAGCGCTAAGCCGCAAGCGGCCCTGTTACCATGCGAGGGGTTTTTGCCAGGCATCTTTCATCTGTTGCAGTGGGAGCCAGATGATCCACTCACCGTTGGCGCCGGCGATGCGCAAGCGCGGCTCCTTGACGGTTTGGCCAATGTTGAAGCATGGCAATCCGTCCATCAGGCGGCGGAACTGCTCGACATGCTGCGGGCGCACTTCGACAAGAAAGCGCGTGGCCGACTCGGCGAACAGGCAGACTTCATCGGGGCCGGCGCCGGGCTTGTCAAGATCGGCGCCGACGTTGCCCGCGAACGCCATCTCCGCCGCCGCCACCGCGAGGCCGCCTTCGCTCAGATCGTGGCAACTACGCACCATGCCGGTCATGATCGCTTCATGCATGCCCGCGAAGATTTGCGGCGCTGCCTGAAGATCGACGCTAGGAACCTTGCCGCCGGTCCGGCCAGTGACAAGGTTGTAGTGCGAGCCGCCCAGGTCGGCAGTCGTTGCGCCCACAAGGAACAGGCGATTGCCGGGCTCCTTCAGGTCCATGGTCACGCAGCGGCGCACATCGGGAACCTGGCCGAGCGCGCTGATGAGCAGCGTCGGCGGGATGATGATGTGCTTGCCCCCCGCGTTGAATTCGTTGTTGAGGCTATCCTTGCCGCTGATGAACGGCATCATGTACGCGATCGCGACATCACGGCACGCCTCGGCCGCGTGGACGAGGGAGCCGAGCACTTCGGTGCGCTGCGTGTTGCCCCAGCAGAAGTTGTCGAGGATGGCGATGCGCTTGGGGTCCGCGCCGACGGCGACGACATTGCGGACCGCTTCATCGATGGCATGGCACGCCATCTGGTATGGATCGAGATCACCGAGCTGCGGGTTGATGCCGTTACCGACCGCCAGCCCGCGCCAGGAGCCAAGGATCGGCGTGATGACGGCGGCATCGCTGGGCCCATCGTCGTTTACACCAACGAGCGGCTTGATCACGGAGCCACCTTGCACTTCGTGATCGTACTGCCGAATGATCCATTCCTTGCTGCAGACGTTGTAGTGGCCAAGAATCTTGAGTAGGACATCGCCCAGGGACGGCGTGGGTGAGTGGTGAGTGGTGAGTGGTGAGTGGTGAGTGGTTGCAGGTGCTGCACAGGTAGCTTGCCGTACTACCGGCGGCCGGCCGTCGTGCAGAAAGTGCATGTTCAACTCGGCGACCTGGTTGCCCTGATAGAAGAGCTTGAGCTTGCCGGTCGCTTCGAAGGTGCCGATGACGATCGCCTCGACCTCCTCGCTGGCGCAGAGGGCTTCCAGGCGTTCCCAGTGGCCCGGGGGCACGGCGAGGATCATCCGCTCCTGAGCTTCGGAGATCCATATCTCGGTGTACGACAGGCCTTGATACTTGAGCGGGGCCTTGTCGAGATCGACGCGGGCGCCGAGTTTTTCGCCCATCTCGCCGACCGCGGAGCTGAAGCCGCCGGCGCCGCAATCGGTGATGGCGTGATACAGGTTCAAGTCGCGAGCTTGCAGGATCACATCGAGCAGCTTCTTCTCGGTGATGGCGTTGCCGATCTGCACGGCGCCGCCGGAGACAGTCTCGGATTCGGTCGTCAATTCAATGGACGAAAACGTAGCGCCGTGGATGCCATCGCGCCCAGTGCGACCGCCGACGGCGACGATGAAATCGCCTGCCTGGGCGGCCTTGAACGCCTTGTCGGCGGGAAGCAGGCCGACCGTGCCACAGTAGACGAGCGGGTTGCCGAGATAGCGCGGATCGAAACAGATCGCTCCGTTGACCGTCGGGATGCCCATACGATTGCCGTAATCGCGCACGCCGGCGACGACGCCCTTCATCACTTTCTTGGGATGAAGTACGCCTTGCGGCAACGACTCAGGCGGCGTGTCGGGCGGGGCGAAGCAAAATACATCGGTGTTGCAGATCGGCTTGGCGCCCATGCCGGTGCCCATCGGGTCGCGGATGACGCCGCCGATGCCTGTGTTGGCGCCGCCGTAGGGCTCGATGGCCGACGGGTGGTTGTGCGTCTCGACCTTGAAGCAGACGTGGTAGTTGTCGTCGAACTTGACGACGCCGGCGTTGTCCTCGAAGACGCTGATGCACCAGTCGTCCTTGCCAAGCCGTTTGCGGATTTCTTGCGTGGCGCCGAAGATGGTTTCCTTGAGCAAGTTGTCGTAGCGCTTGCCGTCAAAGTCGATGATCCCCTTGAGCGTCTTGTGCGAGCAGTGTTCCGACCAGGTCTGGGCGATGGTCTCCAACTCGGCATCGGTCGGCTCACGCTCCAGGCTGCGGAAGTGGGCCTGGATCGTTTTCATTTCATCGAGCGAAAGTGAGAGCTGGCCGTCCTTCGAGAGCTTGACGAGTCCGGCGTCGTCGAGCCTACGAATCGGCACGACAATGCGCTGGAATGTGTAGCTT
The DNA here is from genome assembly GCA_009692065.1 of Gemmataceae bacterium. Taxonomy (GTDB): domain Bacteria; phylum Planctomycetota; class Planctomycetia; order Gemmatales; family Gemmataceae; genus SIAQ01. Next base: position 11,172 of record SHZY01000077.1, read on the forward strand.
GTGCCGAGCCCGAGCACCGATTCGGACAAGGGATGCTCGAGCACGCGTTCGATGGCCTCGTTGCACAACACCTTTCGGCACATGGCGTCCTTGTCGAATGGCTTGCCGGTCCAGAAATAGCGGCGGAAGGTCTGTGCTGAATCGACGGGGATGCCGAGCTGGCGCGAGGTCTGGATCACGCTCATCGCGACCGGATCCATGACGCCCGGCTTGAGGAGCACGGTGGCGGCGGCCGCGCATTCGATCTCGCCGCTGCCGTTGGTGCCGTGGATGGTGCCGGTCTCCGCGACGGGATCGACGAGCAGTTCGCTGGCAAGCTGTTCGACCTGATCGCGCTCAAGCTCGCCTTGCAGTAGAAAGCCGCGTGAAGTCTTGAGGAGGGCGTCAGCGCCTATTTGTCCTTCGTGCGTCAGAAGACCGTAGTCCTCGGCGACGCGCAGACGTTCGGCATCGGGACCTTGCGGAAAGATCTCAACTTCCCAGAGCATCGCGCACCTTTTTGCCTTGGGCCAGGAATTTTTCAAGTAGCGGCACGTAGTCGTTGGCGAGCAGATTGCGAAAGAACCGCAAGCGCTCTTCTAGGAGATTCAGGGCGTCGAGCACGGCCACGCGGTTGTGGCGGAAGATGGGCGTCCAGACATCGGGATCGCCTGCCGCCACGCGTGTCGTATCCCGGAAGCCAGTCGCGGTCAGGCCGTGCAACTCGTTGGGCAACATGCCTGCGAGGGCCGCGGCGAGCAAGTGGGGCAAATGGCTCGTCAGGGCCAGCGCCTGATCGTGCTCCTGGGGCGACATCAGTTGCACGCGTGCGCCGAGCTCCTGCCAAAACGATCGCACCGATTTCACAGCGGCCGGCGGCGTCTTTGCGGTCGGCGTCAATACGGTGCAGCGCTCGACGAACAAGTCGGCATGGGCGTTTTTCACCCCTTTTTTCTCCGAGCCGGCCAGCGGATGCGCTCCGACGAAGAGCAATCCCGGCGGGGATGCCGATTCGACTGCCTCGACGATCGCGTGTTTCGTGCTGCCGGCGTCCGTCAGAATCGCCGCGGGTTTACAGTGGGCCGAGGCCTGGCGCACCTCGTCGGCGATGCGATCGACGGGCGTGCAGAAGACGATCAGGTCCGCATCGGGCGCGGCGGCTGACAGATCGATCTTGTAGTCATCGATGGCGCCGCGGGCGCGTGCGTTTTCGAGCTTGCCCTCATCACGCCCTACACCGACAACGCGCTGGGCCAGGCCGCGTTTTTTTGCCGCCAGTCCGATCGACCCGCCGATGAGGCCGACGCCGACGATGGTGAGGGTGTGAATGAGCATGTGGGGATTTTATAAGAATTGGCGGGGAATCTGAACACGGGGCGCAGCCGCTTACGGTTTAGCGCTCGCACGGCGACACGCGATTGCGAAGTCGCAAGCGGCGAACGTCTTAATTGTGCCAAACGTTCAGAACGATGATGCCGATGGCGATACCCAGCTGCGAGCCGGCGCCTGCGAGGCCGATGGTTGCTAGCTTGCCGTGATCGCCGCGCAGCCGAACCGCCGAGACGGCGTACCCTAAGCCGAACATCGCGGGGAACAAGCTGCTCAGGTAGAAGAAGTAGGTGAAGAAGAGAATGATCCCCTGCACTCGCCCTTGAGCGAACGTGGACATCGGCGCCAGTGTCAAGAGCAAGAGCACCCAGGCGGCGAAGCCCAGGAGCACGCTGATCCAGGCGAGGCGCGTCTGCAACTGCGCCTCGCGCGGGCTTGGCTCGTCGTCGGCAATCGATTCCTCGACGCAGCGCGGGCACACCGATTCATCATGCCAGCGCGTGCGGCACGCCTGGCAGATCGGCTTGTTGCAGCGGCTGCAGCGTGTGATGCTCCCCGCATCCGGATGCTGTTCGCACGGCCCGTGGTCCTGTTCGGGGTTCTTCTTCCGCCGGGCCGGGTCCTCATAGAGCGGCATCTTGCACTTCGGACAGCGCGCGCCCAGCTTCTCCGGCGGCTGGCGGAACACTCGGTAGCAGTAGGGGCATTCGATCATGGTGGTATTTCTTGAGCCGCTTGCGGCTTGGCAGCAGTCGGCTGCTACGCCGCAAGCGGCTTTCAGGTCGGCACCGCAATCTTCGTTGCGGCCAGATTCAACAGCAGCATCATGATACATGCCAGCGAGGCCGCCGTGACGCCGCTGACGGCAACCCACTGCCCGCCGGCCTTGTGCTCTCGCTCCGCATCGAGGAGCGCCCAGGCGCCCATGCCCAGCGCCATCGCCTGCGGCAAGAGCGACAGCCAACTCAGCACACGCATGGCGTCATTGCCCGGCGACCACAAAAGAAAGCACACCATCAGCGGGCCGGCGATGAGCGCGATGATCAGGCTGGCGTTGGCCATCGACCCGGAAACCGGCGGCAGTTCTTCGCGGCGAGCGCGGAAGTTCTTGCACGGGCCGCAAAGAGCCGTGTCCTGGAACTTCACCAGGCAACCGGCGCAGAAAGTTTCTTCGCACTCGGCGCAAACCTGTGCCTTGGGGCGGCGCTGATGGTTGAAGCAATAATCGGGATCGCGTTTTTCGTTCCGCCCGCGCCGTGTTGGACGATCGTCGTCGTCAAGCGGCGGCGGCGACTTTGGATACGTGCTGCCCGGCTTCGAGCTTGCTTGGGTTGGCATTCCTGGCGATGACGACGACACCGGATCGAACTGGATCGGCGCCAGGTCGGGCACCCGCGGCGCTGCCGTCGCCGGCGGTGCGGCCGGTTCCGTCGCGCTGCTTTCCCAGGGGACCGTCGTGCCGCTGCCGCAGTCGCAGAAGATCATCGTCCCGGCCGAATTCTCAGGTCGGCCGTGCGTCTTGCCGCATTTTTTGCAGGTGAACCAGATCATCAGATCGCCTTGAATTGGCTGAGGGCCTCGCGGAAGTCTTTCTGCGCCCGCTCGAAGCGGCTCGTGCGGGCGCAGCCGACGAAAAAGTACAGCTTGATGGCTTTCGTCTTGTACTGAATCAAGAGCCGCCGATCCTGCCCCCCGAGGCGCATGTCCACGATCAACTCCTGAACGCCGTCGGCGCCGACCGGCTTTTTCTCGACGATCGTTGGCTCCGGAGCTGAGTTGCGGCCGAGTCGGCCTACCAGATTGATCAACTCGGACTTCTTCACCCGGTCGATGACGTTTTTGAACGTGGCGTCATCGTCCTTGGGGTCACCGACGTCGATGTCCTGGCAGGCAGCGTAGGAGTCGTCGGCAATGTTCACCAGAATCAGTGGATCGCTGCTGAAGGCCGAATTCTGCCCGGCCGAGGACGCATACAATCCCCACGCCTTGGACGGGCGTTTCATGCTGATGTCCGTGTTCATGATGGTAGCGCTCACGATTTCCTTGATCGTGCGATCGGTGCGTTTTGCCAATGCCAGTTCGCGAAAGAATTGATCGACGCCGAAGACGAAAGGGGAAACCAGGGCCGCGGAAGTGATGACGGTGAACGCGATGCCGATCGCAATCCCCGCCCGCGCCAAGTTGATGCCTTCGAGCTTGCCCGCTTTGCCGGCAATCTGCTTCAGCGCCAGGAAACCGACGACGACGGCGGCCAGGGTGCCGACGATCGTAAACGCTCCGACCAGCGCCAGGGTAAGGCTCAACACCGCGAGGCCGCTGATCCGGCGAAAGTCCGGCAAGTCCAGCGGCGGTGGCGTCGGGGGTGCTTTGGTCGGCAGCGGGCGCTGGCAGTCGGGGCACTGGATTTCCTTGCCCAGGAATTTCTCGTCGATCTCCAGACGAGCGCCGCACTGACAGGTAACGGAGATAGGCATACCCAAGTCCGCCTTCGGGAGACCTCGGTCGATCTAGAACCTTATTCCATTGTAACCGGAAACGAGGGGAGAGGCAAAAAGTTTGAGGCGGCGAGCCGAGCCGCGTGAGTGGCCGGGTTGAGCAGTCAGTTGCTGAATGCGCCACCCGGCCACTCACGCGGTTCGGCTCGCCAGGAAATCACGCGCCCGCAGATTTCGGCCGTACACCAATCGTCGGCTTGAGCGGCTGGTCGTTGCTGGGGGGCGCCGGCGGGCCGAAGCTCGTCCAGTATTCCAGCGGCAAACAGGCGCCAAGGAGCGCGATGGACAGAAAGCCGAGGTCGCACAGCACCAGGATCATCATCTTGCCTTGCGCGAAGCCGTAGGAGTGCAGCCCGACCCCCAGGAAGTTGGTGCCGAACCACGACCACGACGTGATGATGATGCCCAGGACGCTCAACACGGCGATGCCGCGATGCTTGACCATGCCGCCCCAGCGTGCGTGCAGGATCAGCGCGATCCAGATGACGATGAGCAGGGCGCCGTTCTCCTTCGGGTCCCAGCCCCAGAAGCGGCCCCACGAGTAGTCGGCCCACAAGCCGCCGAGCACGGTGCCGACGAAACTCAGAAACATGCCGGCGCACAAGACGCCGTAGGTCATGCGCGTCAACTCGGCCGAGCCGTCCTTGCGGAGCATGTTGGTGAAGATGCCCAGGAAGATGTAAGCGATGCCCATGAAGCCGGCCACGAAGGTTGTGGTATAGCCGAGCGTGATGCAGGTGACATGGGTCGCGAGCCAGAAGTTGGTGTCGAGCACGGCCTGCATCATCTCCATGGTGTCGCCCGACAGGCTCAGCATGTGGGCGATGATCAGCGTGCAGAAGCCGGTCACCGAGCCGACCACAATGGCGATGCCGTTCTTGTAGAACAATTCGGCAATCATGCACATCAGCACACAGCCCAGGCCGATGAAAACGGCCGAGGAGTAGAGGTTGGTCACGAAGACGAACATGCGGTCTTGCAGATACATGCGCAAGACCAGTCCGAAGATGTGGAACACGAACGCGACCCCCATCGCGGCGAAGCACGCATTCTGGATGGGCCGCGTCCAGGTCGGGACAAGCCACGACGCGCAGGCGATCACGGCAAGAAGGGCGTACAGCCACAGGCAGCGGTAGAAGGGCTCAAACTCATTGAAGAAGATCTCGACCCGCACCTTGAACATCTTGTCCGGCTCCTGGGCGTGCAGATAAGCCAAACGCTTGTCGAGCAGCTTGTTGAACTCAGACTTCTCGCTCTGTTCGTAATGGCGCAGCAATTCGACGTAGAACGTGTAGGCGCGTGCCTCTTCGGTATCAGGCAACGCGTCCAGATCGGGTCCGAGTCCCAGGACGGCGTCGCGGAAGGGTTGCCATTGATCGGATCCATCCGGGTTGGGCACGATGAGCGGCGCCGCATGGGCCGACATCTTCATGTAGAGATTGAGGTGCTGCCAAAGCTCGACGACCTTGGTATCCATGAGGGTGAAATCTTTCGGCTTCTTGCCTGGGATGTTCATATCGTCGTCGCCGAACACCTGGCGAGCGTAGTCCTGTAGGGCGCCCCAACCGGGCGCGATCTCGACGACGGAGTAGCGCATGCCATCGCGGCGCTCGACGCCGACCAGCTTCATCACTTCGTCATTTTCGATGCGGAAGACCTTGTGTTCGAAGGCGACGCCTTTCCTGGCCCCCTCCGCAAAGATGGCACTGAAGACGCGGTCGTTGGGGAGCGGCGTCGTCAGGCAATCGAGCATCCACTTGGTGGCGGGGTAGGTCTTGCTCTTATCGACATCGTAAAACTGCTGCCGGTGCATGATGACCATCAGGTTCATGCGCGCCACCGTGTCGATCGGCTTGGGGCGTCCGCCGTCGATGACCAGTAGCTGGCCGAACTTGCCGAAGTTGAAGTCATCGCCGCGGTCCGAACGAGGTGCCATGCAATAGCAGAAGAATAGCAGCGTCAGGCCGGCCGTGATGTGGGGCAGGTACTTCTGGAACGTGTTCTTGTTCATCGGACGATCCTCCGATCGATAAAGCGATACAGGGTCAAGCCGAAGTGGATGAGCAGGCCAATGCCGACGACTCCGCAGGAGATGTACGGCATGAGCCAACCGGGGTTGCGGACCACTTGCAGGACGGTGCCATTGGCCCTGCCTTGCAGATCGGTGGTCCAGGAGGATTGGTAGAACGTTTCGCCGTTATAGTAGAGCGGCGCGTTCATGTAGATCTCGACGTTGGGGCGATCGACGCCGTTCTTGGGATCGGTCAGGTGGATGTAGCTGTGGAAATCCTTCGGCGTGGTGGTGCCGGGGAAAACCTTGTGCTCGAACTTGTTGAGGTGCATCGTGAACTCGCGGGCCACCTGCTTGAATCGCAGGGCCAGCTGGTAATCGACGCCGTCGATCGTGATCCATTGCGTGTCGCAGGCGGGATGGGTGGAGAACAGCCACTTGCCGAGGTCCTCACCCTTGTGCGAAGTCAATTGCACGTAGACCGCGGGTTTGTCATGCTTCTGGTCCGGATCGACGCCGCTGACTTCCGGCAGCGAGATCGCCTTGTGGTTGCGACCAAAGCCACGCGTGGCATGCTTGTTGACGGCAATCTTGAGCTCCGCGTTCACCATGTAGTCGATCACTTTGATCTTGAACGGAAGGTCGGGAAACCGGCTTTGGTCGATGAGCGTGTCCGACTCTTTGAGGAAGCGGGCCGGGATGCTGATGACGTGCTCCTTTTTGACGTCGTCCTTGTCCAGGCGAACGATGGCGAATTCGGATTGCGTTGGGTGGATGACGAGGCTGGAGTCCTGTCCGACCTGGATCACCATCGAGCCTTCGACCTGGTAGAGCCCGGTGATGACTTCGCCGAGCATCATGATGATGATGCCGACGTGGATCAGGATGATGCCGGCGCGGTTCCAGGCGAACTTGAAGCGGATGGCATGGGCGGCGAGCAGGTTGAGCAGCATGACGCCGCCAATCAGCCAGCCACTGGGGAACGGAATCGCGTCGACCTGGTTGTCGATAGTGTTGAAGAACACGACCTTGAGCGGGACCCAAACGATGGGCTGGGTGAGAGGCGTGCGGAAGTACTTTTGCACCACGGTCCAGATGCCGTGGTCAACCTGGGCGAGCGTGCCCCAAAAAACGAGGACCAGGGCGAGCGCAAAGAGCGTCACGGTAATGCGCAGGTCGGCGAGCACTTCGAGCGCCTTGAGGGCGGGATGCTTCGGCTCGCGCTTCGATTCCAGGAGGGTGGCGGGGCCGCCGGGAGGTTCGCCGGTCTGGATGCCGGTCTCCATCGGTTTAGCCGCCGGGACGCCGGGTTGTATGGCTGTTTGATCCATGATGTTATTCCTCAGAGTAGTCCTCACGCTTCGCGTGCTGACTACATTCAGTTTCGCTTGAAAGACTGAAAAAACGTTTCGAACGCGTTCTTATGTTGGCCGACCAGCTCGAGCGGGCCGGTCATCTTGATGAACCAGAACTGCTGGCCCATCGGAATGACGACGCCCAGGATGCGGTTCTTGCCTTCCGGACCGCGCGGGTTGGCGAAATCAACGTAGAACGATTTGATGCCGGCGACCATGCGTACGTCGGCGGCAGCTTCGTCTTGGCCGGCGGGAAGGGGCGGCAGACCGACCTGGGTGCGCCAGCGCTTCAGGTTCTCTCCGAGCGAGCCCCCAGCGCTGCTCAGCGCGATCTTGGCAAACTTATTGCCTTCCTTGACATGATAAATATCCACCTCAATCTGATTGGGCGGTTGCTTGGTCCAGCCTTCCGGCGCCGTGTACTTGAACGGGATGTCGCCGCCGCCACCGCCTCCCTTGCCCTTGATGCCGATCGGCGGCAGGAACTTGCCCTTATTCTTGGCCATCGGCTCCGGCGGCCGGGTGACGGTGTAGACGCCGCGGCCCAGCAGGTTGACCCAGGTCACCTCCTGACCTTCGAGTTTTTCACGCCGCAGGAACGGCTCCAGCGCGTCGCGGTCTTCCGAAATCGGCAGGCTCACCTGGCGCTGCCAGCGGTTCATGTTGACCAGCAGATCGTACTTCTCGATCGGAAACTTCGTGATGGTGATCTCGAGTTCGCGTGGCTTGGCGTCATTGCGATAGCCGGCAAAGCGCTCGCCGCGCGGCGGGCCGGCGGGATCTTTCTTCCAGTCCTTCGGGTCGGTCACACTGAGCGGCGGAACCTTCTTGTCGTCGAAGCGTGCCGACTTCACCAGGTTCTCGAATACGTCCTTGTTCTCCTCGATCAGCGCCTCCGGGCCGGATATCTTGAAAAACCAGACGTCGTCGCCGCGCTTCATGATGGCGACACGCAGGCGGATTGCCTCGCGGTCGGGGTGCGTGACCTCGTTCTTCTCGATCTCATCCTCCGCCTTGCAGCCGACCAGCAGGGCCAGCGAGGCAGCGAATAGCACAAGATATGCCGGAAAAAATCGCACGGATTCGATCCTCATTGGGTGTGAAGGGGCACGTTTATGGTTACACGTTGCCACAAGTCAGTCAAGGCTTTCGGCGGGAGGGCGACAAGAGGCGGCAGGGTTTGGCGGGAGGTTTTGATCAATACACCTATTTCATCGCGCCGCGGTCCGAAATGCAAGTACAAATTTCCGGGGCGATATGGTAGTATCATTAGGGTACTGTTGCTTTTCGCCGCTTGCGGCTTAGCGCTCGCAAGGCGACACGCGATCGCTAAGCCGCAAGCGGCGAATAGAATCAGGAAGTTATTCTTCAATAGTCGCTAAACGAAGATTGATCGATACACACATGCAATACATCGTCCGTCACGGCGTGATGCGTTTTCTTGGCCCGTTCGAGCCGACGGCGGACGCGCGTTTCCAGCGCAACCAGGACGTTGTGATCGAAACGGAGCGTGGCCTCGAAGTCGGCGAGGTGCTGTGCGAGGCGACGCAACGCGCTGTCGAGTACATCGAGGAGCCCACCAAAGGCCGCATCGTGCGAGGCATGAGTGCCGAGGATCGCGAGCAATTGCTCGAGCGCCAGACGCGCGAGGATGAAGCGTTCCACTCCTGCAATAATTTCATTAGCGAACGACATTTGCAGATGGAACTGGTCGACGTCGAGAACCTCTTCGGCGGCGACCGGCTGATCTTCTATTTCCTTGCTGAGAAGCGTGTCGATTTCCGTGATCTGGTCAAGGATCTGGCCCGCGAATATCGCACCCGCATCGAAATGCGCCAGATCGGTGTCCGCGACGAAGCCAAGCTGCTGGCGGACTACGGCGATTGCGGCAAACCTGTCTGTTGCAACTCGCACATGGCGGTCATGCCCCCGGTGTCGATGAAGATGGCCAAGTTGCAAAAATCGACGCTCGATCCGTCGAAGATCTCCGGCCGTTGCGGCCGGCTCAAGTGCTGCTTGCGCTTCGAGCAGGACGTCTACGAGGAGTTTCAGCGCGAGCTGCCGACGCCCGGCACGCGCATCGTCACCAGCAAAGGGCAGGGGCGCGTACTCGGGCAGGAAATACTGGCGCGCAAGCTGATGGTGGAATTTGAAGATGGCCGGCGGCTGGTTATCGGCCTCGACGAAGTCCTGTCGGTGATGGGATCAAAAGGATCATGACCCCGTTCATCAAGAAGTTGACCCCGGTGGTCGAGCGCGACCCGCGCTATGCGTACGAGGCCTACGAGTTCGTCTTCCAGGCTCTCGATCATACGCTCAAAACGCTCGGGCGCGAACTCCCTGATGGTAAGACCGATCCCGACGATCCCGATGCCCACGTCTCGGGACGGCAGCTGGTCGAAGGCATCTGCGCCTACGCACGCCAGGAATTCGGCCTGATGGCGTGCGTTGTTTTCCGCATGTGGGGCGTGCGCCGGACCAATGATTTCGGCGAGATCGTCTTCAACCTGATCGACGCCAAGCTCATGAATGGTACGCCGGACGAGACGCGGGATGATTTTCACGAGCTCTTCGACCTCGACGAGGCCCTGATGCAAGGGTTTCGCATTGTGTTGGAAGAGGACTAATTCGTTTGGCACGCCGCTTGCGGCTTAGCGTTTGCGTGGCGTCGCGCGAACGCTAAGCCGCAAGCGGCGAATTCCGGAAGTATACCTGCACGAATGGATTCGGAGTTCCTTGCATGACCTTCCCCAAAGCCCGTCTTGCGGTTGCGGCATGTCTGTTTGTCGCGTGGCTGGGCTTCCTTCTGTTCCTGGTGATCGACGCGCGCAAGATCGTCCTGTCGAAGCCGCAATTCCTGATCGCACAGATGATCGTGGTCGCCGAGGTGCGCGACCAGGGCGGTATTGTTGACCCTGAGGTCGCGATCGAGCAGGTGCTCTGGTCATCTGATCCGGCCCTTAAATCGATGAACGCTCTGAAGCTTCCGGACTTGTCCGCGCTGGCTGAGCCGAACGGCTATCAAGGGACGCGGAAGTACTTGCTGCCGCTGATACAGTCGCCGGCTGGGTGGGCAATCACGCCGATCCCGCGGCTTGGCGCCTATCCAGCGCCGCAGGTCCCGGTGCGCATTTACGCCTGGACTCCGGACACGGAGGCGCAGGTGCGAGAGCTGATCGCCGCCAAGAAGTAACTACGAGCAATCTCTTACTTACGCAGAAATGCCAACAGCAGGAGCGGCGCCGCGACGGCGAACGCGAGGAACGCGGGTGCGCGCATGACCAGGCGTGCCGGTCGGCCCTTGGTGAACGTGTCCATGATTGGCCGCAGCATCAGCGTGTCGAGTCCGCTCAAGGCGAGCAGCACGCCCAGCGCGATGACGGGCAGGGGTTGGGGGTGGTAAAAGTCGAGCGCTATACCAAGGAGGCCGGGGAGCACAGGTCCGTAGCAGGCCCCCACCAACCAAAAGCCCAGCGTGCTGCTGCCGACGTCGAACCCGCCGGCAAGGTTTCCCAGCACACAACCCGAGACGATTAGGAGCAGAATGGTCAGCGCGATGCCGTGACTGGGATGGTGGTACAGCCACCACGCAGCTGCCGCCCGCGTGCCGATGAACGCGAGCCAAAACACAATCAGGTTGAATTGCAGCCCGCGGGCCTGGTACTCGATGTCCTTGAGGAATGCATCGGGCCAATACTCCAGGAAGTTATCGAGCGCGAAGTAAAGCAGCATAACGCCGGCGAGCAAGAGCATGTTAGGTTCGAGGTAGAGCGCCTCCCAGGCGGCGGCATCCTCGGGCGGTTTCGGAAACAGACTGCGGTCGCAAAACGCCGTCACCGCCGCCGGCACGATCAAAAGAGTGCTGAGATAGAGCAAGCCCTGGCGATAGCCCCACCAGCGCTCGAGCGTGTAAACGATCCACGGGCCGGTCAGCGCCCCTGAGCCGACCATGACGAAGCCAAGATTCAAGGACGCAAGGTTCATCCCCTGGATCTGCACGTACTCGGGAAAAAAGACCTGCGTCATCAGCCGAACGGCGGCAACAGTCACGCAAGAATACGCGCCGCCAAGAAACATCGCGTTAAGCAGCAAGTAGGCGGCACTGCGTATCAGCGCCAACCAGGTGACGCCGAGAATGAGCGCGATCAGCCCGAAGAAGAAGATTTCCTTGCTATTGCAGACATCGAGCAGCCAGCCCGCGGCGGGCATGGCAAGCAGCCAGGCGAGATAGAAGAGCCGGACGAACCAGTCGGCGCTCCGCGCCGGCAAAGTTAGTTTGACTTCGATGGGCTTCTTGAGGCCGTCGATCAGAGTCGGGATCAAGCCGATGAGGAGGCCGCCGGCGAGGGTCGCGACGACGAGGAGCGCGGCAGTCATGGTGGTTCCATGGGAACCCGAGGTTGCGGCGGGCTAGCGAGAGTGTAGCGCGACCTAAAGGTGACACACTTCAATTCTACGGGTGTTTTCGCGGCCTGGGAAAGTATTTCACACACCCTCTTGGTGAACGCAGTGCAGTTGGTAAAACAATCGCTCGCTTTTGCTACGAGGAGAAAACAGGGCCGACGCGAATGAACCTCATTCCCGACTGAACTGTCTTTTCGTAAGATGACGGGGATCGTGCTGCTCCTGTCGAAAAAAGGCGGAAGGCGGGCAGAGGAAGGTACGGGCGAAAAACAACTTGCAAGGATTTTGCCGACTTCCTATACTCACCATTTCCACGCTTCGCTAGCGTAGCTCAATGGTAGAGCTCCGGTTTTGTAAACCGGGGGTTGTGGGTTCAAGTCCCTCCGCTAGCTCATTCTCGTTGAGCCGCGAGCGTAAGCGACCGGAGGATGACAAGGGCAGGTGGCCGAGCGGCCAATGGCATCAGGCTGTAAACCTGACGGATTTATTTCCTACGGGGGTTCAAATCCCTCCCTGCCCACTTAAGAAGGAGTCAGGATTCAGGGATCAGCAAAACAAACTGGCGTTCATTGACTCCTGATTCCTGACTCCTGGTTTGCGGGTGTAGCTCAATGGTAGAGCCCCTGCCTTCCAAGCAGGCCACGTGGGTTCGATTCCCATCACCCGCTCATGGGAGTTACCAGCCCGAAGCGCAAGCGACGGGTTTTTCGACCCCGTCGCTCGCGCTTCGGGCTAGTTGAGTTGGTCTGCTGCTGTAGCTCAGCTGGTAGAGCGCGTCCTTGGTAAGGACGAGGTCCTGGGTCCGATTCCCAGCAGCAGCTTTTTGGCGCAACCGTGTTTTTCCATCCAGGTCCCGGCCTTACGTGGCTGGAGTTTTTTTTGTATTTTCGGAGGAACGATGGCTAAGGAACTTTTTAACCGGACCAAGCCCCACGTCAACGTCGGCACGATTGGCCACATTGACCACGGCAAAACTACGCTCACGGCGGCGATCCTGGTCCGCCAGGCCTTCAAGAACAAGCTCCAAAAGGTCAAGAGCTATGCCGAAATCGCCAAGGGCGGCACCGTGCGCGACGAGAACAAGACGGTCACCATCGCCGTCGCCCACGTCGAGTATGAGACGGCCAATCGGCACTATGCCCACATCGACTGCCCAGGGCACGCCGATTACATCAAGAACATGATCACCGGCGCCGCCCAGATGGACGGCGCTATCCTGGTCGTGGCCGCCAACGACGGGCCCATGCCGCAAACCCGCGAGCACATCCTGCTCGCCCGCCAGGTCGGCGTGCCGAGCATGGTCGTTTTCATGAACAAGATCGACACCGTTGACGACGGCGAACTTCTCGACCTCGTCGAGCTCGAGTTGCGCGAACTTCTCACCAAGTACGATTTTCCCGGCGACGCGATCCCGATCGTGCGCGGTTCCTCCAAGCCTGCTCTCGACACGAACGGCAAGGACGACGCCGCCGGCAAGTGCATCGACGACCTCATGGCCGCCCTTGATTCCTACATCCCCACGCCCAAACGCGAAGAGGACAAGCCGTTCCTCATGAGCGTCGAGGACGTGTTCTCGATCGAAGGTCGTGGCACCGTCGCCACGGGTCGTATTGAGCGCGGTGTCTGCAAGATCGGCGATGAAGTCGAGATCATCGGCTTGATGAAGGCGCCCAAGAAGACCACCATCACTGGCGTCGAAATGTTCAACAAGACGCTCGATGTCGGCCGTGCCGGCGACAACTGCGGCGTCCTCGTCCGCGGTCTGAAGCGTGAAGAAATCGAACGCGGACAGGTCATCGCCAAGCCCGGGTCGATCACGCCGCACACCAAGTTCGAGGCCAACGTCTACGTGCTGTCCAAGGAAGAAGGCGGCCGGCATACTCCGTTCTTCGCGGGCTATCGTCCGCAGTTCTACTTCCGCACCACGGACGTCACCGGTTCGATCATGACGTTGACCGGCGCCGATGGCAACAAGGCGGAAATGTGCATGCCTGGCGATAACATCAAGGTGACCGTTGAACTGCTGCCCGACAGCCCCATCGCCATGGACGAAGGCCTCCGCTTCGCCATCCGCGAAGGCGGGCGAACCGTCGGCTCCGGCGTCGTGACCAAGATCACTGCGTAATTTTCCCAAAGCCCAGGGGTGAGGTACTCCGAACCCCTGGGATGCTGCCGTGATCCCAGGGGTTCGGAGTACCTCACCCCTGGGCTTGCATTGGATAATTCTCATGCGTGAATATGTCTGGCTCGAATGCACTGTCTGCCACGCGCGCAATTACCGCACGCCCAAGGAAACGCGCGGCGCGGACCGGCTCGAACTCAAGAAGTTCTGCCGCAAGGAACGAAAACATACGCCGCACAAGGAAACACGCAAGAAGTAGGAGTCAGGAGTCAGGAGTCAGCAGCGATAATCGGCCTGACTCCTGTCGCCTGACCCCTGATCAAAGGGGCGTAGCTCAATTGGCAGAGCAGCCGTCTCCAAAGCGGCAGGTTGAGCGTTCGACTCGCTCCGCCCCTGCTTCACAAGCCGCTCGCGGCTCAGCAGTAACCAGGTAACGCAACCCGCAACGTAAGGATGGACCATGTCGGTCGCTGAAACCCAAGCCAAGGAACCGGTGCAATGGAACCCGCAACAGCAATTTGCCGTCTGCAGCGCCATCGGCGCCGCAGCGGTGCTGGCGGGTCTCTGGGTGATTCTGGCCGGCCTGCCCAAGTTCTGGGGCGATAGCTGGCAAGCCGCGTTTGCGTCGCATGACGATCTGCGCAAGAATCTATTTCTTTCGGAAGCCCTGCTGATCCTGGTTGAGTTGGTCGTCATTGCCGGACTCGTATTTGCAGCCTACCGCGGCTTGCAGCAGCTGGTCCTGCCTGGCGTGCGTTCAGGAATAATCTTTGTCGCCGTCATGATTTTCGCGGCCCTTCTGATCGGCGCCTGGGTGGGCACTGTCATGTACGATCCTCGCGGCGGCAACGCCACCGTCGGCTGGATCGTGCTTGGGGGTGTCGTCGGGGGATTACTTGGCGGCATTGGGTTCTTGTATCTCAGGGCGCCGGGCTGGTACGCCCTCATGGAGACCGCTGAACTCCAGGGCTGGTTCCATGCTAGGGCCTACAAGGGCAATCAAGGCGTGCGCGTTCGCCGCGGCAGCATCGTTGGCTTGCTCGCGGTCGGCGTGTGCGGCATCATCACGTTGAGCTGGCGCGGGAGCTTCGGCACCGAGCGCCCCGACGCGCCCAACGATTGGTTCTGGCTAGTCCCGTTCTCCTATGCCGAGGAGGTGCAGGCACGCACCATCATTTACGTGCCCTTGCTGTTCAAGGTCCATCTGATGGCCCCCATCCTGATGTTTCTCGCCTTGGTCTGGCTCGCCTGGCGGACCGTCAATGTCCCGGCCTTCGCGGATTTTCTGATCGCGACGGAGGCCGAGATGAACAAGGTCTCCTGGACGAACCGCCGCCGGCTCGTGCAGGACACCGTCGTGGTACTGGTGACCGTATTTCTATTCGCGGCCTACTTGTTCAGCGTCGATGTGATCTTGATCAAGGTGCTCAGCGCGCCGGGAATCCAGGTCCTCCTGATCAATCCGAAGGACGCAGAAATGGAACAGCAGAAGACGGCGGAGTGGTAATCGTCTCCCAACGCAACACGGAATGGCTCCTATGACCATGGAAACTCCAGCTCCTGAACAGCCCGCGCAAAGCGCGCCGCCGGCATTACCGCCGGAGGTTGCGCCCGTCGCTGCCGATGCGCCCGAACCGGCGCCCGACAAAAGCCACTTGCTCTGGTACGTCGTCAAGGTCCAGTCGGGCCGCGAGGAGTCGATCAGGGAAGCTATCGAGAAGAAGGTCAAGATCGAAGGTCTGCAACATGGCTTCGGCGAGATCGTCATCCCGACCGAAAAAGTCAGCGAGATGCGCAAGGGGAAACGCTACGTCCGCGAACGCAAATTGCTGCCGGGTTACTTGATGGCCCACGTCGAATTCAACGAAGGAATGTTGTACCTGTTTCGCGATACATCGGGAGTCGGCGATTTCGTCGGTGCTGGGCTGAACAAGAAGCCGCTGCCGATGAGTGAGAATGAAGTCAAGAAGTGGGTCCGTTCCAAGGACGATTCCGCCGGCAAGATCACCGAAACCAAGGAGTCTCCGTTCAGCGAAGGCGATAAGGTCAAGGTCAAGGATGGTATGTTCTCGGGCATGGAAGGCTCGGTGAAGAAGGTGCTGGAGGCCAAGGGGGCCGTCGTCGTCGAACTGACAATCTTCGGTCGGCCGGTGCCGGTTGAGTTGGAATACTGGCAGGTGGATTTCGCATAACCAGTCCGTAGTCAGTAGCCCGTAGTCAGTAGTGAATACTGACTACGGGCTACTGACTACGGACTACTGACTACTGACTACGGACTAGCAACATGGCAAAACAAGTAACCGCACAAGTGAAACTCCAATGCCCCGGTGGGCAGGCGACTCCCGCTCCGCCAGTGGGGCCGGCGCTCGGTCAGCACGGCGTCAACATCGGGCAGTTCGTGACACAGTTCAACGACCGCACGAAGGACCAGCGCGGCATGATGATCCCTGTGGTCATCAGCGTCTTCAACGACCGCAGCTTCACCTTCGAGATCAAGAGTCCGCCGGCTGCCGTTCTGCTCAAGCAGGCCGCGGGTATCCCGATCGAAAAGAAAAAGGGGAGCGAATTGCTGCCCGCTGAGGAGAAGGAAAAAAAGACCGGCAAATACAAGGGCTTCAAGGTGACGAAGGCCCAGGTGAAGGAAATCGCCAAGCGGAAGTTCGTCGATCTAAACGCTCGCGATGAAGAGCACGCGATGCGCATCATCGAGGGAACCGCCCGCAGCATGGGTCTCGTCGTGGAAAGCTAAATACTGCTCGCCG
>SHZY01000078.1 GCA_009692065.1 Gemmataceae bacterium
GTTGCGCGAGTCGGCCGAACAGATTGAAGTGGGCGACCGCAGCGGTCAGCAGGTCCGTGCCGTAGCTGCCGCGGAAGTGTTCGAAAATGGGTGTAGGATCGGTTGTCGGTGGTGTCATGGGAAACTCCGCTGTGTCGCCGCTTGCGGCGTAGCAAAAGCGAGGCGCGGCGCGGGCGCTAAACGCAAGCATCATTCGCCGATCGCGCTGGCGCGGCCGATGGCGACGTCGAACTCACTCATCAACGGCACCGCCATCGCGACCAGGGCAAAGCCGAACGCGCCGCCGGTGACGATCATCGGCATGAACGGATCGATCGATTCGGCGCTGCCGGGCTTGCCGATGAGCATGCTCGTCACCGAATAAAACACAGCAATTGGAAGCACGGTGCTGGCGAGATTGAGGGCGGCGGACGGGCGCTCGGCACTGAGCACCCACCACAGCCCGCCGATGCCGGCGACGATGAAGCCCGCGAAGCTGAGCCATTGGTATTCGAAACGTCCGTTGATCTGAATGAGGTAGATGCACACGCAGGTGCCGACGGAGAGAAAGAAGATGGTGCCAAGCGCACTGATCGCGGCCAACCGGCTGTTGTCGGTGCGCAGGGCGACGTGGATGCCGAGCATGACCGTGAACGCCATCAGGATGACCATGGCAACGCCCAAGGCGATCGCCCCCTCGATATTCTTGGCGACGAGGAGTTCCGGATGTCCGTAGGGCGGCGTGCCGAGCTGGCCACGCACCGCGTAGATCGCCAGCAGGATGAGCGGCGGGAAGATGTATTCCTTCGTGTTGTACAGGATGCCGAGGACCTTGCCGAGGATGAACTCTCGCGGCGACAGATCGGTGATGACGAGCAGATCGAGCGAGCCGAGGTCGCGTTCGGAGGTGATCGAGGTCACGGCCTGGGCGGCGATGAGCAGCAGGCTGAGAATGCCGATCGGCACCAGGCCATAGGCGGCGGCCCATTCGCGCCTGTCCAGGACGAACAGCGCGTAATAGCCGACCAGTGCCAGCACGACGAAATACGCCGCCTTCACCATCAGCGGCCGTCGGCCATAGGCGTAGGTGGCGATCTCACGCCACAAGATGGGATTCACCCACACCGGCCGCGCCTTGCCTGGCGCCGCGTGGATGCGGTCCGGTTCAACCGGCGCCGCACCGATCACTTCGCGCTGCATGATCGGCTCGCCGCTCGGATTCCACACGCGCAGCTTCACGATACCGCAGCCGTTCAAGAGCGCTGACACAATCATCATCGCACTGCTGAAAGGCAACGCAGCGATGAGGCCCTCCATGTCCCAGCGCGGATCGCTGGCCAGGGGTCGCTGGCCGGGCGACGGATGAAGGACTTCACCCAGCGCCAGGAACGGATCGAGCGCATTCTGCGCGACGCGGATCGAAGTCGCATCCACCCAGGTCGGCAGGGAAAATTGCTCAAGGAGATAGGGAACCAGCACCAGCCCCTGCGCCAGACACAGATACAGAACGAGGAACAAGACCGTCAAGGCCAGCGCCTGAAACGTCTTTTCACGCCACAACGCGACTAACCCGCCGAGCGAGCCGGCCGCCAGCGCCGTGGTGCCGAGCACCAGCATCACGCCCGCGATCTGAAAGGGATGGATCCCGCCCAGGATCATCAGCACGGCGAAAACGGGGATCGAACCAACCAGCAGCAAACCGATTGGCAGCAAACTGCCGAGCAATTTGCCCAGCACGATTTCGTAGTTGCGCAGATCGGTCAGAAGCACCAAGAGAAAGGTGCGGCGGTCCTTCTCCAGCGACACGGTGCTGGCGGCCGACAGCGCAGAAAAAAAGAGCAGCAGCGTCAATTGCAGGTAAGCCAGCACGCGGAAGGTGGCCAGGCCGAAACGAGCGAGATCGCCGAGCGTTGCCGTGTACTCCCAGCCAACGCTGGTTTGCCACATCGTCAGAAGCAGGATCCACAAGCCGCCGAGATAAAGGGCCCGCGTGAGGTAATGGCGGGGGCGGCGTGGCACGGTAATCCATTCGCGGATGAAGATCGGCCCCAGCATAAGTTCCGCCTAGCCCCATCGTGGTGAACGCCGCCTCTCGACTATTACGAAGCGAGGCTGGGTTTGGTTTGCAGTCGGGTTGTTTTAGAGCAACAGGGGTCAGGAGTCAGGGGGCAGGAGTCAGTGTCTGCGATCAATGCGGCGTTAGAAATATCACTGACTCCTGACCCCTGCCTCCTGACTCCTGGTTTGGCCTTGATTCTTTTTTGCAAACGGGCTAAACGGCGAGTTGCCAAGGAGGCCCAGGTCGATGCCGGATTTCGTGCCCTATCAAATGAACCGGTGGGAGAACCCCGCGCTGGCGCTTCAGGCCATTTTCGGGCGTCCGGAGTTCGATGTTTCCGAGGGCCGGCCGGAGCACTTGCAGGGGCCGCACAATCCTCGCGAGTTTGCCCAGAAACTCTATTCACTCGAATCGCTGCAGCCCCCGACAACACGCATCCCGGTGTTGAATCATCCGGAGCCGTACTCGTTGCAGTGGTTTCTCGACATCGAAAACCAACGGCATTCCAAGCATGGCCGATGGATCCCGAAGCTGCTCGAATTCGGCAAGCACGCCAACGAGAAGCTGCTGGGCGTCGGACATGGGCTCGGCACCGATTGGGTGCAATACGCACAGAATGGCGCCGCGGTTGTTGTCTGCACGCCGGCCGCCACCCAGCTTGAGCTGGTGCGGCGCAATTTCGAATTGCGCGACCTGCCGGGCCAATTCATCCAGGCGGAGCCGATGTGCCTGCCGCTCGAAGCCAGCAGCATCGATGTGGTGTGCATTAGCAGCCTGCACCACGGGATTGACAATCCGGAAAAAGTGATCGAGGAAGTCCACCGCGTGTTGAAGCCGGGGGGCAAGGTGCTGGCCGTGACGCCGGCGTTTTACGACGTCGATTACTGGGTTCGCACGCTGTTCTTCTGGAACCGCTGGTTTCAACCCAACCGCGGCAAGAACCCGCTGCGTTGCCGGCGGCGTCATTCCGCCTGGCAACTCAAGCAGATGTTCAGTCGATTCAACGACATCAAGGTGCGCAAAAGGCAACTGCGCCGCCCCGAGCTGCCGCCCGTCTGGAAATGGATCCCGCTACCGATCCTGGCCCGCATGATGGGGCGCGTGCTGGTGTTGAAAGCGTTCAAGCCGGTGAAGCCGATCCAAGGTTAGCCCGACGCGCAAGTGAAGTGATTCGGCAGCGCGCGCAGAAAAAAATCGAGGTAGCGACTCCCAGCGCGAGGCGGTAACCCAACGCGAGTACCACCCAGTCACTACCCCGATTTTCGGCGTGCGGCAATCGCACGCCAAGCTAATATTGCCTCTCTTCGCCAGAACTCAAATTTTGCCTGTTCAATTTCATCGTCTTTTTCGAATTCGCTGCGCGAATGCACAGACTGCGGCGAGTGTATCAATTTTGACGATTGTGCGGGTGTTGGCCGGTTAGCCGCGACGCGCAGCGGAGCGCTCGCTGGGCCGCGCTCCGCTGCGAGTCGCGGCTAACCTTGGGCACGAAGTGGCCGCGCGGTGTCGGCATCACTAAACCAAGAGGGTTCGACAGGTGCCCTTCGCGAGTAGCGCAGGGCAAAAGGGAAAACGGTGCAAATCCGTTGCGGGGCCGCCGCTGTAATCGGCCAGGTTTCCCTCGACTAGCCACTGGATGCACACGCATCTGGGAAGGCCGCGGGATGCCGTTACGAGCCGAGAGCCAGAAGACCTGCCTGTCGTGAGCATCATCGGGGCTTCGGACCCAAGCCGCCGCGATGATCGAGCCTTCGTCTCTCGACTCCATCGCGCGCAAGTCCGCAGCCGGGTCTAACCTGCCCGAGCCTGGCAGAAAGGATTTGCGTTCATGTTCTTCACTTGTCGGTTAACCATCAGCGAGCGAAATCGCCACCCCTCACCCCCGGCCCCTCTCCCCCAAGGGGAGAGGGGAGGAAGAATCGCATTTACCTTGATTGAGCTGCTGGTCGTGATCGCTATCATCGCGATCTTGATCGGCCTCTTGGTGCCGGCCGTGCAGAAGGTGCGCGAGGCGGCGGCGCGCATCCAGTGCGCCAACAACCTCAAGCAGCTAGCGCTGGCGGTCAACAACTATCACGGCACCTACGGTCGATTCCCCCCCAACTACACGACGCCCGATCCATCAAACTGGCCTTACGCGACAACGTACTGGTTCGGCCTCGTAGATACGGCCAACAACGTCGATCCGCGCAAGGGGCATCTGACCCCCTTTTACGAGAACAATGCTGCGGTCGTGCAGTGCCCGGTGCTGGTGTCGGCGATCGTCATGCCGATTTACAGTGCCTCGACCGGCGGCTACGGCTACAACCGCTGTCTGGGCGGGGTCTACTGGGTGTACCCGAATTACTCGACGCCCATTCCCTACAGCAAGCGCTTCGCCGACACCGAATCGACCGGCGAGACGTACGTGTTCTCCGACTCGGCGTTGATCGCGTGGTGGAAAAGCCCGCCGACGGCTCAGGAATCGTACTCGATCGCGGCGCCGAACACCTCGTTCGTCAATGGTCCGCCGATTGGGGGCCCGTCGCCGACGACGCAGTTCCGTCACGGCGGTTTTGCCAATGTTGCATTTCTCGATGGACACGTCGATTCCCGCGCCGAGGCGGCGGTCGCCAGCCCCGGCTACTGGCCGCCGGCCGCCAATGCGCTGCGCGCGAAACTGCAGATCGGCTATCTGGCGAATGTCAATTTGCCCTATGAAGGACGTTAGCAACTCTCGATAAATAACTCCCCGATTTCTGTTAGCCGTGGCCGGCGTCACGGTACTCCGTGACCCCGGTGAGCCACGATACGATTCGGACTGTTCTCCCGGGTCCGGAGTACCGGACCCCGGCCACGGCCCTGAAGCGTAAAGACCCCACGCTTCTGAAGCGTCGGTAG
The DNA here is from genome assembly GCA_009692065.1 of Gemmataceae bacterium. Taxonomy (GTDB): domain Bacteria; phylum Planctomycetota; class Planctomycetia; order Gemmatales; family Gemmataceae; genus SIAQ01. The sequence goes on from SHZY01000078.1 coordinate 4,919, forward strand.
TGTCGCAGTTTGGCGGCCTAGTTTTCACGGGGTCGAAGATTCGAACGGACCCCGTCCCGTGGATTCGTTCATTGGATTCACTGGATTCACTGGATTCATTGGATTCGCGGAGGGAGGGGGTGTCGGTGAACGCAGGAACGAATCCGCCGCCCTCAAGTTGAAGTGTAACCTGGAAGCGGCAAAAAGAGACACTACCGAAGCGTCGCTAATCGAGAACAACCGCCGCACCCCACCGCAAGAGCGCTTTGCATTTTTTTCAAATTTTTCCGCCGCCAACCTCCGACGGCGACGAACGGGGCGAACTGTCTCGGCACACAAGCCGCGAGAGTTTAACCAAAAGTGTCTTTTTTTTCCACTTTAGCGCCGATTCCACGGAGGATAGGCGGCGTAGCAGTTTTTCGGACTCTTCGGTGAGCGAATCATTGGTTCCGCAGATTTTTGTAGGGAATGATTAAAGTACGTTCGCAACCGCTCCCAACAGGTGGGAAAGGCACGCGAGCGACGGTTCAACAGAAGAAGAGGAATGTGATGAAGAAACTCGTTTTGGCTGCCGTGCTTGCCGTCTCTGCGATGGCGATCACTCAGCAACAGGCTTCGGCCTGGGTGAACTCGCGCTTCAGCCTCGGACTAAACTGGGGCTATCAAAGCGGCGGCAACAATTTCCTGTGGGGCGCCTGGAAAAACGGCCAGCCGCCAGGGCCCGAAGCGTTTGGCGCCGGCCATATCCCAAGCTTCGCCCCCATGCCGCAGCACGCCCCCCATGGCTACGCTCCGGTGATGCCGCAAGCGGCGCCGAATCAAACCACCTACCAGTACAGCGTGCCGTACCAGTATGGTTCGCCGTACCAGTTCGCGAACTACCCGCGGCCGGTGTACTACTATCCGGCTCCGACGTACTACTACTACTACGGTCAATAAATAGTGCGGTGAAGTTCTCGCTCTATGGGGATGAGGGCCGAATCATGGGATTCGGCCCTTTCTTATTCGAACCCCTGGGATTCGGAGTACCTCATCCCAGGGCTTGCCTCGCAAGAGCAACTTTGCAATTTTTACAATTTTCCCGCCAGATTTCTCGCGAACCTAGCACTTGAATCAAAGACGCGCATTTCGCAAAGCCTGGCGCGAATTCCTCCGAATACGCGCTCTCACACAACTATTCCGCACCATCGGCGCCGTTCGCTCTGGCTCCCGGACCCCTTCTCGGAGATGCTTGAGTAGGTTCGCGTGACGTGCTCCATCGTGGAGCAACGGCCACACTCAACTCGTTCCTGGCAGAAGAGGGGTCAACATGAAGAAGTTTCTCGCAGTCGGGATTCTGGCGATCGGCCTGATCGCCATGTCCCAAAATCAGGCGTCGGCCTGGGTCAAGTGGAACATCGGCGTCGGCGCCAACCTCGGTTGGTCGAGCGGCGGCAACAGCCTCCTGTGGGGCGCCTACCGCGGCGCACAGCCCGGCGAGCCGGACAGTTACGGCCATCGCGGCCATCAACACCATCAAGGTTTCTACCAGGCGCCGCACTACACGCCGTATGCACTCGAACAGTCCTATGTGCAACCGACCTACGCCGCCCCGAGCGTCAGCTACGCCCCGTACCAGTACGCGACCAACCCGCGGCCGGTGTACTACTACTACTCGACGCCGTATTATTACGGGCGCTAACCACGACATTCGTTGCGCTTGTGCGGATGATTTGGGCCGAACCGTCTGGTTCGGCCCTGTCGTTTCTGCGGCCGCGGATTCCCGGTGTGGGCAGCCTATCACGCTAGCCGGTGGGCCATTTGTGGTGCATGCTTGGGATGGAGCCTTCACGATCGGGGGCTCCCTAGCAACCATGCCTCGCACCGTGAAAGGATTCGGATGAATGGATTGATTGCCCGCCGCTGGTGGCTGGGATTGCTGGGATTGGTTTGGCTCGGCCTGGCCGGGCGCACCGAAGCGCAGCCGCCGTTCCCGGCGGTGAAAGTAAAGACGAAGTTCGAGTTCAAGGTCGAAGTGAAGGTGGGCCCGGAAGTGGGCCGACCGACCTCGCCTTGGTATGCGTACTTTCCCGCCGATCCTCGCCTGATGCCGTCGATGCAAACCAGCCCGTATCCGCCTTGGCCCACGCAGTTCCCACCCCAGGGGCCGCCATCAGACTTCCCGAGGACCGCGCCGAAACAGAGCAGCGCGCCCGCCTCGTCCGGACCGATGCTGACCCAGTATTGGCCCAATTATTACGCTTACGGGTCGAACCTGCAACCCGTCGGTTACGTCCCCTCCCAGGCGCCAAGCTATTGGTACCAGGGACGCCGATAGAACCAAAGCCCGCGAGGCGACTCGCGGGCTTTTTTTGCTTTGCCGCTCGCGGCGTTACACTTGCTACGAACGCAACTCCTCCTCGACCAACTGCCGCGCAAACGACGCCCCCAAGATCGTCCCCATCTTGCGTCCGCCCGTTGCCAGCCAGGTGCGTGCACCGATTTTCATGAACACCGGCCCCCCCGGCGTGTAGGGCCGACGTCCCCAGTGTCTCTGGATCGGCGCGCCGCTCAGTCCGAGCGCACTGGCACGCTCCAGCGTCTGGCAATCGTGCGCAGGGGTGAAATCGCTTTCGGCGGTGCCATCGCTAAAAAAGGTCGTCCCCGCATCGCGCGTGAAGGAGATCGCCTGGCGGCCGCGCGCGATGCTGCGGATTTGCCCAGCGCGCTCGTCGTCAAAAACGTAGGAGGCGCCGGCCTTTCCCGTGATCTGCAAGCCGGCATGAAACTGTTCGCACCAGACGCCGGCCGCGACATAGACCCAACCTTCATGCCGCTCGCCACCAGCTTCTAGCCAGCCATCGCCGATGGTAGTGACTTGTTGCCGAACGGGGGCTCGCTCCAGGATCGCGCTTGGCGGCACGAAGAGAAAGCTCTCGTTGCTGTCGTCATCGCGTGTCAATTGGACATGTCGGAGCCCATAGAGTTGATCCAGGAGAGGCAGGGCCCGCTGGAAATGCTCCTTGAGTTTTTTGCCCGCCCAGGCTTCCTTGAAGAGACCGGCCGCTGCCGGCGATGCCGCTCCGGGGAGCCTCGGGTCAAACACGGTCGCGGCGAGGCCGTGCCGCCGCGCGTACGCCGCCGCCTGGGAGCCGAACAGACCGCCGCCGACGATCAAGAGAGGAAGCGTCAAACTGGACAGTCTCCGTTTCATCAGTTAGGATTAAAAAGGTCGGGAGAACATTCCAGCCATTCGTCGTTGCAGCTCGCTTGGCAGTTTCGCGAGGGATTCGCTCGCGAAACCACCAAGCGAGCCTCGGTGACGCGTGTCTGACCGAGTTAGCGGAGAACCCAATGAAAGCTCAGCCCAATGGCGAACTCGTGCCCCAAGGCGGCGGCGACAGCATCCCGCTCGCCCGCTCCCCGCTTATCGTGGGGCGGCGCGATTCGTGCGATATCTGCCTCCCCTTCCCCACGCTCTCCGGCAAACACTGCGAGCTGATCTTCAAGGAAGGCCACTGGATCGTGCGCGATCTCGACAGCACCAACGGCACCCAGATCAACGGCATGCACGTGCAGAAAAAAATCCTGCACTCGGGCGATCTGGTCGCCTTCGGCTCACGCAACTTCACGATCCAGTATACCGAAACCGGCCGGGTCAGCAATCTGAACGAGTTCGACGAGGAGCTGGAAGAAGTAATGAGCATGTCGCTTTTGGAGAAGGCCGGCCTGACGAAAGCGCCGCGCCCTCAAGCCGACCCGGTGCTGTCGCCGACCGATCCCGCGGCTGCTTTCGATGACGATGAGACACCCGCGCCGCCGGAATCCAACCCGGCAGGTTCTTCTGACCCGCCCCCGGCCGGTTAGCCGGACGCGCAAGCGACGGTCTTTGGAATCCGTCGCTTGCGCGTCCGGCTAGCCAAAATACCCACGCACCATCCAGTACCCCAGCCCCATGACCGCCGCATCGATCAGCGCATGGCTCACCCACGGTGCGTAGAGCGAACCGCTGCGCTGATAAATCCACGCCCACATGCCGCCGCCCATGGCAACGCCCAGCGAAAACGGCACCGCCATCGTCCAGAAGTTGTCCGAAAAGAAGACGCCCAGGATCACGACGTGGTGGGCCATGAACCCAAGGCTCGATAGCACGATCGCCGCTGGCATCGGCACATGCCGCCGCATCCAGCCGAAGACGAACCAGCGCCAGTAATACTCTTCCGCCAGCGAGTGCGGCACACAGATGTAAAACGCCAAGGCCAGATAACCGAGCGTGGAAGTCGCGTTGAATTGTACGAGCCGCTCACGGACCAACTCCGGCGTCTTCTCGCCCACTGCCGGGATGTGCTGGACCCACGCAAAGAACAGCACGTACATGGAGATGCCGACGAGGAGCGCAAAGCCGATCGCGAGCGGAATCCCACCCCAGGTCGGGCGAGTCAAGCGGATGCTTTCGCGTTCAAACCACAAGACGTAGGCGATGGGAAAGACGAATTGCAGGATCTTGCCGCCGGCGAACGCCGCCATCACGAAAGGATTCGGTTCGCCGGTGGGGTTGTGCAGGACGACGAAGTAGATCAACGTCATGACGAGCGGATAGAGCGATGCGAAGGTCAGGGCCAGGGTGTCGCGGAAACGCGGATTGGAATGTTGCATGGAAAACCCGATCCTCGTTTAGCGCCCGCCGTATCCCGCGCGATCGCCGATTGTTCACTGCGAGCGCTAAACGGGGAGAATCACACTTCCGCCACCACGCGCCGCACCAGCACGCGCAGCTTCTTCTCCGCCGCGTTCGCCGTCGCAATGATGTCGGGCAAATAAGCTGGCTCCAGCGCGTCCGGTAAGCACAGGTCTGTAATCACCGACAGCCCCAGGATGCGCATGCTGGCGTGCACGCCGACCAGCACCTCCGGCACCGTGGACATGCCGACCACGTCTGCCCCGATGGCGCGCAAGAAACGATACTCCGCCCGCGTCTCCAGGTTCGGCCCCGGCACCGCCACGAAGACGCCCTTGTGGCACGCAATCTTCTCTTCCAGGGCGATCCGCTGGGCCAGTTCGAGCAAGCCGACGTCGTACGGATGGCACATGTCGGGAAAACGGCTGCCGAGGCGTTCGTCGTTCTTGCCGATCAGCGGGTTGTCGTTCATGAGGTTGATGTGATCCTCGATCAGCATCAAGTCCCCCTTGGCCCATTGCGGGTTCATGCCGCCGCAGGCGTTGGAGACGATGAGCACCTCGCACCCCATCGCCTTCATGACGCGGACGGGGAAGGTGATCTCCTGGAGGCTGTAACCTTCGTAGAAATGGAAGCGCCCTTCCATCGCCAAGACAGTTTTGCCCGCGAGGTTGCCGCACACCAGCCGGCCCGCGTGGGATTCGACGGTCGAGACGGGGAAGTAGGGAATATCACGATACGGTATTTTAACCGCATCCTCGACCTCTTCCGCCAGTCCGCCCAGACCGGTGCCGAGGATGATGCCGACTTTCGGCTGCCCGCTCCAGCGCGATTGCAGGACGGCCTTCGCTTCCGCGATTTGATCGAATAGTTCCATGGTGGAAACTTCCATTTGGCCGCTTGCGGCTTAGCGTTCGCGTGGCGCCTTGCGAGCGCTAAGCCGCAAGCGGCGCAACATTGCCCGTGCAATCAATTTCAGACCAGTATACAATGCCCCCATACCGCTCGACAGGGAGAAACCGCCATGACGATTGCCGCCACCTGTCCGCAGTGCGAGGAACGGATTGACGCTCCCGACGACGGCGAACCGATCCGCTGCCCGCGCTGCGATTGCCTGTTCCCACTGAAGCGTCGCGATACGTATGCCGAGGGCATTCAGGCGATGCCCGCCCCCATCGTCGCCGCCGGCCCGTGCGAGAAAGCACCGACGCTCGAAGATCAACCGCCGCCGCGCCATGGCACGCCGCGCTCGCCGTTTCCGGTGGCGCCGATGTTGATCGTCGTGATCGGCATCTTGTTCTTTCTCTTGGTGTTCTCCGTCGGCTTCAACATCTGGTTCGTGATGCAGCCGGATCGCGGGATCTTCAACAACGCCGCCCGCGCTGCCGAGCAGCAAGCCATCCAGCAACGCATGATCGCCGAGCAAGCTGCCCAGCAAGCGCTAATGGCGCAACAGGAGGCCCAGCGCCAACAGGCGGTGCAGCAAGCCGAGATGCAAGCGCTGCAACGGCAACTCATGGAAGTTCGCACCGAGTTGGAGGTCGCCAAGCGCAAACTGGAGAAAGCTAATGAGCCGCCGAACAAGGGAGGCGTGAAATGACCATCCGCGCGAAGGGCACGCTGTTTGCCGCGTTGATCTTGCTTGGGTGCCTGGCGCAGTCTGCTGACGCCCAGGGGATTTTGCAGCGTCTGCTGGGCCGGCAGCGAGCGCCGTGCGTGCCAGCGCTACCGCCGACCGTGCAGATTGAGGCGAACGTCCCATCCTCAGGGAAAGTGCGAGAGCCCTGGAGCACGCTCGAAGGCCGCGTTGTCTTCAAGGGGGACCTGCCGAATATCGAGAACCTCCAACCCAGGGTTCGCCAACACGTGGATATGCTGCACCTTCTCAAGGGACCGAAGGACGAATTGCACGCCCCGACCTGGCGCATCGATCCGAAGACGCGCGGCATCGCAAACGTCGCCGTGTTCATCAAACGGCCCAAGGATGGCATGCTGCCGATCCATCCGGACGACAAAAATCGCAAGGACTCGGTGGTGATCGATATGCCGTTTGCAGCTTTCCTGCCACACGTTGTCGCGTTCTATCCCGAATGGTACGATGGCAAGAAACGCGCGCAGACGGGCCAGAAGTTGATCTTCAAGAACTCCTCGCCGCTGGCTCGCAACGTTCGGGCGACGGGTCATCCAGAACATAACCCAGGGTTCAATAGGAGCCTTCCACCGGGAACCCAATACCAACCATCGTTTAACCCACAGCTAATGCCAGTCAGCGCCCAAAATGATGTGCACAACTGGATGCATGCCTACGTGTGGGTTTTCGACCATCCCTATTATGCCATCACCAAGGCCGACGGCACCTTCACGATCCCGCGCGTGCCGGTCGGCATGGAGGTGCAAGTTGTCGCCTGGCACGAAGGCGTGGGTTGGGTCTTCGGCGGCAAAAATGGCAAGAATGTGCTCGATTTCGAGATCAGCGCGAATTAGGGCACGGTACGATTATTTCGTCGCCGGGCGAAAATCGCTCTTGGCATTTGTTGTGTCGGCAGACGATAATACGGTAATTGGTTTACAGTTAACGCCCTCATCTGTCACGCGGGCGCTAAACGAAGACCAGCACGGACGAGGACCCCGTCATGGCCGATTCAACCCGCGCTTTGGTGGAGAAACAACTGGGCCGCGTCCGCCGCCGCCTGTTCTTGCAGGTCGCCGTCGAGAGCTTGCTCTTGACCGTCGCCGTGGGGCTCTTGGCGTCGATGCTCTGGTTTCTGGTGCGACCCTTCGCGTTCGACGGGTCGGGCACCACAGTTCGCTGGAGCGTGCCGGGCGCTTTGCTCGGTTTGAGCACGATCGGCGGCCTGATTCTGGCCTGGATGCGCCGGCCCAGCGACATCGCCTCGTCGCTGGCGCTGGATGAACGCTTCGGCTTGAAGCAGCGCGTCACCACTTTCCTGACGCTCCCGGCCGACGCCATCGACAGCCTCGCCGGTGAGGCCCTGCTCCATGACGTCACCGCGAAGCTGTCCCGCCTTGAAATCAGCGGCGCGTTCCCGCTGCGCGTCACCTTGAAGCAAGTGCTAATTCCAGCGGGTACCTTCGCCCTCGCCATCCTGGCCTGCGTCTTCGAGCCGTACCTGGGCAATCTCTTCCCCGGCTCCCGTGTCATTGCCGCCCAGGAAAATCGGCCCAACATCGAGGCCAAGGTAATCCAAAAACAGCTCGACGCCTTGAAAGACAAGATCGAGAAACGCAACCAGGAAGATCAGATCAAGTCGGAAGAGCTCAAGGAGATCGAAAAGGAGTTCGAGAAGCTGATCAAAGACCCGGTCGATGGCAAGGACCCGGAAAAAGTCCGCGAACAGCTCGACAAGATGCGCAAGCTCGAAGACAAGATGAAAGAACGCCTCGACGATCTGCGTGAAAAGACCGAGAAGATCGATCGTCTCAAAGATCAGCTCAAGCAACTCGGCATCGACAAGGACAAGCTCTCCGGCAAGGACGGCCCGGCCAAGGATTTTGAGGACGCCCTCATGAAAGGCGACTTCGACAAGGCCAAAACCGCCCTCGAGAAACTCATGAAAGATTTGAAAAACGACAAGCTCACGCCCGACCAGAAGAAGGAAGTCGCCGAGCAGTTCAAGAAGCTACAGGACCAGATGAAGAAACTGATGGACAACAACGACCTCATGAAGCAGCTCAAGAAGGATCTCAAGGACGGCAAGATCACCGAGGAGCAGTTCATGAAGGAACTCGACCGCTTCAAGGATCTGCAAGATCTCACCGACATCCTCGGCGACGCCAAGGACGCCCTCGAAAAAGGCGGCGGCAAGGAGGCGCTCGAAAAGCTCATGAAACGCTTCGAGGAGATCGAGCTGACCGAAAAAGAAATCCGCGACCTGTTGCGCGATCAGGAAGAAATCGAGGATGCCATGCGTCTCCTGATGCGGGCGATGAACGGCGACGAGTTCGGCGACGGTCAGGGCGACGGCCTGGGGCAAGGCCAATTCCCAGGCGCTCGTAGGCCGATCGATCCCAACGATCCCAACAGCAAGATTCGCGATGAACGCAGCCGGGCCGACAACAGTGCCAAGGGGATGCAGCGCGTCACAGGTTACGCCCGTGGCGGCAACTTCAGCAAGATTCCGGCGAAAGCCGTCGAGGGCGCCTTCCGCCAGGCCCAGCAGAACGCCCCCGAAGCCATCGAACGCCAGCGCATCCCCGACGATGCCGCCGAGATGACCCGCGAGTATTTCCGCAAATTGGGAAATCAGAAGTGAGTCGCCGCTCTTCGTTTAGCGCCCGCATGGCGCCGCGCGGGCGCTAAACGAAGAGCGGACTACTACGGAAACAGATAGTACCCACCCAAGATCACGCTCGTCTGCCCGACCAAGCCTGTCACGCTGAAGCGTTCCCGCGGCAACAATAGCGGCGCCGGATCGCCGGGCAAGCATTTCCCGGCGCTGCACTCGGCGCCTCTCTGCAAATCGGAACACACATGGTAGGGCAACAGCGCCAGGTCGTAATAGAACACCCCGAGGCTGATCGCCGGCTGCAGCACGCCGAAGTTCCAGCCCGTCCGCTCGAAGTTCGGCTGCTCGAAGTACAGCCGGCCATGGTAAACGTAGCACGGCTCGACCGTCGTCTGCTGAAAGGCATAAGTCTTTTTCGTGATCGGATCGACGCGTGGGAATGGCATCTGCGTGAGCGTCACCTTGCTGATGCTCGGCTCCTCCGGGAAGATCGCCCGGGCGCCCGGCGTCTTGCGGATGTCTTGCGCGAGCCGTTCGAAGAACTGCGATTCCGATTCCCGCGTGAACAGCCGTTGCGGGCCAGGCAATTCGAGACGCACATACACCTCGGCGCTGTCCTCTGGCGCGCCTAGCTTGCGCGGCTGCAGCGCCGGCATCGGCTGCACGAAAGTTATCGGCGTAATGGCGTTGGCTGGCTTCGCGGGCGCCGTTTGCACAGACTTCGCGGATCCCTTCTTCACCGGCACAAACTTCGGCGTGATGCTGTCATCGCTTGCCAGCGTCGCCGTGATGTCCGGTTGGGCTTGCGCAGCGGAAACGAAGGTAAGCGTGAGAATCGCGGCGGCCAGCGTAGTCCTCACGCTCCGCGTGAGGGATTCCATCACGCGGAGCGTGAGGCCTACGTTAATTGTCTTCCGAGCCAGCCTGCCCCGAGCTGCGGGACGAATAGTTAGGCGCTTCCTGCGTGATAAGAATGTCATGGGGATGACTCTCCTGCACCGACGCCCCGCTCACGAGAATGAACTGAGACTTGGTGCGCAACTCCTCGATATTCCGCGTGCCGCAATAACCCATGCCGGCCCGCAAGCCGCCGACCAGTTGATAAACAAACGGGGCCAGATTGCCTTTGTAGGGGACCCGTCCCTCGACGCCTTCGGGAACCAGCTTGCCGGTCGGTCCCCCCGATTGGCGATAGCGTTCACTCGACCCGCCGACCATCGCGCCAATGGAACCCATGCCGCGATACGTCTTGAAGCTGCGCCCCTTGTAGATGATGAGCTGCCCCGGACTCTCCAAAAGGCCCGCGAGCAAGCTGCCGAGCATCACCGTGTGTCCGCCGGCCGCGATCGCCTTGACGATGTCGCCGGAGTAGCGGATGCCCCCGTCGGCGATGATCGGCACCCCCGAACCCTTCAATCCCTGGCAGGCGCTGGCGATCGCCGTGATCTGCGGCACCCCGACGCCGGAGATGACGCGCGTCGTGCAGATTGACCCAGGGCCGATGCCCACTTTGATCCCATCTGCCCCGGCATCAAGGAGCGCCTTGGCCCCCTGCGACGTGGCGACATTGCCCGCGATCACGTCGATGTCGAACCGCTTCTTGAGTTCTTTGACTGTCTCGATGACGTTGCTCGAATGGCCATGGGCCGAATCCACGACCAGGACGTCCACGTCGGCCTTGATGAGTGCCTCGGCACGCTCGAAGTCATGAATGCCGACCGCCGCCCCGACCCGCAATCGGCCGCGCAGATCCTTGCACGCCGACGGGAAGGCGGTCATCTTGTCGATATCGCGAATGGTGATCAGGCCTCTCAGTTTATACTTTTCGTCCACCAGCAGTAATTTCTCGACTTTATTTTCCGTCAAAATCCGCTCAGCCGTTTCAAGCGTTGTATTTTCAACCGCCGTGATCAGCTTGTCCTTGGTCATCACCTCTGCCAGCCGCTGGTGATTGTTGGTGATGAAGCGCAAGTCCCGCTTGGTGATGATTCCCTTCAAGAACCCGTTGACGGTGATCGGGATGCCGGAGATGCGGTGCTCGTCCATGATGCGGCGCGCTGTTTCGACGGTTTCCTCGGGGGTCAGCGTGATCGGATCGGTGATGATGCCGTTCTCGCTCCGCTTCACCTTGTCCACTTCACGGGCTTGCAGCGGGATTGCCATGTTTTTGTGGATGATGCCAATCCCCCCCTCTTGCGCCAGCGCGATCGCCAGCTCGCTCTCGGTGACAGTGTCCATCGGCGAGGAGACTATGGGGATATTGAGGCGGATGCGGCGGGTGAGCATCGTCCTGACATCGACATCGCGTGGCAACACGTCGCTGTAGCCGGGCTCCAGGAGGACGTCGTCGAAGGTGATGCCTTGATAAGCGATACGATCTTGGAGGTGATTGCGGTCGAGCATGGTGAAAGCTCCAGGTGGATGGAGATTTCTTGGTTATTATAGGAAGAAGAATTGCAGTTTGCAGATTGGACGCGTGCTTTCTCCCCTCTCCCCCCCGGGAGAGGGGAGCCTAAACGCCCGTCAATATCCCCAATCGATCAACCGTTGCCGCTCCCGAATCACGATATATCCCCGCGGGGTCAAGCAACATCGCGCGCATCCCCATCGCACGAGCGGCCTCGTAATCGTTGACTAAATCGTCACCGACAAAAAGAATCTCCTCCGCCGGCAACCTCAGCGTTGCTAAGAGATGTGCAAAAAACTCGCGTGCCGGCTTGCGCCAACCGACTTCGGAACTAACCACGACGTGCTCGATGCGCTCCGCCGCCGGCATGGACGCCAGAATCCCGTGCAGCCGGCCATCGAAATTCGACGCCAGCGCTTGCCTGAGCCCACGTTCCTGGAAGTGCGCCGACACTGCCTCCCATTCGGGATCGAACGCCCACGCCTCCGCCTTCGTGAAGGCGGCATAAAGCACGTCGAAGCATCCATCGGCGTCGGCAACATCGTCCAGCACCTGCCCGACGATGGTGCGCCAGCGCTCGCGCTCGCGTTCCTCGCTGGTGCGCCAGCCGGCGGCTTCATCGAGGCGATCCTGCAAGGCGAACGCGCCGCGAAATCGGGCACGAATCTCCGCGGCCTCCAACCGACTGCCGAACCGCCGGCCGACGTCCGCGTACACCGCCTCCACCGACGGGTTGACGTGCATCAGCGTGCCGACGGCGTCGTAGACGATGGCCTGGATCATGCGTCGTAAAACCCCAGCGAGTAATACAACAACTCCCCCAACCCGAACGACGCCAGGTTCGCCGCGAACACTGCGGCCATGTCGCGCCAAAAATTCCGCAGCGGCCCGAATGCGAGATAGAACAGCAAGCATTCACCGAAATGGGCGATCGGCTCCGCCACCAGCAGATAGGCAATGCGCTCCTTGCCGGGATCATACCAGTAGGGGACAACCAGGACGATGATCGGATACGTACACGCGGTCAGCCACAGCCCGGCCAGCAATCGCCGCGACATCCGATGCTGGTCGGAAAGCCCCACGCACAAAACTGTCGTTTCAATCGTGATCGTGAGAAAATAGCCGAAGAACAGAAAGAACCACGGCTCCGTAAGCAGTTTCCGAAAGTCCTCCATCACAGCGCTCGCAAGAGAAAAGGGACCTCGGCCAGCACATGCACCATCGCCAGCGTGAAATAAACATCGCGCGTGATCGGATAGTTGGCGTAAAAGCAAATCCACAACACAGCCACCACCGCGGCACTGAGCAGCAAGAACCCTTGCAGCAAGCGAGTCCAGGTCAGCGAACGCCGGCCCAGCGGCATGCTCGGCACGTTCCACAGGCTCGTCTGCCGGCCAAGCCACGGAATCGCCAGCAGCCAGACGCCGTAGTGGACCCCTTCGAGAAACATGTGCGTCGCCACCAGGCAATGCGACGAGATGCCGGCAAGATAATCCGAGCCGGCGTGGCGAGTGATCATCATGTTCAAGATATCTTTGCCAGGCAGATCGGGCGCGCTGGCCAATCGCCACCACAGCAGCCCCAGGCACACGGGCACGGCCAAGAGGCACAGATGATAGAGACACCGATACTCGCGCCGCGTCCGATAGATTTCGCGGTCGAGAATCCACAGCGCCACCAGCGGGTGAAGATAGACCAGACCGAGCGACCAATAGAACGGCGTGAGCCACGCCAGCGCAATGACCAAGAACGTGACGGGCCAAATCCAGCCCCAATCGTGGCGCGGATTCTGCCGACTGCGCCAGTGTACCAGCGTGGCGATCCACAGCGCGAGCACCGTATTCCACGTTGCGTAACTTGCCAGCCAGGCCTCAGCGTATTCTTCATGCGCGGGCAGCAGATACGGCAAGCCAGCAAACGCCGCGGTCAACGTGAACACCCCCGCGAAGCCGAACAGGAAGTACGCTTGCAACCGGCCCCAGCGCCCCGGCAGCCGCGACAGGAAGTAGCGAGCCTCCACCCAGTTATGCGGGCCCCCGCAGAGGAAGACGGAGACAATCGAAAACTCGATAGGCAAGAACCCCGCGACCGCCGCCGTCATCACCACGAAGCCGAGCGCGCACAGGCCGAACGCCCGGCCGATTGGGCGGTCGGTGCGGAGGGCTGAAGAGGGTAGAGCGGTCGTTGACATGGCCTGGATGGTATCATGCCGGATGCGCCAGCGTCAAGGCGCGGCGGTGTTACTACCTGCTCGTTCCCAAGCAGAGATTGGGCACGAGAAGAGAGGGAGCTACTTCGCCGGGGCTCTCGCCGGCAAGATGAGTTGAATCTGTCCGGGACTTCCACGACTGATGCGCACCTTGCCGGTTTCAACGACGGCGCGTGGCGGATCGAGCCGCGCGGATTGGGCCTGAACTACCGAGTTAACGAGGGCGAGACCGAGCAACGGAATCATGACACCGACCAGATACTTCGCGCGAGGCAAACGCGCCAGCCAAAGCCCGCCCGCCACCAGCGAGCCGACCAGCGCGAGGCCGACCATCGTCGCGGAGCCCGTGGAGGCAACGCGAGGCAATACGGCTGGCTGCAAGGCGGTCACCAAATTATCTGGCAAGATTAGCGTCACCGACTTTGCGCTCGGATCGCGCGAGACCGTCATTTTCGGCAAGGGTGGAACTTCTAACGGAAAATACTGGCGCCGTGGCGGCCGCGGTCGTCCGTCAGGACTCGGAACATCCGCGCAGGCAGCGGATACAGCGATCAGCGTGGCCAGCACCACCAGCAGCAAGCGTATCCACATAGTTCACCCGCTTTCGTTCAACGAGGATCGATTTTCGCCGCCAACTCGGGCGGCAACACCAGCTGCACCTCGTCGCCTTGAGGCACGAAACACACGCGCACTTCAACGCCGTCGAGCAACACCACTGTCGGCAATTGCGACGGCGGCGATTTCGCTTCGACGAATCCGCTCATCGTCCAGCCGCCCAGCAACAGCATCAGGACGGCGGCGATGGCGAGCAGTTTCTTCTTGGGGATTTGCCCGGTGCGATAACGCAGACACCACATCCCGCCACCGACGAATGCCGCGGACAGCGCCAGCCCCGCCATGGCACTGCGCGGGTTGACGGGAGGCGAAGCATCGGCCCGTATCATCCGGCTCGGGATACGCAGCTCGGCTTGCGTGACGCTTGGATCGCTGACGATCGTGAAGTCGTACTCGGGATCCGCGTCCGGAAGCCATCGAGGCGGCGTCGGGCGCTCCGATCACCGCGTGAACCATCCGAAGATGCAGGGAGCCGGCGCCAGGTCAGCGAAAACCTGCGATCCGGTCAGCAAGACGAGAAGCGGCGTGGCGAGCCAACAAAATTGGGACGACATCGTGTCCTCCGGAAATACGCAAAGCGCCGGGTTTCCCCGTGGTGTCCATTGGGCGGACGCACGGTAGCGATCCGAAGTCAAAGAATCAATTGGGATTCGTGCGACCGGACCCGACCGAAGGTCTCCCGGCATGCCGTGAGACCTACGGTCGATGTGGGTGGCACGGTCGGGAGACCGTGCCACAACAGAGGGGTTCCTCTCGACGCCTGCTGACAAAGTTGTTAGGTTGGCGTCGGCCGGTCCCCTTCCGCCAGGGCAGGAATCCGCATGCGTGGTTTGCCCATGTTGCCTGAAGAACCTGAACAAGATGAAGCGCCGCAGCGCCCGCGCCGCCCGTGGTCGCAGAAGATCGGGGACGCCCTGCGCGGCCTGAAGTTCGGCATCCGCGGGCATAGCAGTTTCTTCGTCCACTTCTTCGCCGCCGCGCTCGTCTGTGCTGCTGCCTTCGCGCTGGAATGCACACTGCTGCAATGGTGCGTGCTGCTTCTGTGCATCGGTGTCGTCTTCACGGCTGAACTTTTCAACAGCGCCATCGAAACCTTCCATCGCGGCCTGGACGCAGAAACCCGCGAGCGAACCTGGCAAGCACTCGACATCGCCGCGGGCGCAGTGCTGATGGCCAGCATCACTGCCGTCGTCGTCGGCCTCTCGGTCTTCGGCGTGCGTCTCGCCAAGCTCCTCGGCTGGATGGCCACGCAAGCCCCAGGATGAGACAATCTCACGCAAAGGCGCAAAGGAGAGATTAGGCTAGGAAGGGTATTTGCCAGGATCGGCTACCGCATTGGTCCGTCCCGTATTCCTTTCTGACTCATTCCTTTGCGGCTTTGCGCCTTTGCGTGAGGTTCTTTTTTCATCCCGTGCTGGAGACCATTCCTGGTGTTCGAGTAAGAATTACAATCCCGCCAAAACTCAGCTTGTAAACTTCCATCAATCGCGTATACGTCCGCCCCAATTGTCTTCATTGCCGGGGAGTGTTTGCGCCGATGTCGTATACGCGACGAATTCTGGCTTTGCTGCTCTTGGCCGTCCTCTTGGGCAGCGCATCCGGTTGTTTCAGCGGCAGCGCCAACCCCAGCTATTTCCCGTACCTGCTTCCCACCTTCGACGTGATCCGTGGCCACGCCAAGCCGGTCGGTCCCGGTTACTACGCTAACTTCGATCCGCATGCCATCGATCTGGTCGTCGAACCGCAGGTCATGACCAGCCAGGTCAACTCGCAGGTCGTCGTCCTCGCCACGGTCCGCGACGACAAGGAAGTGCCGCGCCGGCAGCGGCGCATCGACTGGAAAGTCGCCAACGGCAACATCATCGAAGTGGACGAGAGCGGCTTCATGCCGGGCCGCGGCGGCATCGAGGGGAACACCGCGTTCAGCTACACCAGCCACGGCGAGCATCGCTTGACCCGAGGCAACAATAATAATGCCGACGACGTCATGATTCGTCCCGGCCAATCGTGGTGCGTCGTCAGCTCGCCCGTCGAAGGCGACACGCACGTGACCGTCGTTGTCCCTGGCATCTACAACTGGGACAAACGCATGAAGACCGTCGTCGTCCGCTGGGTCGATGCGGTCTGGGAATTGCCGCAGCGCGCCGTCGCGAAGTTCGGCACCGAGCATGAGTTCGTGACCAAGATCGCCCGCTTCACGGACCGCCAGCCGCTGGCGAAATACCGTGTGCGTTACAAGATCCTCGATGGCCCGCCGGCCGTCCTGTTGCCGAGCCGAGCCCAGGAAGACACCGTCATCAGCGACCTGAGCGGCATTGCCAAGGTGCGCATCGCCCAGCTTTCGCCGGCGTCGGGGACCAATCGCATTGCCGTCGAGGTCATTCGGCCGCCGGATCCGACGACGCCGACCGGTTCAGGCGTGACGATCATCAGCGGCGAAACCGCGATCGATTGGCTGGCGCCGAGCGTCAAGCTAGGCCACGTCGGTCCGGTGTCCGCGGCGGTAGAACAAAACGTCACGTTCACGACCACGGCCCGCAACGAAGGGCGCATGAACAGCGATTGGGTCGAGTTCACGCTGCCGATTCCGGAGGGGCTGGAATTTGTCAGCTCGAACCCCCCGGCGGAACCGCGCGGCAATCAGATTCAGTTCACGTTCCCGTCGCTGCCGATCGGGCAGACCCATGCCGCGCAAACGACGTTCAAGAGCCGCCGCGCTGGCCCGATTCGTAGTATCGCCATCATGCGCACAGGCGATGGGCAGAACGATCAGCAGGAATTCAACACGCTGATCACGACGCCGCAGCTCAAGGCCGATATCCTGGCGCCGAAGACCGGCATCGTCGAAGCGCCGATCAACTTCGTGATCCGCCTGACGAACCCGGGCACCGGCGACCTCGACGAAGTCCTGCTGATTGTCGGCTATGACATTGGGTTGGAACACGAGATGGTAAAGAATCCGGCGAACGATCCAAAGATGAACGTGCTGAAGAAAGAAGTCAAGAACCTGAAAGCGGGCGAGACGCGAGACGAGTTTGTTGTGCTGACTCCGCGCCGCGCCGGCGCGATGGGCGTACGCGTGACCGCCAGCGGCGGCGGTCTGCAGACACAGGCCAACCATATCGTGAATGTGCAGAAGCCGAACGTGTCGCTGCGGGTTGAGGGACCTGCCAAGCGCTACGTCGGCCGGCCGGCGGAGTGGAAGATCATCGTCAAGAACGAGAGCGAGGCCGAGCAGACTGGCGTCGTGGTGCGCGACCGTCTCCCCGCGGAGCTGCGCTTCGTTGCCGCGAGCCGAGGCGGCGCACATCTCTCCGGCGACGTCACCTGGAACGTCGGCACTCTCAAACCCGGCGAGGAAGTCGTGCTGGAGTTGACCACCGAAGCCCTCAAGGCCGCGGCGGCCGCTGATAAGCTCACTTCGCTCAGTGCCGATGGCAACGTCCGCGCCGAAAAGTCGGCTCGCATCGAGATCGAAGGCATCGCCGCCCTCCGCATGGAGCTGCGCGACGAGAGCGATCCGGTCGAGATCGGCAAGAATGCTGCATATGTGATGACGCTCACCAACACCGGCTCCGCGCCGGCGAAATTGATCGATGTCAAGGCGACCGTCCCCGATCTGCTCAAGGCGATCAAGGCGATCGGACCGACCAAGGAAACGATTGCCCTCAAGTCGGTCACGTTTGACCGGATTGAAACCTTGCAGCCCGGCTCGAAGATCGTGTTCCGCTTCGAGTGCCAGGCCCTCAAGGAAGGCAAGGCGTACTTCCGCGTCGAGTATACCAGCGCCCTCAACGAGCGGCCCCTCTTCGAAGAGGAAGTGACGACGATCGCGGCGCCGTTCCAGAATCCGCTCCCGCCGCCGCCAGGTGGTGGCGTATCCAAGCCGTTGCCGAAAGAATGAGCCGCATGCGGTCCATAAGATGACCCCCAGGAATCGCTGCGCTCATCCTGGGGCTTGAGGGTCATGATTCAACTTCGCGAGCCCACGGGTCCCAAGGGGCATTGGCTGGCCGGCAATCTGCCGGAGTTCCGCCGCGATCGGCTCGATTTTCTGGTGCGCTGCGCCCGCGACTTCGGCGACATGGTCAAGATCCGCCTCGCTCATCGCCGCGTTTATCTCGCCAACCATCCGGACTTGATCGAAGAGATTTTCGTCACGCACAGCAAGCACTTCATCAAGCACTTTGCTCTGCGGCTCAACCCGGTTCTCCTCGGCAAGGGCCTGCTGACCAGCGAAGCCGACTTCTGGCTCCGGCAACGGCGGCTGATCCAGCCGGTATTCGCGCGGAATCGAATCACGCAATATGGCCCCGCGATGGTGGCAGCGACCGAGCGCGCGATTGGCGAGTGGAAGCCGGGCGAGGCACGCGATATTCACGCCGAGATGATGCGGCTCACGCTCGCCATCGCCGCCAAGACGCTCTTCAATGCCGAGGTCGGTACTGACGCCCTCGCCGTGGCGCAAGCGATGGAGGTCATGCAGAGCCATTTCTTACAGCGGTTCAACAGCCTGATGCCCTTGCCGATGTGGATTCCGACACTGGCCAATTTGCGTGCGCGCCGCGCCGTCAAGCAGCTCGATGCGGTGCTGTTTCGGATCATCCGTGAACGTCGCGAATCGAAGGCAGACCAGGGCGATTTGCTTTCACTCTTGCTCCACGCGCGCGACGAGGGCGACGGCGCCGGCATGACGGATCACCAACTCCGCGACGAGGCGATGACCCTCTTCCTCGCCGGCCATGAAACAACAGCGCTGGTCTTGTCCTGGTCCTGGTATCTACTGGCCCAGCATCCGCAAGCCGAGCAGAAGCTCTGCGACGAGTTGGATGAAGTCCTGGCAGGCCGCACGCCGACCGTGGACGATTGGTCGCGGCTCAAGTTCACGGAAATGATCGCCCTCGAAGCGATGCGGCTCTATCCGCCGGCGTATGTGATCGGCCGGGAGGCGATTACGGACTGCGCGATCGGCGGCTATAGCGTGCCTCGCGGCACCACGGTGCTGATGCCGCAGTGGGTGGTGCAGCGCGATCCGCGCTTCTTCGACGAGCCGGAGCGATTTCGGCCCGAGCGCTGGGGTGAGGAGCGGATCAAGTCGCTGCCGAAGTTCGCGTACTTCCCTTTCGGCGGCGGCCCGCGCGTGTGCATCGGCCAGCAGTTCGCGATGATGGAGCTGGTGCTGATCCTGGCGACGATCGCGCAGAAGTTCCGTTTCCGCCTCCAACGCAGCGCGACCGTGACGCCGCTGCCGACCTTCACGTTGCGGCCGGTGCCGGGGATACCCGGAATGATCGAAACGCGATAAGACAATGAACCACGGGGGGAAACGGGGAGCACGGGGGGAATTCGAGTAGGCCAAATCTGATTTCTCCCCGTCCTCCCCGTTTCCCTCCGTGGTTCAATCTGCTCGGAGCGACTCATGATCGATGTGTTATGTGCCGGCATCATCGTCGCGGACCATGTCTGCACGCCGATCGCGCATCTGCCGGCCGCGGGCGAACTGGTGATGGCCGACGGCATGCTGCTCACCGTCGGCGGCTGCGCGGCGAATGCGGCCGTCGATCTCGCCAAGATGCAGGTGCGTGTCGGCATTGTTGGCCGCGTCGGCGACGATGTCTTTGGCCGAGTCGTCAGCGATATCCTGCGCGAAGCAAACGTAGATACGTCCTGCCTCAAGCCAAGCCCGGGCGTCGATACGAGCCAAACGCTGATCGTCAACGTGCAGGGCCAGGATCGCCGCTTCATCCACACCTTCGGCGCCAATCGCGACTTCCGGGCGGCCGACATTCCGCTCAGGCTCCTGGATCAAGTCAAGGTGTTATACCTCGGCGGCTACCTCGTCATGCCGGGGGTTACGCAGGACGAGCTAGTTCCCGTTTTTGCCGAGGCTCGCAAAAGAGGCGTCAAGACGGTGCTCGATATCGTGGTTCCGGCGAAGGGTGAATACCTGTCTCGTTTCGATCGGCTGTTGCCCTACGTCGATGTGTTCTTGCCAAATGATCACGAGGCGGAATTGATCACCGGCGAAAAAGACCCACTCAAGCAAGCGGCAGTCTTCCAGCGGCTCGGCGCCGGTACGACCATCATCACCATGGGTGGTGGCGGCTCGATCCTGGTGCAGCAAGACTTGCGGCTGCGCACCGGCGCCTACTCGGTGCCGCTGGTGGACGCGTCCGGCGGCGGGGACGCGTTTGATGCCGGCTACATCTGCGGCTTGCTTGAAAGCAAGAGTCCGGAGGACTGCCTGCGTGTCGCCAGCGCCCTGGGCGCGAGCTGCGTGCGGGCGATTGGCACGACGCCGGGCGTTTTCACCCGCGCGGAATGCGAGGCGTTCCTTCGGGCGAATGAATTGAAGATTGAGCAGATTTGAACGGTCCCCCGGGAAGTGTGTACGACACGGTTTGTAAGAATGGAACCACGGATTTCACTGATAACACGAATGGGGAAAAATGCCAGCGTGGTATTTCCCATCCGTGTTATCAGTGAAATCCGTGGCTGTTTTTGGTTTTTTTTTGCAAAGTGTGTCGTGCACCCTCCCGGGAATCGGCCGGCTGCGGCGGACTCATCCTGGGACTTGGGACAAACATTCACTTCGGACCAGTTTGCCCCGTCCGCACGAACAGCACGACCTTTGCCGAGGAAACATGCGGACCGAAAAATTTCGTGAAAAGAGTGGCGGAGATTTGCTCAAGAATCAAACAGAGCGCATGATGATAGTGCAAGACGATGGCGCTCGCGGCCCCGGAACGTCGCAGGCGTCTTTCTCGGAACTGTCAACAGAAGAGGAATCACCGATGTTTCGCGCACGTTTGGCATCTCTGGCCCTGGCCTTGGGGTTCTTGTTCACCCTGTCGGGCTGCTGCGCATTCTGCGAGGACGGCAAGCTCTTCCCTCGCTTGTTCCATCATGGCTCGAGGCACGGTGTATTCTCCGGCCATCGCGGCGAATGCGAATGTCAGGGCGGAGCCCACATGCCGCCGATCATGGGCTCGGCGCAACATTCCGGCCCGATCTTCACGGGTTCGACGGGGCCGATCCCGATCACGAACATCCCGGTGACGCAGGTGCCGAACACCTTCAAGGTGCCGAACGCCAACCCGACGCCATACTCGCCGACTAACTGAGCGAGCGCGGCCGCGATTCAAACCCCGAAGTGAGACTCCCCCGAACGATTGGGTGGAGCCTCGCTTCGCGTGCGTTTTGGCCTCCGCAATTCTCCTTGGACTCGCTCCCCTTTCGCCGTTACACTGCATGCTGGCATTCGCCGTAGATTCCGGGCAAGCCCTGGGATGAGGTACTCCGAATCCCAGGGGTTCGGGATTACCCTCACCCCTGGGCGTCGATGGGAAGTAAATTGCCATGAAAAAATGGCTCCGCCGCATCCTGATCGCCACCGCTCTTGTCGCCCTGACGCTCGGCGTCCTGTATGAGATGGCGACGCACGTCGGCCGGGGCTGGCTGCGCGGCGAGGCGTTTTTTGAGGGCCGGCCGACTTCCTACTGGCGGCCCCACTGCGACGAATGGCTGACGCGCTTCGAGACGCCCGAGAAGGCGACGCGTTATATTCCGCCGGGGCTGGCCGTGCCGATCCTCGATGACCACGAACACGTGGGTTGGGCCAGTTTGCCGCCACCCTCGCGTCCGCCGACCTTCTGGAGCAAGCTTTTGGATCGCTTTCGTCCCGAGGAGGAGCATTGGAAGATCTATTGGCCGCCCAAGGTGCTTCTGGGCTTTCCCGGCGCGGAACCAGTGCTTGAGGAGCTGGTGCAGGAAGAGAAGTATCGAGTAATCGCCGAGCGCGCGCTGCGCTATAACAAGTTCTATCGCGTTTCGGGTGGTCCCACTCTGATGCTGAGCAGGTAGGCTCATGAAAAAATGGCTGCGCCGAACGCTGCTTGCCGCCGTACTGGTCGCCCTGCCGCTTGGCATCCTGTACGAGCTTGCGACGCACGTCGGCCGCGGTTGGATCAATGGCGAGGCGTGGTACGAGGGCCGGCCGACCTCCTACTGGCGCGCTCACTGCGATGAATGGCTGCTGCGTTTCGACACGGCCGAAGAAGCGGCACGGTGGCAGCCGTCCAATATCTCGGTCCCGTTTCTCGATGGCGACCGGCTGCCGGGAGGGCTCTTGGAATACCGGCGAATCCGGCCGCGGCCCGATACCTTCTTGACCCAAATCTACGAGCGGTTCCGATCCCAGGAAGCGCGAATGCAAGAGGACTGGCCGCCGCGGGTGCTGTTCGGCTATCCGGGCGCGGAGCCGGTGCTGGAGGAATTGGTGCAGGAGGAAGAATACCGGTTGCTTGCCGAGCGAGCGCTGCGCTATGCCAAGGTCTATCGCACGATGGGGAACACGAAATGATGAAGGCTGCTTGGATGTGGAAACGCTGCCGATACTGGCTTCTGCTAGTCCTTGATCAAGCGAACCCGCCGCGTCTCGGCGAGGCAAGAAATTGAAAAAACTCGAAATCCCTGACGTTTCTGCGGCGTCTGATGTTGTAGTGAGCAACCATCACCACCAGCAGAAAGGGATTTCGAGTGAACGCCAAGATAC
>SHZY01000003.1 GCA_009692065.1 Gemmataceae bacterium
CTCAGTGGTGGCGATCCACAGCCCTTGCTCTTCGCGTTTTCGTTTGCCCAGAGCCATCGTGACTCCTTGGTCTTCGGTACGTTGATATCCCCAACATCTGGGCAACAGCATACCATGCCTGTCAAGAGGCGTTTTTCAACGGGCTGTTAGCGACGCTTCGAAGAATCGTTGCTTGGGACGCTTCTTCGAAGCGTCGCTAACCTACAGCCGCAATTCATCTTGCCGAGCCGCTTCAGCTTGCCTCGAAATCGAAAGCAACCACGCCTTCCAGGTCCGGCAGGAAAGCCTGCTTGAGCTTCTCGTGATCGGGATCCGTCAGGTAGTGATCGCGCGCGGCGGCGTCGGCGAAGGTCATGATGAAGCCGTGAGTGTAGCCCTGGTTCAGTCCTTCCGGGCTCGAGTAAGCGCCCCCCTGAATCGCAAGGAAGCCGGGCATTTTCTTGCGCAGCCCTTCAAGGGCCGAGGCAAGGTCGGCCATGCGGTGCGCTTTGTGGGCAGGGAATTTCACCAGGACGATGTGCTGGATTTTCTTCATGGCAAGGGCTCCCAATCGAACGATCTCACCCGGCTTGACACTCAAGCGCGAAGCATGATACAAGGCGAGCATACCGAAAGTGGGCCGCGGCGGAAAGGTCCCAGGGATGGGGACGGTATGATCCACAAGAAAAGCCAACTCCTGTGTGCCTGGTTCTTATTTGCCGACCTGGTCATGACGGCGCTCGCCTGGATTGCCGCCTACCATCTGCGCTTTGATTCCGGCTGGTTTCCGGTTGTCAAGCACACGCCGGACGTTTCGCTTTGCTACAACAATATTCCGCTGGTCGTTCTGGTCGCCTTGCTGGCGTATCAGTTCACCGGTCAGTACATGATCAACCGCTTTCGCCGGCTGCGCGAGGATTTCGCCAGTGTCTTCATGGGAACGGCCTTGATGGGCCTCCTGGTGGTCGCCGTCACCTTCGGCCTGCACAGCGCTTACGAATCGCGCGGCGCCATCGTCCTTTTTGTGCTGCTGACAATGCTCCTCATCCTGTTTTTCCGCCGCCTGAGCTGGGTCGGCGTCCATTGGCTGCGCAAGCGAGGCTACAATCAGACGCAAACCTTGATCGTCGGCACCGGCCGCGTCGCACGCAAGACGGCCCGGTCGCTGCGCCAAACCACCTGGCTCGGATTCAAGAACGTTGGCTTCATTGAAGACGAGCCGTCGCACTGGGCCAGCGATCTGGACATCCTCGGCAGCGTCGCCGACTTGCCGAAGCTCGTCGAAAAGTACCAGGTCTCGCACGTATTCATCTGTTTGCCGATGGGGCGCTATGATGAGGCCCGGCGCGTCTTTGATGTGCTCTCCCAGACGCTGGTCGATGTGCGGCTGGTCGCCGACGTCCCTGCCTTGGCCGGCGTGACCTTCACCACCACCCACTTCGACGGCATGCCGATGATCGGCCTTCGCGAAAGCCCGCACTTTGGCCTGAACATCGTGGTCAAACGGGTCATGGATGTTGTGCTATCCCTGCTCGCCCTCATCGTCCTGTCGCCCTTGCTGGCGCTGATCGGGGTGCTGATCAAGCTCACCAGCCCCGGCCCGATCTTCTACAGCCAGGAGCGCTGCGGCCTCAATGGCCGGACGTTCAAGATGCTCAAGTTTCGCAGCATGCGCGCCGATGCCGAGCAGAAATCCGGCGCCGTCTGGGCCGTCAAGGATGACCCGCGCAAGACCAAGATCGGCGATTTTCTGCGCAAGACGAGCCTCGACGAGTTGCCGCAGTTCATCAACGTGCTGTTGGGCGATATGAGCATCGTCGGCCCGCGTCCGGAACGGCCGATATTCATCAACAAGTTCACCAAGACGATTCCCAACTATCACGCACGCCACGCGGTCAAGGCCGGCATCACCGGCTGGGCCCAAGTCAACGGCTGGCGCGGCAACACGTCCTTGCGCAAACGCATTCAATTCGACCTCTACTACATCACGCACTGGACGCCCTGGCTCGACATTCGCATCCTTTGGCTGACCATCTGGCACGGGTTTGTGAATCGGAATGCATACTGAATCGTCTTCGTTTAGCGCCCGTAAAGAACCTTCCGTTACCGAGCACGCCACGCGGGCGCTAAACGAGGATCGGCCCAGATGATACAATAACCCGATGTTTGTCGATCGAGTAACCATATTTGTCAAGGGCGGTGACGGCGGCAGGGGCTGCTCCAGCTTCCGGCGTGAGAAATATGTACCCAAGGGCGGTCCCGACGGCGGCGACGGCGGCGACGGCGCCAACATCATCATCCGCGCCGTCGCAGGCACCGATAGCCTCGCCGATATCGTCAACCGCAAGCACTGGCGAGCCCCCGGCGGCAGCCCCGGCACCGGCGCCCAGAAGACCGGACGCACTGCCAAGGACATCGTCATCGCCGTGCCGCCGGGAACCATCATCTATGATCGCGAACGTGGCAACATCCTGCGCGACTTGACGACAGCGGGCGATGAAGTCGTCGTCAGCAAAGGGGGCCGTGGCGGGCGAGGCAACAAGTATTTCGCCACTTCCACCAATCGCACTCCTCGCGAATTCGAACCGGGCGAGCCGGGCGAGGAACGCTGGCTGGTTCTCGAACTCAAGGTCATCGCGGATGCCGGCCTTGTGGGGCTGCCCAACGCCGGCAAGTCCACGCTCTTGAGCCGACTGTCGCAGGCGCATCCGGAGATCGCCGACTATCCCTTCACGACCAAGCACCCGAACCTCGGCGTCGTCCACTCCGGCGGCGAGCGTGTGTTCGTTCTCGCCGACTTGCCGGGCCTGATCGAAGGGGCCCACAGCGGCGTCGGCCTGGGCCACGAGTTCCTACGCCACGTCGAACGCACGCGGGTTCTCGTTCACTTGATCGAGCCGATGCCGCTCGATGGCAGTGATCCCGTCCACAACTTCCGCATGGTGCAGCGCGAACTCGAACTCTACCGCCATGAGCTGACCGACAAGCCTGAAGTCGTCGCCATGAGCAAGTGCGAGCTGACTGACAGCGACGAGGTCCGCGCCCGCCTGGAGCGTGAACTCGGCCGTGAGGTGCTGGCGATCTCCGCCGTAACAGGGCAGGGCCTCGCCCAACTCGTCGGCCGCGTTGCCCAACTGTTACTGCAACCCGTCTGAGCCGCACGCGTCAAGAGGACTAACCACAGAGACACAGTGGCACAGAGAAGAAAGAGAGAGAGAGAGTGGGGTTTCGCGTGGCACGCGGAAATCGGTGTTGAGAAAATACTGTAACTCTCCCCCCTGATTTCTCTTCTCTGTGTCTCTGCGGTTAGAATCCTGCGATAAGAGGGCGGTCCGTGAGCGGTCCAATCGTCGTCGATGTCGGCAATACTCGCATCAAGTGGGGGCTGTGCAGTTCCGCGCAGGTTTGGAGCATCGCCTCGTTGCCGCCCGACGATCTGGGCGCCTTGCTCAAGCAATGGCAGGAATGGAAGCTGCAGCGCGACCAGGTATGGATCGTCAGCGGCGTGCACCCGCGTCGGCGCGACACGCTGGTCGCCTGGCTGAAAGAACGCAGTGATTCGGTCGAAGTCCTCGATTCGTGCAAGCAACTGCCGCTGCAGATCGAAGTTGACCATCCTGAAAAAGTCGGCATCGACCGCCTGCTCAACGCGGTGGCCGCCAATCGGCGCCGCCAGGAGAATGTCGCGGCGATTCTGATCGATGCGGGCACTGCGGTCACCGTCGATTATCTCGACGGCGCCGGCGTCTTCCGCGGCGGCGCGATCTTCCCGGGCTTCGGCTTGATGGCAAGCGCCCTGCACGATTACACGGCACTCCTACCGATCGTGGCGATGGACGAGGCCGTCTTGCCTCCCGGCGCCTCGACCGTGCACGCGATTCAGGCGGGCGTGTTTCATGCAGTCGTCGGGGGCATCGAGCGCTTGATCTTTGAATACCAGCGCCGCTATCCCACGGCGTTCGAGATTTTTCTGACGGGAGGCGACGCGAAGCGTGTGTCGACCAGGCTGCATCATCCCGTGCATGTCTGGCCGGAGATGACGCTCGAAGGGATACTTCACTCACGCGGCTAAACATGATCCGGTAATTCGATGCAAACTACCATCGCCTGCCTGACCGCGCCCGGCAAAGCCGCCATCGCCACGCTGGCAGTGCGCGGGCCCCAGGCATGGGCGATTACGCTTGCGCACTTTATGCCCCGCAAGGGAAGCCTGCCCGACACTCCGGACGCGGGACAATACTGGTACGGCAGGCTCGGCAACGAACTGGCCGACGACGTCGTCCTTGCGGTCAAGCAAGGCTTGCCGACGATCGCACTGGAAGTGCACTGCCACGGCGGCGTCGAAGTCGTGCGCATGATTCAGGAACTCTACCTGGAGCACGGAGCCATCCTGTCTCCCTGGCAAGATGAGACGAACGGCCTTTTCGAAACGCTCGCACACGCTTCGACAGTGCGCACCGCCAACATTCTGCTCGACCAGGTCAGCGGGGCCTGGCAAGTTTGCATGAGGGAACTGGCAGACCCAGATCCGGTTCGCGGCACGCAGGTTCGCCAACGGCTCGCGGAGCTGATTCCGCTTGGCCAGCACCTCGTCGAGCCGTGGCAGGTGGTGATCGCCGGCGCGCCCAACGTTGGCAAGAGCAGCTTGATGAACGCGCTCGCCGGCTACACGCGCAGCGTCGTCTCGCCGAGCGCGGGGACGACGCGCGATACCGTCGCGCTGCGGCTCGCGATCGACGGGTGGCCCGTGGAAATCACCGACACGGCAGGCATTCGCGCAGCGACGAACGACCTGGAATTACAAGGCATCGAACGCGCTCAGAGCGTGGCACGCGATGCCGACCTGCGCCTATGGTTGCTGGATGGTTCGACGGGGCCAATATTTCCCGATGACCCGGTCGGCTGGCATTTTCTCATCAACAAGATTGATCTGCCCGCGGCCTGGGATTGGCAAAGTCTACCGGAGGCGCTGCGCATCTCGGCACGCACACAGACGGGATTGACGGAGCTCTGCGAGATGATTTCGCGTCAATTGGTGCCGCAGCCACCGTTGCCAGGCGAAGCGGTGCCAGTTACAGCGGAGCAGGCTGCCCTGGTGGGTAAAAAACGTTAGCCAGACACGCAAGTTTTGAAGCTGCGATTTTCTTGCCCCGAAGGGGCCTAACAAACCAGCCCAGGGCAACGCCCTGGGAAAGCGGGCAAAAACGAATCTAGCCCTGTAAGGGCGGCACAACCGTATGCGACATATGTAATGCCCTTTCAGGGCAACTACACCTTGGGCCTGACGCGAACCCAGGGCGTTGCCCTGGGCTGGTTTGTTGTCGCACCTTCGGTGCTCCCAATAAATCGCAACTTCAAAACGCGCAAGTGACGGACTAATGAGTCCGTCGCTTGCGCGTCCGGCTAACGAGCGAGCGGGCGTCAATGTGCGTCGTGCCCGCCCATTTGTTCGGTCAGGTAATTCTGTAGGCCGACCGCTTCGATCAGGGCAAGCTGCGTTTCCAGCCAATCGACATGCTCTTCCGATTCGACCAGGATCGGCGCCAGCAGCTCGCGCGAGCCGTTGTCTTTCACCTTCACGCACAACTCGATGGCGGCGTTGTAAGTATTCACCCCCCCCATCTCCAGCTTGAGATCGTTCTCGAATTGCTCTTTCACATTGGTGCCGACGCGGATCACGTCGTAGCGGGCAATCTCCGGCGTGCCGTCCAGGAACAGGATGCGATCGATCAGCTTCTCGGCATGCTTCATTTCGCCCATGGATTCTTCGTAGTGCTTCTTGCCGAGCAGCTTGTAGCCCCAGTTCATGCACATCTTGGCCTGGCAGAAATATTGGTTGATCGCGGTCAATTCGATGGTGAGCGCGCGATTCAATGCGTCAATGACTTGCGGGTCGCCTTTCATGGGTCACTCCTTTTGTTAAGTTGGCTTACAGCGAATCGGACATCGGCAGGGGGCAAGTCGGCTGGCCCCCGTGGCGGGGTTCGTTCCCACCTCTGCATTATTAGGATTCCTGGAGAAGAGTTTCAAGGGCAAAATTGCCGCAACTTCTTATTTTCCAACGAGTTAATACTGATACTCAGTCTCATTTCGAGGCGGCGGAAGGAGCGTCGTTTTGGGCCGGCGGAATGCTCTTTCCGTGCGGATCCTTGGCAGGCTCCTGCAACGTGCTGGCAAGTTCGTCCTGAAGTTGCGGACCGATGAAGTGTTCGACGAGTGCCGCAGCTGCGTGAACGTGGTCTGGCGGAATCTCCAGGATGGCCCCGGCATAGGTTTCCCAAAGACGATGGGAACGCACCACGTACTGACCGAGCCGCCGACCTTCCTCGGTCAGAACCGGCAATCCTGCCGCGCTCGTCGCCAGCAGCCCCAGCCGAACCAACTTGTGATGGGCCAACCAGACGACCCACGTTGACAGGCCGTGGTCCTTTAGCGCCAGAGAGTACGTCTTCACGCTTGCTTCCTCAGCGCGATACAGTGTCGCAAGAATGTCCTCCTGCGCGATTCTGAGGGACAGATGGAAGTTGCGCCACCCTTGGGCGGCCAAGCCGTGGCGAGGCGCGAACAGGACGGCGAGTACAAACTGCAAGCCAAGAATCACCGCCACCATCCCGGAGATGTCGAGCGAATAGCCGCCGATGTTGCGCAGCAGATAACCCAGGACCGATGCCGAAAAGGCCGACAGCGCTGCCCAGCCGAGCATGGGACCCAGTCGATCGGTGAGCAGATACGCCGTCGCTGCCGGTACGATCAGGACTGCCAACACGAGAATCAAGCCGACCGCCTCGAACGCCGACACAGTGCTCCCCGCCACCAGCGCAATGAGCAGATAGTTCACCAGCCGCGGCGAAAAGCCCATCGACTGGGCCAGGGCCGGATCAAAGGCTACGATGGTCAACTCCTTCCAGAAAAACCCAAGGAACGCAAGCGTGAGAAAGAGCATCAGCAGCATCGTCGGAATCGCCCGCGGAATTTCGAGGCCGAAGAAATCCGCCGTGTTGAGGGGCACGACTTCGAGCAGGCCCAGAAACACGCAGTCCAAATCGATGTGTGCGAACCGCAGGTACTTGGAGAGCAAGATGACGCCAACCGCAAAGAGCGAGGTGTACACGACGCCCAGGCTGGCGTCTTCCGTTACGCTAGTCGACGCTGACAGAGTCTCGGCGAGAATCGCGGTTACCAACCCGAATACCATGGCGCCGACAAGAATGTAGACGCTGGTGATCTGGCCGGTCAGGAGCACGGCGAGCACGATTCCCGGGAGTACGCCATGGCCGATCGCGTCGCCGAGCATGCTCATACGTTTGAGCAAGAGAAAGCAGCCAAGCAAGGCGCACGAAATGCTGCAGACGCTGGCCACGGCGATGGTCCAGAACGCCTGGTGAAGCTCCGTGCTGGTCGGCGCAATGAGCGTCATGGCGCTGGCTCCTCTCCGGCGCCCAGCGGCGTCTCAAGGCGGAACCGGTCCCGGCGTCTCGCCAGCTGCTGCGCGATGACGCCTCGCTTTGGAGCGAAGCCGAGCGAAAGGAGAAATAGTCCCGCGGCAACGAGAATGATGCACGGGCCGGTTGCCACGCCTTGAGTGGCGCTGAGGTAGGTTCCAACGATTCCGGACGCCATACCGATGCCGGCCGAGATGAGGAGCATCCAGGCGAGCCGGCGCGTCCAGAAGCGTGCGGCTGCCGCCGGGATGATGAGCATGGCCGCCATCAGCAGGATGCCGACCGCGGGCAAGCCGATCACGACCGCGCCCAACAGAAGGAGCATCAGGGCGAAATCCAGCAGCCGCGCCGGCCAACCTTGAACCTGGGCGAATTCGGGATCAAAAGCCACCAGCTTGAATTCCTTGTAGCACAGGGCCACGATTGCCAGCGTCCCGGCCGACAAGGCGGTGATGAGGTGAACGTCCTCCTCGATCATGCCCGCCGTTTGGCCAAAAATGAACGAATCGAGCCCAGACCGCCCGCTCAAAGGCATTTGTTGAATGAGGCTCCGCAGCACGACGCCGGCGCCGAAGAACGTGCTGAGAATGATGGCGATCGAGGCATCCTCTTTTATGCGCGTCCAGCGTTTCAGCGCCGCCATGATGCCCAGACCGATCAGGCCGGCTAGAAATGCCCCGAGCAACATGGCCCAGAAGTGCTTTTCCCCGACGAGCAGGAACGCGAGGCAAACGCCCGGCAACGAGGAGTGCGCAAGGGCATCGCCGACGAGCGAGCGCCGACGCAAGACCGCAAAGCAGCCAATCACGCCCGAGCAAGCGCCCAGAAGCGTGACGCCTTGCAGGACGATTAGACTATTGTAGGTAAGCCATTCGCTCATGGCGTGCGTACCTGCGCCTCAACGGCTTGACCGAGCGTGTCGAGCACCGCGAGCCGCCCGCCGTACGTCTTACGGAGGTTTTCCTCGGTGAACACGCTGCGTGTAGCCCCGGCCGCGATGAGACGCACGTTGAGCAGGGCGAGTTGATCGAAGTAGACCGGCACGGTGCGCAGGTCGTGGTGGACCACCAGCACGGTCTTGCCTTGCTCGCGCAATTGCACCAGCAGTGCCAGGATGGCGCCCTCCGTGGCCGCATCCACGCCTGCAAATGGCTCATCCATGAAGTAGAGATCGGCCTGCTGAGCGATGGCGCGGGCCAGGAAAGTCCGCTGCTGCTGTCCGCCGGAAAGTTGGCCGATCTGGCGACCTTCAAGGTCGCGCAGACCCACCATATCAAGGCATTGCCGGGCCCAGGCCTTTTCGCCGGCGCCGGGCCTGCGGAACCAGCCGAGGCTCCCGTAAGTCCCCATCAGCACCACGTCGAGCACGCTCACCGGGAAATCCCAATCGACACTCTCACGCTGAGGCACGTAGCCAATTCGCTTACGCTCGCTGGCAACCGACTGACCGAAGATTCGCACCGACCCACTCACGAGCGGAACCAGGCCGAGCATGGCCTTGATCAGCGTGCTTTTCCCCGCTCCATTCGGCCCGATGATGCCAAGCAGGCACGGCTCCGTCAGCGTGAGATCGACATCCCAGAGCACCGGCTTGCGATGGTAGGCGACCGTGACGTCGTGAACGTCGAGAATCGGCGCTTTGACGGCTAGCTTGGACCCCAGGTCGGGGGTCGCTGGGGTAGGGTGCATTAAGTTCATCGAAATATCCGTCCGTTTAGTCACAACATCAAAGGCGTGTGCACACATCTTCAGTGTTACGGCCAAACCACCCTATTTGAGCGCCGCGACGATGGTGTCGACATTGTGCCGAATCATGCCGATGTACGTGCCCTCCGGCGTGCCTTCCTTGCCCATGGCGTCGGAGAACAACTCGCCCCCCTGAATTGCCTCATGGCCGCGCGCCTTGCAGCCTTCCAGAAGCGACTTCATGTTGCGTTGATTAACGCTGGTCTCGACGAACACGGCCTTCACCTTGCGCGCGACCATGAACTCGACGATCTGGTTGATGTCGCGCAAGCTCGCTTGCTGGTCGGTGCTGATGCCCTGGATGCCCTTGACCTCAATAACGTAGGCACGGCCAAAATAGCGGAAGGCGTCGTGAGACGTAATCAGGACGCGTTTTTCCTTGGGCTCAATCGAGGCGATTTTATTGATAGACTCCTCGTGAAGCTTGGCCAGCTCCGCGCGGTAGGCCTCGGTTCGCTTCTTGTAGGCGGCCGCGTTGGTCGGATCGTAGAGCGCGAGCGCATCACCGACGACGCCGGCGACCTGGCTCCACAGAGATACGTCAAACCACACGTGCGGATCGGGATGTTTGTCTTCATCTCGGAGAATGGATTTTGCCGGCAGATACTCGGCCACGGGAAACGCGGGCTTCTTGCGGGATACTTGTTCCAGCGTGTCGGTCATTTTTCCTTCCAGGTGCAGGCCTGAGTAGAAGATGACGTCGGACTCATTCATTTTCGCCACGTCGGCGGATGTCACCTTGTAGAGGTGCGGATCGACGTCTTCGCCCATCAACTGCTCGACCTTTACGAATTCGCCGCCGATGTTGCGGACGATATCCCCGACCATGCCGATCGTGCAAACGACCTTGATGGGCATGGCCCCCTTGTGCGTGAACGGTACCGTGACCTTCTTATCAGCGTGTGTGTGTAAGCCATCGCCGTTGTTGGCGACCGGATCGCGCGTGCAGCCAAGAAGTGAAATCGATACCAGGCAGCTAAAACCGAAAAGTAGTATCAGTCGTTTCATGGGACCAGACACCTTTGAATTAGCGGCAGCTTATCAAACAATAAGGTACGCCTAAATCGCCACGGTGTCAAGGTCCGGTTAGCGATAGTTTTTGACCCATCGCGGCGATGCGCGCTCCGCCTTCACCGCCGGGTCCGTGTGACTTGCAGTTGTTGATTCTCCTACCAGCCGTTCCTCTGAATCTGCTGCCACAGCCGATCGATCGCTTGCCGCAGCTCCGGCGTCGCGCGCTCGCGCTGCTCCATCAGGTAATCGCGGGCCGACAGACCCATGATGAGCAGGTCCTGCTCGACAATGCGCCGCACGAGCGGATCGGCGTCGAGCAGCTTGGTGGCCTGGCAGATCGGCCGTGGACCGGGGCGGATGGCCGCTTTCTCGGTAGCTTTTGCAAGCTTGCCCTCTTTATCGATCAGCAGCTCGGCGCTCACCTGCCCGTTGCCTCCCTGCATGACGGTCGCTCGGCCGGTGGCCTTGTTGTCTTCGTACGCGAACTCCTTCGCCATCACCTCGAACTTGAACATGCCGTCCTGGTGAAACTCCGGCGTCAACGTCAACCACGCTGCCAGCAGGGTCTTGGCTTCCTTGTCATTCTTCACGGCGGCATGATTGGCGCGGAAGAACTTTTCCAGCGTCTTGGCGTCTTTCAGGTGCTGCAACTTGCCTTCCTTGGTGACGGCGAAGATGTTGGAGGCGGACAGGCCTTCGGGCATGATCCTTGCCACCGGATAGATCCGAAAGCGGACGATGACCATGTGATGCTCGGGGAACACCGCGTTGACGGCGGCGCCGGCCTGAAGCGTGACCTCGCCGGCTTCCTTGCCGAATTCCATTTTGTCGATGTGCTCACGCACCAGTACGACTGACTTTGGCATCGGCTTGGGTTCCTCCTTGTCCTGTGCCCATAGCGGCGCGAGGACGCCGAGACAGCAGATCATCGCCGCCGTGAACCATTGGTGTAGCTTCATGACTCGCTCCTTTGAAGTAAAGACCGTTGCTTGAATGTCTGAATTGAATTGACCCCGTGGGCGTATTGGATTAGTTTTAATGTTATCCCTGCGGCGGCTTGCCGCACAATGATCTATTCGAGGTGACTCCATGCTGCGACTGGATGCACAAAAACCGGCCCGCTTCTGCGACGGCCTGATCCGCCGTGATTTCCTGCATGCCGGCGCGATCTCGGTGCTCGGCCTGACGCTGGGCGATTACCTTGCCGCACAGCAGAGCGGCCAGGCCGATCGCGACGTGAATTGCATCATGCTGTTCCTGGTCGGCGGCCCCAGCCACATTGACACGTGGGACCCGAAGCCCGACGCGCCGGTCGAGGTGCGCGGACCATTCCAGCCGACGGCAACCAACGTGCCGGGCATGCGCATCAGCGAAACCTTTCCGCGCATGGCTCGTCATGCCGACAAGTTCTCGCTGGTTCGTTCCGTTTATCACACCGCCGCGGCTGTACATGACACCGGCCATCAGATGATGCAAACCGGGCGTCTATTCACTGGCGGCATCGAGCATCCCCATATCGGCTGTGCCCTGGGTTACGTCAAAGGCCAGCGAGCCGAGATGCCGGCCCACGTACTGTTGCCTCGCCCGATTGGCCGCACCGGTGGCAACCTGCCGCATGGGCACACGGCGGGTTATCTGGGCCGAGCGCACGATCCGTTCATCCTCAACGCAGATCCTGCCGTGCCCGACTTCCAGGTGCCGGACCTGCTGCCCCCGTCGTACATTTCGCCGATCCGCGCCGACCGACGCCAACGGATGCGTGACGCCGTCGATGCCTCTCTGGATGCCTTCGAACACAATCAACAGGCCCGCCAGCTCGACGGCAACTTTCAACTCGCCTACCGGTTGATGTCCAGCCCGCGAGCGCGCGAGGCGTTCAACCTGAACCAGGAATCGCCGACAATGCGCGACCGCTATGGCCGCACACGCTTTGGACAGAGTTGTCTGCTGGCCCGCCGCCTGATCGAACGCGGCGTGCGCTTCGTCACCGTCAACATGTTCGAGACGGTCTTCGACGAAGTCACCTGGGACATCCATGGCTCGCGGCCCTTCACCGACATCGCCCAAATGTCGCGCGAGGTGGTGCCGAACTTCGACCGCGCCTACTCCGCGCTGCTCGAAGATCTGACCGACCGCGGCCTCTATTCCAACACGATGGTCACCGCGATGGGCGAGTTCGGCCGCACGCCGAAGATCAACCCCGCCGGCGGCCGCGATCATCATCCGGGCGTCTGGACCATCTTAATGGGCGGCGGTCCAATTCGCGGCGGCCGCGTCATCGGCGAATCCGACGAACTCGGCTATCGCCCGAAGTCGCGCCCCGTCACCACCGGCGAAGTCGCGGCGACTCTGTACCGCGGCCTCGGCCTCGATGTACATCGCGAGCTGCCGGGACCGCAGGGGCGGCCGATCCCGCTCGTCGATTTTGGGGTGCAGGCGATTCGGGAGTTGTTCTGACCGGCGCTTGCAAGTTGCCGGGGGGGCGAGGCTCCTGCCGAGCCGCGAAGTCCGTTGTAACCCGTCGCATCTCGTGCTGGAGGAGCCCGAAATGAACGCCGCTGAGTTACGAGAAATTCCCCTTGCCTCGGACTTCAAAACTGGCTTGGGGGGAAATCAGCTCATACCTCGCCAGCATCATGCAGGAGCGGCCGATCATCAATCTACTTGCGAACTGCCTGTGGAAGCAGAAGCCCAAGTATGCGTATGCGCTTGAGAGGTATGAACATCACGATTTGACGGTGAATGGCAAGCACCTCGAGTTCAAGTTTAATTACGACACGTGTGCTGAAAAATTGAAAAAAGAATTGGGCAAGCTTGGTGAGAGCCTCACTGGAAAACCCACTGTCGAAACGAAAGGAAATTGGGGCGTCGCGCCGAGGATCTGGAAGGATCTAAGCCAGAAAAAACCTCATTTGTTCGTTTGGATTATCTGCGAGCGTGATTTGGGATCGCTGAGTAGGGACGAGCTCGAAAGGATATGCTATTATGAACCGCTGCTGAAATACCGGCGCTCCAATCCGTACAAGACAGGTCGCGAATTTTTGGGGACAGTTGACGGGTTCCTGGGAATACTCCAGGGGCTCAGGCCGTTCTCTGTCTTGCCGGCGGAAATCAAAACGAACGGCGACTTTCCGTCAATCTATCACTTTAGAATCTGTGAATTCCTGCAACCTTTAGGCTCGGCGGGAGCCTCGCCCTCCCGATCCGCGTGCCAGGGATAACGACATGAACAGCCAGGGCAAAGACCACGGCAATCTTGCGAACCGAAAACATCCCATGCATGGCGTCCTCTTCGTGGACGGCCAACCGATAATTATTTTTGACACTGTTTGTACCAAGGATCGATCACCGTGGTTGGCCAGCGATGCGGTGCATCAATTACTTCGGGAAATCTGGCAGGAGGCGAGCGCGTGGTGGATGGGAAGGTATATGATCATGCCGGATCATATACACTTCTTCGCGGCCGCTACCGAGTCAACGATTGCTTTCGATAGTTGGGTCAAATACTGGAAATCCCAGTTTACGAAGCGCCACAAGGTGCCGGAACATCGTTGGCTGACCGACCACTGGGACGTTCGCATCAGAAACGAAACTGCGTACGAAGAGAAGTGGGATTACGTCTTGCAAAATCCTGAGCGCGCGGGTTTGGTCGCCAAACCCAAAGATTGGCAGTGGCAAGGTGTCATTCACGATTTGCCATGGAAATGATCCAGATTGCACGAATTGGTCGGGAGGGCGAGGCTCCTGCCGAGCCACGGAACGCCAAGTTACAACGGGCTTCGCGGCTCGGCAGGAGCCTCGCCCTCCCATCCCAGAAATGAATCGGAAACCCATGAACACAATACTTTTAACGGCCGCCTTACTTCTCCCTGGCCAACCATCGCTGCAAATCCAGCCGCCCGCCGTCACGCTCACCGGCCCCCAGGCGACGCAACGCTTGATCGTGCTACGGGCCGAGAACAACGAGATCGTCGGCGACATCACGCCACGCGCCGAATTCTTCTCCTCCAACCCGAAAGTCGCGACCGTTGACGAAACCGGCGTCGTCAAGGCGATCGGTGATGGCGAAACTAACATCTCCGCGGCCCATGATGACATGCGTGCTGTCGTGAGGGTCAAAGTCGAAAAGACGCGTGAAGCGTCCACCGTAAGCTTCGCCAACCACGTGATTCCGTTGCTGACAAAGGTCGGCTGCAACTCGGGCGCATGCCATGGCGCGCTGGCCGGCAAGGGAGGCATGAAGCTCTCGCTGCGCGGCTACGATCCGGACGCCGATCATTTCGTGCTGACCCGGCAAGCCGGCGCCCGCCGCGTCAATCGGCAGGAACCGGCGCGTAGCTTGATGCTCATGAAGCCGACGCTGGCGCTGCCGCACGGCGGCGGCTTGAAGCTGGACGTCAAGTCGCCCGAGTTTCGCGTGCTGGCCGACTGGATTGCCGAGGGGGCGCCGGGCGTTTCCAAAACCGAAGCGAAGATTGAACGCATCGAGGCGTTTCCGCCGCGCGCGACGTTGAAGCCGCAGGACCAACTGCAAGTCGTCGTTCGCGCCTGGTATTCCGACGGCCACTCCGAAGAAGTGACGCGCTGGGCCCGCTATGGTAGCACGGAGGACCTGGTCGCCGGTGTCGATGACTTGGGCCTCGTCAAGGTTGCGGGCCACGGTGAAGCTGCCATTTCGGTGATCTTTGCGAATCAGGTGGCGCTGGTGCGCGTTGCGTCGCCATTCGAAAACAACGTCAAGCCGAAGGTATACGCGCAGTCGCCTCGCCATAACTTCATCGACGATCTCGTCGTCAAGAAGCTCGCGGCGCTCAAGATTCCGCCATCGCCGCAATGCTCGGACAGCGAGTTCATTCGGCGTGCGTACCTGGATGCGATGGGAGTGCTGCCTTCGCCCGACGAAGTGCGCAAGTTCACGAGCGATCCGCGCAAGGATCGACGCGCCAAGTTAATCGACGCAATCGTGCAGCGACCGGAGTTCGTCGATTACTGGACCTACAGGTGGTCCGACCTGCTGTTGATTTCAAGCCGCAAGCTGCCGCAGCCTGCCATGCGGGCGTTCTATCAATTCGTGCGGCAAAGCGTGGCTGACGACAAGCCGTGGGACCGGTTCGCACGCGATATCCTCACGGTGCGCGGCAACACCTTGCAGAACGGCCAGGCGAATTACTTCATGCTCCACAAGGACATCAGCGTTTTAAGCGAGACGACGGCGTTGACATTCATGGGCATGTCGATCATGTGTGCGCGGTGCCACAACCATCCGCTCGAGAAATGGACGCAGGATCAATACTGGGGCATGGCCAATCTGTTTTCGCAAATCGCGATCAAGAACGGCGAGCGCGCCGGTGAGTTCAGCATTCAATCGACTGGCGAAGGCGACGTCGCCCATCCGCGCCGCGGCATCGCCATGGCCCCAACCCCGCTCGATGGTAAACCTCATGCCGGCGCAAAAGATCGCCGCGAGTACTTCGCTGATTGGCTCACGGCGCCCGACAATCCGTATTTCTCCAAGGCGCTCAGTAATCGCGTCTGGCGCAACTTCCTTGGGCGCGGACTGGTGGAAGCCGAGGACGACCTGCGGCAGACGAATCCCGCGTCGAACGAAGAGCTGCTGGACGCGCTGGCACGTGATTTCGTCAAGAACAAATACGACATCAAGCATCTGATCCGCTCGATCATGAACTCGGCCGCGTATCAGCGTTCTGCTATGCCGCAAGCGGCGAACAAGGGGGATGATCGTTACTACTCACGGTATCTCATTCGTCGACTTCCCGCGGAAGTCGTGCTCGACGCCTACAGCGATTTCACCAAAGTGCCGACTGCGTTCACGAAAGTCGCCGTCGGCTCCTCCGGCGGCGATGCGGCGACCGCGGATTATCCGCTGGGTACCCGCGCTTTGCAACTGCCCGATACGCAGCTCGTCTCGCAATTCCTCGACGCCTTCGGCCGGCCCGAGCGCGGCCAAACCTGTTCATGCGAACGGCAGCAGGAATCGAGCGTCACGCAAGCGCTGCACCTGAACAACGGCCAAACGCTGAATGATAAGCTGCGCAGCAAGAAGTCGCGCGTCGAAGAATGGCTCAACGAGAAGGTCGGCGACGATGAGGCGATCCTCCGCGTATTCAGCCTTGCCCTCTCGCGTGCCCCGAATGACGCAGAGCTGGCACGCTTCCGCAAGCTGATGGCCGAGTCGGCCCGCGATCCGCAAGTGGGGCGCCGCGAGGTGCTGGAGGACCTGTGCTGGTCCGTGCTGACGAGCCGGGAGTTTTTGTTCAATCGCTGAGTTTCATATAGCCCGCCGTTTACGGCGGGTGTGTAGAAAGACCCGCCGTAAACGGCGGGCTATATGGCGAGGGTTCTATGCCACGTATTGTTACCGCGACCATGGCGATTTTTCTCACGTGCAGCGCGCTGTGCGCACAAACACCCAGCTACTCCAAGGACATCCGCCCCTTCCTCACGAAGTATTGCCTCGAATGCCACAACGCCAAGACATTGAAGGGCACGCTCAGCCTCGAAACCCACAAGGCGATGATGGACGGTTCCGACAGCGGCCCGGTGATCGTCGCGGGGCAGCCGGACAAAAGCAAGCTGGTGCTGCTGACGGAACACAAAGAAAAACCAACGATGCCGCCGCCGAAGGCGAAGTTCCAGCCGACGAAGGCCGAGATCAAGCAGCTTCGAGAGTGGGTGTTGGCGGGTGCGAAGGACGACGCGGTGAACGTCAAGGTCGAGCTACCGGTGATTA
Organism: Gemmataceae bacterium; assembly: GCA_009692065.1. Taxonomy (GTDB): domain Bacteria; phylum Planctomycetota; class Planctomycetia; order Gemmatales; family Gemmataceae; genus SIAQ01. Next base: position 16,933 of record SHZY01000003.1, read on the forward strand.
AGCCGAAAGTGCGTGGGTCGCAGCCCGTTACCGCTCTTTACTGTTCCAGGGCGCCCGACGAAGTCTTGGGCATCGCGCGAGAAAATACCGTGACCCACATCATATTGAGCCCCTCCAATTTTGGAGACCGGAGCAGGTACGACACGCAGGGGAAGGGTTCCGTTACGGCGTTGGCGGCAGTTCAAGGCACGATAATCGCGCAGCCCCGATTTGTGGCATTGAGCCGCCCAGGCGAGCACGGTAGCGTCCGCGTCGGATTTGGCGACAACTTGAAGGGGGAACATCCAGCCCACACGAACACTATTCTCGATCTCGTTGTTGACAAGGCGGGGCGTTGGCTTGCATCGGCAAGTTATGACACGCGAATTCACGTGAAGGAATGGCAAGGCGAGAAATTCCACATCCTCAAAGAACACAGCGACGCCGTCTACGGTCTAGCGTTCAATCCCGACGGCACACTGCTCGCGTCCGTGTCTGCGGATCGGGCCATGAAGGTATTCGATGTCGAAAAAGGCAAGCTACTCTACACTCTCGGCGAAGCGACCGATTGGCTTTACACGGTCGCCTGGAGCCCGGACGGCAGATACCTCGTCTCCGGCGGCGTCGATAAGAGCCTTCGCGTCTACGAGGCCCTCCGGCCCCTTACGGGGACCGGCTCGCCATGGAATTCCGGCGCAAAGCTGCGGCAATCGGTGTTCGCGCATGAGGGCGCAGTGCAGAAGGTCGTGTTCACCAGCGATTCAAAGACGCTCTATTCCGTCGGCCAGGACCGCGTCGTCAAGGCGTGGGACATCGAGAAGATGGCCGAACGCAAGGTCTACGACAAGCAGCCCGAGACGGTCCTTTGTCTGGCGTTGCGCGAGGACGCGGGGCAGTTCATCGTTGGCCGCTATGACGGCATCGTGCAATTGATCGACATGAAGTCCGGCAAGGTCGTGCATGAGTTCGGCCAGGTGAAAGAAGGGGAGAAGGGGAGAAAGAAAGAAGGGGAGGAGAAACCGGCGCGAAACCCGCAGGCGAGCGCGGCGAGCCTGCGGGACCAAGTTCCGGCCATTACCAACATCGCCGGCACGCTCGACCGCGCCGGCGCCGTCCACGTTCACCGCATCGACGTCAAGAAAGACCAGCAGCTCGGCGTGCAGCTCATCAAGGCGAAGGACTCCAAGATCGAACCCGTCCTCACGGTCACGGACAAGGCCGGCCGCATCATTGCCGATAGCTACGACGGCCATCTCGGCGTCATGTTTCCCGCTGAGGGCAACTACTCCATAAGTGTGCGCGATCGCGAGTACCGTGGTGGGCCCGACTTCAAGTATCAGCTCAAGCTCGGCGAGATCCCGATCGTTATGTCGGTGTTCCCGATGGGCATGCCGCGCGGCACGAAGGGGGACATCCATCTCGACGGCGTATTCTTACCGAAGAAAGTAATACCGCTGGCCGTCGCCAAGGACGCCGGATTCGCTCAGATGTTGCCGCTTTCCATCGGCAACGGCGTCCTCGGCAAGGCGCAGATCGTAGTCGGCGAATACCCGGAGTTCATCGGCGGCGGCAAGATGTCGGTCAACAGCACCGCCAACGGCCGCATCGAGAAAGATAACCAAAAAGATCTATGGAGCTTCAGCGCCAAGAAAGGCCAGCGGCTCATCGTCGAGGCCAACGCCCGCCGCATCGGCAGCCGGCTCGACTCCGTCATCGAGATTCTCCACAAGAACGACCAGCCGGTGCCCCGCGCCGTTCTGCGTTGCCAGGCGAAGACGAATGTCACTTTTCGCGATCACGATTCGGCGCAAGGCGGCATCCGCATCGATGTCTGGAGCGAACTGGCAACCAACGATTTACTTTACGTCGGCAACGAGCTGATGAAGATCAAGGAATTGCCTACGCATCCCGACGCGGATTGCAATTTCTTCGCGACCGACGGCAAACGGCTCACGTACCTCGATACGACGCCAACGCATCATGCCAACAACACGCCGATGTACAAGGTGTCGCTGCATCCGCCCGGCACCACGTTTCCGCCCAACGGGTTCCCCGTCTTCACGCTCTATTACAAGAACGACGACGGCGGGCCCGGTTATGGCCGTGATTCGCGCCTCATCTTCGATCCGCCCGCCGACGGCGAGTACAAGGTGCGCATCGCCGACGCGCGCGGCATGGGGGGCGTTAACTTCGGCTATCGGCTAACCATCCGGCCCCCGCATGAGCATTTCACCTTGCGCGCGACGCCAACGGCACCCATCGTCTCACGCGGCGGCGCCGTGCCGATCACTATCACCGCCGAGCGCATCGATGGGTTCGACGGCCCGATCCTGGTGAAACCGCAACTGCCGTCCGGCTTCCACATGCCGGCGACAACGATCGAAGCAGGGACCTACACGACCACCGTTGCGCTGTTCGCTGACGTTGACGCCAAGTTGCCGAAGAGAATTCTGACACTGATACTCGAAAGCAGCAGCACCCAGGCGACCGGCCTGCGGTTCCCCCCGACCTTGGCCATTCTCGACATGCCAAAGCTGATCGAGCCGGGCGACATCGTGACGACGACGGCGGAGTCGGAGGTGTCGATCAAGCCGGGCCAGCAAACGAAAATGCTCGTGAAGATCGAACGCAGGAATGGCTTCAAGGGCCGCGTGCCGCTCGACGTCAAGGGTTTGCCGCACGGCGTGCGCGTGCTCGACATTGGCCTGAACGGCATCCTGGTGAACGAGAACGAGACAACGCGCACGGTGGTCCTTTACGCCGAGCCGTGGGTGCAGACGCAGGAGCATCCGTTCGTGGTGCTTGCGAAGCGTGAGGGGAAGAACACGGAGCACGCGGCGAAATCGGTGATGTTGAAGGTGAAATAATCGGTATTCGTTTAGCGCCCGAGTCGCACGCCGCTTTGCGCGGGCGTTAAACGAAGTGAGGTCACTCCAGCTTCGCCAACGGCCCCAGCGCCAGCACTGTCAACTCGTCGAACGGATACCGATCCAGCACGCCGCGGATGTCCTTCAAGCTCACCGCGTCGAAGTTCACCAACTCTTCATCGACGCTGCGGTACGTCTTCAAATAGGTCCAGCCCATGCCGAGCGCTTGCATGCGGCCCATCGGGCGTTCGCTGCCGCGGACCACGCGCGAGAGGATCTTGCTCTTGGCGACGGCGAGTTCCTCGTCGCTGACGCCTTCGTGCTGCACCTCGCGCAGAATTTCCTGGATGAGCGCGAGGTTGTCCTGCGTGTTCTCTGGCTCGCAACTGAACGACGTGAAGTAGCTGCCGGTGCCTTCGTAATCATGGAAGCTCATGTCTGCGGCCTCGGCACGGCCGGGATCGACGAGGGCCCAGTAGAACCGGCTGCCGGAATCGTCGCCGACGATCATCGCCAGCGTGTCGGCGGCATAGCGCTCGGGCGAATCGGCGGCGGGAGCCGGCGCGAGCATGAAGACCTGCTCCTGGTTCAGCTTCTCTTTCGTCATCACCTGCTGATACTTCCGTGGCTCAACCGGCTTGATGTTGCCGCGCGGAGCTGTGCCGGTCGGCCAACTGCCGCATTGCTTTTCGACCAGCTTCACTGCGTCGTCCCATTTGAAGTTGCCGGCGAGCGAAACCGTGATGTTCGGGGCGACGTAGCGGCGGTCATAGTACGCTTGCATCTGATCGCGAGAGAGGGCCGTGATGCTCTCCTTGGTGCCGAGAATGCTGTTGCCCAGCGGGTGCTCATTGAAGAATGCTTTTTTGGCGTTGTCGTAGGCACACCACATCGGTTGATCGTCGTACATGCCGATTTCTTCGATGATGACGTTTTTCTCCATGTCGAAGTCGTCGCCGCGCAGGGATGGCCGCAGGATGTCGGCAAGAATATCAACGGCTTGCGGCAAGTACTCCGGCAGGATCGCCGCGTAAAAGACAGTGTTCTCCTCGCTGGTGAAGGCGTTGTAGCTGGCGCCGATGCGGTCGAAATCGTAGTTGACCTGGAGGGCAGTGCGGTGCGGCGTTCCCTTGAATACCATGTGTTCGAGGAAATGCGAGACACCAGAAACCTCGGGTGTCTCATCGCGTGAGCCGGTCTTGACGAAGAAGCCGATGGCGACCGAGCGGGCCGACGGGCTGATCTCGCCGACGATGGTGAGGCCATTGTTGAGGACGTGTTTATGGAAGGACATACGTAGGTTCCTGTATTTGTTTAACGGCCGCAGTGCGCCACGCGGACGCATGGCGCGCTGCGGCCGCTAAACGGGGAGCGTCAACGGATTCTTGCCCAGCGTCACAATCGTGAAATCGCGCGGCGGATATTTCTTCACGTGTTCGAGAATGCTCGCTGGGGCCAGCGCGTCGACCGCTTGCTGAATTTCCTCCGTCGGACGGACTCGGCCCAGGTAGTACCAATCGGATGCCAGCGCGCCGGCGCGCGATGACGTCGATTCTTCCTGCATGATGACAGATGACTTCAGGCCAGCGCGGACACGTTGCACTTCTTCTTCACTCACGCCTTCGATCATGCGTTTGAGTTCGCCGATGGTGACGTCGAGCGTCTCCTGGGCACGCTCGGTGGTCGTGCCTGCATAGCAGAGAACTCCCGCGACCTGCTTGAACGTTTGATAGTTGGCGCTGACGGAGTAGCACAGGCCTCGCTTTTCGCGTACCTCGGTGAAGAGACGAGCGCCCATGCCGCCCGACAGGACCTGCACGGCGCCGAGGGCGGTGTAATATTCAGGATGGCCGAAGGGGACGCTCGCATAGCCGATGACGATTTGCGTCTGCGTCGTGTCCTTTTCCAGGTGGGCGTTGCCCTTGATGGGCGGCGTCAATTCCGGTGGCGGCGTGGCGGCGCCCTTCCAGTCGCCGAACAGCTTCTCGACTTGATCTCGCAGCGGCTGCCATTCCATGTTGCCGGCGACCGACAGAATGATTCCCTTCGGCCCGAACCTCGCGGCATGGAATGCGCGAAGGCTCTCCGGCGTGATGCGTGAGATTGTCTCCTCGGTGCCGCGGCGATCTTGACCGAGCGGCGCCGGCCAGAAGCGGCGGCGCATCTCGACCATCACCTTGGCGCGAGGTTCATCTTCGAGTGATTGCAAGTCTTGCAGCGCCAGCGACTTGACGGAATCAAGTTCTTCCGCCGGCAGATGCGGCCGCAGCAGCACATCGGCGAACAGTTCCAGCGAAGGGGGGATGTTTCGGGCCAGCGTCGAGCCCCAGAGTCGCAGGTGCAACTGGCCGACGCTTTCGGAGTGATCGAGGCCCAGGCTGTCCATCGCCAGGCTGAGCGCCCGGCTATCGCGATCGCCGGCGCCGCGGGTGATCATGTCCGAGAAGATCGACACCAGCCCGATCTGCCCCGGCGGATCGTAAGCACAGCCCGCCGGCACCAGGAAGTTGACCGCGGCCGAACGCACGTGATCCATGCGTTCCAAGAGCAACGTCAGGCCATTGGAGAGCGTATGTTGAAAGACTTGTTGGGCCACGATGGTTTACCATAGTTTGTTTAGCCGGCGAGCTTGCTCGCCGCGTTGCCTGTGCGCTAAACCTATTCTACGGAGAAGGTCAAATCACAGCGTCCAGTCCGGACTGAAAAGCGGCTCAAGGCGATAGGTGGATGGCTCGACCATGCGGTAAAAAGTCTTGCGGAAGCGAAAGCCGATCTGACGATACATGCGCACAGCGGCATCGTTCTGTGCGGTCACCTCCAGAGTCGCCTTGCCCAAGCCGTGACGGCGAAACCCATGCAACGCTTGCAAGAGCAGCGCCATGCCGAGACCGCGGCCTCTATGGGCGGGGATGACGCCAAGATTCTGGATGCTCCCCAGGCCCGTGCGGTCCGAGACTCCTTGCACCGTGGCGACATGGGTTTCTCCCTGCGCGATCAGCCAGGTCGAGTCGGGGCGGAAGCCGATCCGCAAGGCGATTTCACGCATGAGCCGAGTGCAACCGGCGCGATTGCTGAGATTTGGAAAGACGACGCCGTCGAGTTCATCCCGGAAGCACTGGTACTTCACCTCGGCATGCGCTTCGAGCAGCCGAGCTTCCCAGGGAATCCAGGCATAGCCTTCGGGGAGAGTCGCCACCGGCGGCAACGGAGCGACCAAATCCAGCTCCATGCGGTAGCGCTTGAAGTACTTGACGTCAGTCGGTTCGAGCGCGGCGGCCATCGGCGGCACCGAAAACTATGTCGATGGTTCAGACGGAAAGCGGGTATCATACCATGCCGCCAGGGCTTGTCAAAAGAAAGCGGGAGCAACTTTTCGAGATTTACGCCCGAATCACCCGCACCGGCGAATCGCGTTCCTTGCTAGCGCTTCGGGCTCAACGGCCATATAATCCCTCCGTCGTTCGATTCGCGTCATCGTCAAGGAACCTGCCATGAAAACTGTCCGTATGGGCCGCACCGGCTTGAAGGTCTCCGAGATTTGTCTGGGCACCATGACGTTTGGCTATCAGTGTGACGAGAAGACATCGTTCGCCATCATGAACAAGGCGACGGACGGCGGCGTTTACTTCATCGACACGGCCGACGTCTATCCGGTGCCCCCTACGGTCGAAACGGCAGGACGCACCGAGGAAATCGTCGGCCGCTGGCTGAAAGGGCAGCGCGATCGCTTCGTACTGGCCACCAAATGTCGGATGAAGGTTGGACCAAGCAGCAACGACGAAGGACTTTCGCGCCGGCACATTATTCAGGCAGTGGATGACAGTCTGCGCCGGCTGCAAACCGATTACATCGATCTCTACCAGCCCCACAGCTTTGATGCCGAGACGCCGATCGAAGAAACCTTGCGGGCGCTCGACGATGTCGTTCGGCAAGGCAAGGTCCGCTATCTCGGCTGCTCCAACTATCCGGCGTGGCAAGTCGCCCTCGCGCTCGGCGTCAGCGCTGCCCACGACTGGGCCCGCTTCGACTGTGTGCAGCCACGCTACAATCTCCTTTTTCGCGATCCGGAAGCCGAGCTACTGCCGCTCTGCCGCGATCAGGGTGTGGGCGTCATTGCGTATAATCCCTTGGCGGGCGGATTTCTGACTGGCAAGTATCAGACACTCGATGCACCGCCGGAAAAGACCCGATTCAGCCTTGGCAAGACCGGCGATCTCTACCGCGAGCGCTACTGGCAGCAAGCCCAGCTCGAGGCAGTGAACGAGTTGCAGAAGTATTTTCAGCCTCGCGGCAAATCGATCTTGCAGGTGGCCATTGCCTGGGTGCTGGCACAGTCGGGGATCACCTCGGCGATCGTTGGCGCGAGCAAACCGGAGCAGATGGACGCCAGCCTTGCCTCGGTCAATGTGACGCTCGATGCGGAGGAAAAGGAAGTCTGCAATCGGGCGTGGTATCATTTGCCGCGGAGATAGCGGAAAGCCCAGGGACGGCCGTCCCTGGGCTTTCTCGAGGATTCAATCATGTGGATCTGTCCAACATGCGGCGAGCCGCACCAGGACCAGTTCAAGGAATGCTGGAGGTGCATTGGCGCAGAGATGCACCAGCACTTCACCGAGGTCCAGCCGCCACCGGTGCCGGCGAAACCCGAGCGACCGTTGCGCCCCTTGAGCTCGATTCTCTTTCGCATGGTGGCTGGGTTTGCCATCACAATGCTACTTGCGATTGCAATCCTCCAAGGCCGGGGCCTCCCGCTCTTCGAGGTAGCCATGGCGGGAGCAACCATCGGTGCGGGGTTCAGCCTGCTGGTAGGCTTTACCTTGTGGGTGTTGTTTCCTTTCCAATCGGGCGCGGCGCCAACTGAATTAACGGATCGGGAGCAGCCGGAGGAAGACGCATTTCATTGACATTGTGCCGAAACCGCCCACTACTGTGCGGATCCATTGCGAATCAACTCGTGAAGATTGTTTTTTGCGGTGAAAATCGCCGAAGTCTCACAAAGTCTCATTGACGATCGTTGGCATGCGTTTTGCTTTCTCCTTGCAGTGCCTGGAAAATCCACCACTTCGAAGAAGGTGCCGCATGAACCAGCACACCAAGTCACTGATGAGTCTGTGCGCGGCCGACATCATGTCGGCGCATGTCGTGATGGTCCCGCGTGAGATGTCGCTGCAAGGGGCCGCCCGCATGCTGGCCCGCGCCGGCGTCACCGGCGCTCCCGTCGTGGATAGCCACGGCCGCTGCATCGGCGTGCTCTCGGCAACCGACTTCATGCACTGGGTTGAAAAAGATCGCGTCGTCGGTGCCGCCAAAGGGCCGCGTGAGTCGATGTGCAGCGCCTGGCAGATTCCCACCGATTCCATCGAACCGACTTGCCGGGTCGAGGACTTCATGACCAAGGATCCCGTCATCGTGGTGGGAGGCACCAGGATCGGCGAACTAGCGCGCATGATGATGGACGCGCACATCCACCGCTTGATCGTCATCGATGGCGCGTCGCAGCGGCCGATCGGTATCGTGTCCACCATGGATATCCTGGCCGCCGTCGCGCGGGCGGACAAGAAGCAACCTGCCGCCGCCGCCACAGCCTACGCCATGGCCGGCGCAGATCGTTAACCGTTTTCGCCGCTCGCGGCGTAGCCAGGGACGCCGCTGCTACGCCGCAAGCGGCAACACCAAGGGAAGGAGGTCAGCCATGAACGCAACCCTAGCGAACCGAACGGCGACGCCCTTGACGCTGCACGCCTTCACGGCAGCGGATCTGATGGTGCCGAACCCGATCTCGCTGCGTGCCGAGGCTAAAGTGGCTGAGGCGATCGCGCTGTTCACCGCTAAGCGGATCACCGCCGCTCCGGTGATCGATGAATCAGGCCGGCCCATCGGCGTCGTGAGCGGATCCGACTTGCTGATCCATCATCGCGAGAATGACCGGGAGAAGGAAAGGGCCGCGGCGGGGAAGCCTGACTACTTCTTCGCGCCGACCTTCGAGATGGTAGATGCGTCGCGTGAATATCCGTCGGGCACGCGGCCAACCGTTGCCGACTTGATGACACCCGCCGTATTCGCCGTCACGCCGGATACGCCGGTGCGTCGCGTCGTCAGCGATATGCTCGGCCTGCACGTGCATCGTCTGTTTGTCGTCGATGAAGCCGGCGTCCTCGTCGGCGTCATCAGCACGATGGATGTCCTCAAGCACCTGCGATCGGAAGATTGATTCTGTCAAGCACGCAGGTCCATTTGGTTAGCCGAACGCGCAAGCGACGGAATTAATGACCCGTCGCTTGCGCGTCCGGCTAACGAGTTGTCTACAAATACAATAGGAGGAACGATTTCAGGATGCACGACGGAGACCCGCACGATGCCGGCAACGTTCGACGAGATTCTCGCCAGCTTGACCGAAAACCAGCGCGAGGCAGTCTTGCATGTGGATGGGCCGCTCCTGGTGCTCGCGGGGCCGGGCAGCGGCAAGACGCGCGTAATTACTTGCCGCATCGCCCATCTCATCCATCAGGGCATCAGGCCGCAGCAGATCCTTGCGATCACGTTCACCAACAAAGCCGCCGGCGAGATGAAGCAACGCGTCGAGGCGATGCTTCCCGGCCGGGGTATCTGGATCAGCACGTTCCATAGCCTCGGCGTGCGCCTGCTGCGTCAGTACGCGGATCGGCTAGGGCTCGATCGCAACTTCACGATCTACGACCAGTCCGACCGTGTCCGCCTGGTGAAGTCCGCACTGGAAGCCGCCGAGATCGACAACGTCCGCTTCACGCCCGATACCATCCAGGGCGCGATCAGCAAGGCGAAGAGCCAGCTGCTGCTCCCCGATCAGTATGCGAAGCAGGCGAACGATTATTTCAAGCAAATCGTCGCGCAGGTCTACCCCGTTTACGAGAAGAAGATGCGCGACGCCAACGCGCTCGACTTCGACGACCTCTTGCTCTGGCCCGCGCTTGCCCTCAAGAACGATGCCGAGATGCGTGCCGAGCTGGACGCGCGCTTTCGCTACGTGCTGATCGACGAGTATCAGGACACGAACAAGGCGCAGTACGCGATCGCACGCGGCTTGACGGTGGATCATCCAAATCTTTGCGTGGTCGGCGATCCCGATCAATCGATCTACCGCTGGCGCGGCTCCGACTTGCGCAACATACTCGACTTCGAGCACGATTTCCCGCAAGCCCGCGTCATCACGCTGGGCGAAAACTTCCGCAGCACCAAGGCTATCCTGCGCGTCGCCGATCATCTCATCGCCAACAACCGCGAACGCAAGCCGAAGACGCTCTATACCGCGAACGTCGAGGGTTCAAAGGTCGGTTGCATCCTTTGCGAGACCGGGTTGGAAGAGGCCGATCTGGTCGTCAAGCGTATTCGCGAAGCTGTTGAATCAGGCGGCCGACACTACCGCGACTTCGCCATCCTGCTGCGGCTCAACGCCTTGTCGCGTGCTCTGGAAACCGCGTTCGTCCGCCAGCGGGTACCGTTTCAGATCGTGCGCGGCGTTGCCTTCTTTGAACGCAAGGAAAACCGCGACATCCTCGCCTATCTGCGCTTGCTGCTCAACCCGAGGGACAACCTCTCGTTCCTGCGCGCCGTCAACGAACCGGCCCGCGGCATCGGCAAGACCTCGCTGGAGCATCTGCAAAATTACGCCGGTCCGCGCGAGATGAGCCTGCTGAGCGCTGCCGAGCAAGTCGAAAAGATTCCCGCCATCAAAGGCAAGGCCGCGACCGGGCTGAAGGCATTCGCAAAACTCATAGCTGAGCTGCGCGAAGTTCTGAGCGCCACGCCCGACGAGGTCATGCGCAAGGTGATCGAACGCTCCGGCTATAGCCGCATGCTGAAGGCATCGAGTGACAGCGAGGATCAGCAGCGGTTGGCTAACGTCGAAGAGCTCGTGACGGCGGCGCATCAGTTTCACGAGGAGGATAATAGCCGAACCATCGCCGATTTCCTGGAGAACATCACCCTCGCCAGCGATGTCGATGCCTGGGACGAGAAGCAAGACTGCGTCGCGGTGATGACATTGCACGCAGCGAAGGGCCTGGAATTCCCAGTCGTCTACATGATGGCGATGGAGCAGGGCATCTTGCCGCACGAACGCAGTTTGAACAGCGACGCCGAAATCGAAGAGGAACGCCGGCTCGCCTTTGTCGGCATCACACGCGCGCAGGAGGAAGTGTACCTGTCCTATGCGCGCATGCGTGAATTTCGCGGGCAGACGAACTACACGATCCCAAGCATGTTCCTGGAGGAATTGCCGCCCGGCGATATCGAAGAAATCGATCTCTCTTCCAGCGGCAGCAACCACGGCAACGCCGCCGAGTCGTGGCGCAACAGCACCGCGAAGGCCAGCCAGGGCTGGTACGACACCGGTTTCAAAGCGAGCGCCGGGCGCAAACCGCCGGACGAAGATCCCTTCCATGAAGCCCCCCCCACCGGCTACGAAGTCGGTGCCTTGGTGCATCACGATGCCTACGGAGTGGGCAAGATCACCGACGTCTCGGGGCAGGGGGCCCTGCGCAAGCTGACGATCCGGTTTTCGGGCGGCGAGCGCACCTTCCTCGCTGCCAAGGCGAAGCTGGCGGTGGTGCAGCCGGGGTGAATTTGTAAAAAAAAAACACACTCACAAAGGAGATCCCTACCATGAGACTGCTTTTTGCAATCCTGGGTCTGCCTTCTCGGCATGTCGACCATTGCCACAGCCCAACCCGCCGCTCTGGGCCCGCCGTCGGCCTTCAAGATCGTCGTTAGCACCAAGCCGGAAAAAGGAGAGCTGACCTACATCGAGACCATCACGAAACTTGTGCCGGTACAGAAGGAAATTGCCGTCATGCAGAACGGCCAGATCGTCAAGAAGGTGGTAACCGAATACGTCAGGGAAATTGTCCAAGAATACAGGCTCATCGACATTGCCAAGAGCCGCGTCATCACGCCCGACGGCAAACAATTGCCAATCGACGAAGTATGGAAGCGATTGAAAGCCAACACGGCCTTCGCTCTGGCCGCCGATTCCAACACGCCGGCGCAGGCCTATATGCGGGCGTTGAATGCCGAGACGCTTGTGATCATTCAGGGGCCGCCGAAGAAGAACTAACCCTCTTCGTTTAGCGCCCGCATGGCGCCGCGCGGGCGCTAAACGAAGACCGGAGAACCTCATGTTCACGATCAGCGCCTTCGCCGACGAAATCGATCCCGATCCGCTCAAGCAGATCGACATCCTGAAATCGTGCAACGTTGGCCACATCGAGTTCCGCTCGATTCTCGGCACCAACGTGCTCAGCCTGACCGATCTGCAAATCCAGGAGTTCAAGTCGCTCCTGGACAAGCACGGCTTCAAGCTCAGCGCTATTGGTTCCCCGATCGGCAAGATCAAGATCGACGAGCCGTTCGAGCCGCACCTGGCGAAATTCAGACGTGCCATCGATCTGTGCGGCGTCTTCGGCACGAAAAACATCCGCATCTTCAGCTATTACCCGCCCGATAACTTCGACGGCAACTGGACTAAATGGCGCCCGGAAATCATGAACCGCATGACGCAGAAGTGCGAACTGGCAGCCAAGGCCGGCGTGCGGCTGATCCATGAGAACGAACACAGCATCTACGGCGATTCGCCGGAGCGCGTCGCCGATCTGATGGCAACCTTGCGCAAATCGTTCAGCGCGGAGGTGGTCGGCGCCGTCCACGATCCGGCCAACTTCGTTTTCTGTGGCTACGACCCGTGGCAAGGCTGGCTGGCGTCGAAGCCGTGGCTGGTGCATTTCCACATCAAGGATTGGATTGCCGACGCCAAGCATGGCAGCCTCGCCGGCGAAGGGCAGGGCCGCATTCCTGAAGTGATTGCCGACGCCGTCAAGATGGGCTACGCCGGCTTCGCGACGATGGAGCCGCACTTGCTCGGCGGCGGCCCGACCGGCGGCGTCACGGGGCCGGAGTTGTTTCCGAAAGCGGTGGCGGCGTTCAAGGCGATTCTCGATAAAGCCTGCGCGAAGTATCAATGAACCGGCAAGCCGAGGGCCGTGAGGCCCCGGTTTGCGGACCCTCTCGCCGTGGCAATCAACCGGGGCCTTACGGCCCTCGGCTCGCCAAGCTCGCCGAACCAATGACCCTCCAGCAAATTCACCTGCGCATCAACGACGCCGCCACCGGCCAGCCGACGCCCGTGCGTTTGCGCATCACCGACGCCGCCGGAACCTACTACGCTCCGTATGGCCGACTGACCGACTTCGCGACCGGCGTCAATCAAGACGTCGGCGGCAACGTCCAGATCGGCGCCAAGAAATGGGCGTACATCGACGGCACCTGCGAAATCCTATTGCCGCCGGACACGCTGCATATCGAAATCGCGAAAGGCCCCGAGTACAAGCCGATTGACGAGGACGTCACGCTCCTTGCCGGCAAGATGTCCATGCGTTTCACGATCGAACGCTGGAGCGACGTCCGCAAGCAAGGCTGGAATTCGGGCGATACGCGCGTGCATTTCATGTCGCCGGACGCGGCGCTCTTGGAGGGGCAGGCGGAGGATGTGGCGGTGGTGAATTTGCTGGCAGCAGAGACCGACGATCGGGCAATCCCCAACATTCTTTCCTTCAGCGGCCAATCGTTTGCTCGCTCGGTGCCAACCTGTGGCGTCGCCGTGAATACGTTCAACGATTCGTCTTACGTGGGCAGGCTCGCTTTGCTGCACTGCCATCGCATTGTCTACCCGCTGAGCTGGCGCAGCGCGGAATGCGATACCGAGTGGACGTTGGCCGACTGGTGTGATCAATGCCATCGCAAGAAAGGGTTGGTCATTTGGGCCTGCCCGCGAGGCTCCTTGACGGCCGACTGTGACTATGGCGAACCGTTGGCCGACCTGGTCCTCGGCAAAATTGATGCCTTCGAAATATCCCCCGACGACGCCGGTCCTCATAGTGCCTTGGCCGACTATTTACAACTTTGTGACGCCGGTCTAATCGTCCCGCTGGTCGGGGCGAGCGTCAAGAGCAGTAACCATTCCGAGCTCGGGGTCATGCGGACCTACGCGTACATTCCTCCGGGCCAGGACTGTACCTATTCCAATTGGATTCAGGCGGTGCGGGACGGCCGAACCTTCATCAGTAATGGCCCGGTCCTGCAATGGACGATCGACGGCGCTGTGATTGGCGCAAGGTTGGTCGTGTCGCCAGAAGGCAAGACTGTGCAAATCCGCGCTGGTGCGGAAAGCTTGCTTCCATTTGACCACCTTGAGTTGCTGTGGAATGGCCAGATTCTTGCAACGGCCGCGCCGACTGGACGATCACCTTATCGCGTTGAGCTAGAGCATGAATTGGTGGTGCGAGCGAGCGGTTGGCTGGCGGCTCGCTGCACGACCGACCGAACGCACGGAACCGACTCCTTGCCGCTCGCGCACACTTCCGCCGTCGAGGTGTGTGTCAGCGAATCGCCGAGGCGGGCCGAGCCGGATGCCGTGAAGCATTTTTTGAGCGAACTCGATGGCATGTTGCGATTTGCAAGCAAGATTCCTCTCGGCGGCCGCTTGCGACGCGTCGTCGAAGAAGCGCGAACCATCCTCGCAAAAAAACTGTCCCCCTGACGCCGGTGTGCAGCCTCTCCGCACCTCCCCTCATGCATCGTAACCGATCGCACGTCCGGATTCAAAGTCCGTTGCGGCGTTCGAGGGGAGTGTCCGCGTGTGTGTGTGAAACTTGCAAGCGCAAGGCAAGTCATCCTGGCGCATGTTCCACGTGGAACATTCAGCGAGCTGCGATTTGACAACCTGCGAGATTCGTCGTACTATTTCACCATGGCTAATTCAGTCCAGACTCTGATCCCGATCGCCATCAACGCCGCGCAGGGAGTGCGCGTTGCGGTAGAAGTGCGAGTTACGGTAGAAATCCTCCGGGGCTGAGGCGGCGCGTTCGTTGCCAGCGATATTCAGGCCCTGGATTGATCTCCAGGGCTTTTTGTTTGGACCGATCCCATGACACGCATCCAAATCTACGACACGACGCTGCGCGACGGCAGCCAGGGCGAGGGGATCAACTTCTCGCTCCAGGACAAGCTGCTCATCACCAGGCGGCTCGACGAGCTCGGCGTCGATTATATCGAGGGGGGCTATCCGCTCTCGAACCCCAAGGATTTCGAGTACTTTCAAGAAGTCCGCAAGTTGCCGCTCAAGCATGCCAAGGTCGCCGCCTTCGGCATGACACGCCGCAAGAACTGCGATCCAGCGGCCGACGTGTGCCTGAAAGCGATCATCGATTCGCATGCGGCCGTCATCACCATCGTCGGCAAGACGTGGGACATGCACGTCACCGAGGTGCTCGGCGCGACGCTCGACGAGAACCTGCGCATGATTGCCGATTCCGTGCGCTACTGCAAATCGCAGCCGCACGTCGAGGAGGTGCTGTACGATGCGGAGCATTTCTTCGACGGCTTCAAGGCGAATCCGCAGTACGCGTTCAAGACCTTGCAAGCGGCCCTCGACGGGGGCGCCCAAATGTTGATCCTGTGCGACACCAATGGCGGCATCTTGCCCGAAGACATCGCGGCAGGCGTCAACAAGGTGAAGCAAGCGTTGCCAGGCATCGCGCTCGGCATTCATTGCCACAACGACTCGGATGTTGCCACTGCGAATTCGCTGGCCGCCGTCTACCAGGGGGCAACTCAGGTGCAGGGCACGATCAACGGCATCGGCGAACGCTGCGGCAATGCGGACCTCGTTTGCATCATCGCGAACCTGACACTCAAGCGAGGCTACGAAATGCTGCGTCCCGGAAGTCTGCCGCACCTGACCGAGCTGTCGCGCTATGTATACGAGATTGCGAACATGAATTTTCGCAATGGCCAGCCCTTCGTCGGCACGAGCGCCTTCGCTCACAAGGGGGGCATGCATGCTCACGGCGTCGCGCGTGTGTCGGCCAGCTACGAACACATCGATCCGGCACTCGTCGGCAATGAACGCCGCATCTTGATCAGCGAATTGTCAGGCCAGGCGAACATTCTGGTGAAGACCGCCAAGTACGCGATCGACAACAACAAGGAACTCGGCGTCAAGCTGCGAGACATGGTGCAGGACCTGGAGAACCAGGGCTACGAGTTCGAGGCCGCCGAGGCGTCGTTCGACATTCTCGTCAAAAAGGCGCTCGGCGTCTATCGGCCCAAGTTCGAAAGGCTCAGCTATCACGTCAACGTCGAAATGCCGACGAGCGGCGCCTTGACGACGGAAGCAACCGTGAAAGTGCGGATCGGCAATTCTGTCCAGCACACGGTTGCCGAAGGCGACGGCCCCGTCAATGCACTCGACAGTGCGCTCCGCAAGGCGATGCAGCAAGCGTATCCACGGTTGGCCGAGATGCAGCTTGTCGATTACAAGGTGCGCGTCGTCAATTCACGCGCTGGCACGGCGGCACGGGTGCGCGTCGTTATCGAATCACGCGATCACACTGATGTCTGGGGCACCGTCGGTGTCAGTGAAAACGTCATCGAAGCAAGCTGGCTGGCGTTGGCCGACAGCTTTGAGTACAAATTGTTCAAGGACGAAGAAAATGCGAATCACGAAAACACGAAAGTACGAAAACACGAAAAAGAAGATTGAACGTAGATGCGATTGGTGATTTTCGTGGTTTCGTACTTTCGTGTTTTCGTGATTTGTATTTGGAGTTTACGATGGAACTCGCCAAGGCCTACAACCCGCAGGAAGCGCAGGAGAAATGGCTCAAGTTCTGGAACGAGCAGGGTTACTTCCACTCGCGGCCCGATTCGCGCAAACCCTACACCATCGTCATTCCGCCGCCGAACGTGACTGGCGCCCTGCACATGGGGCACGCTCTCAATAACACACTGCAAGACGTGCTCATCCGCTGGCGACGCATGCAAGACTACAACGCCCTGTGGATGCCCGGCACTGATCACGCCGGCATCGCCACCCAGGCCGTGGTCGAACGGCTCATCATGCAGCAAGAAAAGAAGACTCGCCACGACATCGGCCGCGACAGACTGGTGAAACGCATCTGGGAGTGGAAGGACAAGTACGAAGCTCGCATCCTCGGCCAACTCCGGCAGCTCGGCGCAAGCTGTGACTGGGAGCGCACGCGATTCACGCTCGACCCGATCTGCGCCCGCGCCGTGCGCGAGACGTTCTTCAAGATGTTCAAGGACGGCCTGATCTTCCGCGGCAAACGCCTGGTGAACTGGGATACGCACCTGCAAACCTCCGTGGCAGACGACGAGACATACACCGAGGACATCAAGGGCGGCTTCTGGACCTTCAAATACCAAGTGAAGCCCGATGGCGAGCAACGCGAGCCGTCGGAATATATTTCATTCAGCACAACCCGCCCCGAAACCATGCTCGGCGACACCGCTATCTGCGTGCATCCGTCCGACGAGCGCTACAAGCACCTCATCGGCAAGTCGGTGACGATCCCGCTCGTGAACCGCGATATTCCGATCATCGCCGACGGCTTGCTCGCCGACCCGACGCTCGGCACCGGCTGCGTGAAGGTGACGCCGGCCCACGATCCGAACGATTACGCCTGCTACCAGCGCAATCCGCAGATCGGCATCATCAACATCCTCAACCCCGACGGCACCATCAACGAGAACGGCGGCAAGTACCAGGGAATGGATCGCTACAAAGCGCGCGAAGCCGTGGTCGCCGACATGGAGGCGCTCGGCCTGTTCGAGGGCCGCGAGGATCGCATAATCCCGATGAAGTATAGCGACCGCTCGAAGACGCCGATCGAGCCGTACCTGTCGGACCAGTGGTTCGTGAAGATGGGTGATCCGCCGGCGAGCCTCCCGCGTGAGCGGGGGGAGGAAGCCGCCAAAACTCCCCCCGCTGACGCGGGAGGCTCGCCAAAAGCTGGATTGGCGCGCATGGCAATGGAAGCCGTGGAGAACGGCCACGTGAAGTTCTTCCCGGAGCGTTACGCCAACTCGTATCTCGATTGGCTCGCGGAAAAACGCGACTGGTGCATCAGCCGGCAACTCTGGTGGGGGCATCGCATTCCGGTGTGGAAGCTCTCGGAAGACGCCTTATTTCCTTTAGGACAGTCTCTCGGCGACCGCTTGAGTATCCTTGCAAGCTGGATTGCCGAAGGTCGTGTCGCTGCAAGTTGGGGGGGTACTCCGCTCAGGGTGACGGATGATGCTTGGAGCCTTTTGATCGACGTCGCCTTCTCCGACGATGCAGAATTCGTGATTTGCGTCCGCGATTCAGAAGACAAAGAACTCATTGAACTTCTCGAATCTGCTGGCTTCGTGCAAGACCCCGACGTCCTCGACACCTGGTTTAGCTCCATGCTCTGGCCGCACTCGACGCTCGGTTGGCCGGAACCGACGGAGGAGTTGAAGTACTACTACCCGACCAGCGTGCTCGTGACGAGCCGCGATATCATCACACTGTGGGTGGCGCGCATGGTGATTGCGGGGTTGTACAACCTCCAGCAGGTGCCGTTCCATCAGGTGTACATTACCGTCAAGCTGATGGACGGCTTCGGCGAGACGATGTCGAAGTCGAAGGGCAACGGCGTCGATCCGCTCGACATCATCGAGCGCTACGGGGCCGACGCGCTGCGTTTCCTCGTCATGCAGATTTCGACGGAGACGCAGGACGCGCGGCTGCCGGTGGCGAATGCGTGCCCGCATTGCGATGCGCTGGTGCCGGTGAAGCAAGAGCACATGTATATGCGGACGAAGAAGCTGGCGTGCCCGAACTGCAAGCAGCCGTTTCGTCCCGGCGGACCGTGGCCGAGCGATGATCCCGAGCTCAAGACGGCCAAGCAGGCGTCGGAGCGGTTCGAGATTGGCCGCAACTTCGCGAACAAAATCTGGAACGCGGCTCGCTTCATCCTGATGAACCTCGACGGCTACACGCCGCACGCCATCAAGCGTGAGGAATTGACGTTGGAGGACCGCTGGATCTTGAGCCGGCTGGCGGCTACGACGCAAGCAGTGACGGAGCAGCTTGAAGGGTATCGCTTCAGCGACGCGGCACGATCTCTTTACGACTTCGTGTGGTCGGAGTTTTGCGATTGGTATTTGGAGATGACCAAGGGCCGGTTGCGTGCGGACGATCGCGAGACGGTACAGCGTGTCCTCATCGGCGTACTCGATGCCATCGTGCGGCTCGTGCATCCGGTGATGCCTTTTGTCGCGGAGTCGATCTGGAGTGCTCTCAACGAGGTGGCATTCGAGCGTGGCTTGCCGAATCCCGAGCCGGCGACGGAAAGCGTGATGATCGCGCCGTGGCCCGAGTTTCCTTCCGATTGGCGTGACGCTGGCATAGAAACGAGCATTGTCCGCATGCAGGAGCTGGTGCGTTCAGTCCGCGAGGTGCGCAATCGCTATAACATCGAGCCGAAGACGCCGCTCGATGCGTTTGTGAAGTGCGGCGAGTCGGTGGCGGGCGATTTTCGCACGCTGGCCCCGTTTATCACGCTACTGGGCGGCATCGGCACGCTCGACTGCGGCTTGGCGGTGGCCAAGCCGTCGCAAGCCGCCAGCCACGTGACGCCGGAGTTCGAGGTTTACGTATCGCTCGCGGGCCTCATCGACCCGGTGGCCGAGACGAAGCGGCTCGAAAAACAGCTTGCGGACAAGCGCAAGGCGTTGCAAAGCGCTCATGCGAAATCGGAGAACCCGAATTTCGTGAAGAACGCGCCGCCGGAAATCGTGCAGCAACTGCGTGATCAGATTGCCGATTTGCAGAAGCAGATCGAGACGATTGAAGGGAATATCAAGGATTTGCAGCAGACTTAATGTACTTGGATACGGAGCGACAAGGCATGTCTATGCCGACGGACAATCCGGATTCGATGCCTATACCGACGAACTCACGTGCAACATGGGGGTTCGGACTGGCTATCGTCGCGGTCTTGCTCGCATTACTGACGCTGCAAATCAATCGCGCAGTCCGAAATGAACAGGCCAGCTCCTTCGGCGGATATGTTTTGGTCATGGTATACGTTGTTCCAGGAGGCATGCTGCTTTCCATTCTAGTGGCATCTGCCTCGCTGATCGTCGGAAGGCTTCGCTGGTTCGTAGTTCTGGGCGTGGCAGTTTCATTCGTGTTCCAGGGGTTGTCACTGGCGTTTTTTTTTTCTGGCCCACAGACCAAACCCTCATTGACGCGGCACTCAAGGGCGATCTCGAATCCTCGCGCTGGAGCTTGCGACTCGGCGTCAATCCGAACGCATGTACTCATTGGGGCTGGGATCGCCCACGCAATCGTGGCGAAACGGTCCTTGTCATTGCCGCAAAAGGAGGTGATCTTGCCCTGACGCGACTTCTGGTTGAATACGTGGCAAATGTGAACCTGGCAGACGGACATCGGAATTACCCGATCTTGGCCGCCAGTGATTCTGGCAATCGTGAGTTGATTGAATTCCTGTTTGCGCGCGGAGCCGATCCGAAGGTGCGCGGCCCCGAGTGAGACCATCCGTCGAATCGCGAGGACCCAGACCATGACCCCCGACGCCGCCATGGAGCGCATCAACTTCCTTACCGCTCATGCGTGGATGGTGCGTCAGTTCCTCAAGCACGCGGAGGAAGTGCAGGAGGACGAGGAGATGCTTGACGTCCATCGCATGATCTACGACTACCTGCGTGCCGTCGAGCCGAGCTATCAGCGCAAGGACGCAGCCGAGTACCTCCATCGGGCGAAAGGGAAACTGTCGAAACTCAGAAAGGTCGCGGAGTTCTTCCACGAGAACTATCGCCGTGTGTCGGATCACGCCAATTTTCAAATGGCGGCCATCTCGCTCAAGTTCGTCGTGCAGCAGATTGAGGAAGTGATGGGGCAGGTCGAGAAGCCAGTGTAATTGTCACCCACGGCGCGGCGACTACACGATACCCGCCGTCGGCGTCTTGCCCGCGGGCTCAAAAGGGCGGTTCGAGACCATGCGATAGACGCATTTGTTTCGCCCGGTTTTCTTCGCATCCGAAAGCGCGGCCGCGGCAAGATGTTTGATCGTCTCGTAGTCCGCCTCGATTCCGGACGGAGCAATCGCAATGCCGATGCTGACTCGCACCGTGAAAGCATGAACCTTGTATGCGAAGGGATTGGCCTCCACCATGGTGCGAATGCGTTCGCCCAGAACGACGGCGCCTTCCATGTTCGTCTCCGGCGCGATGACCATGAACTCCTCACCGCCGATGCGCCCCAGAAAATCCACGTTGCGCACCGACCGATTGAGGCACTTCGCCAGGTCGATCAGCACCTGATCCCCACCCGGCAGAAGGTACTGATCGTTGATCTGCTTGAAATGATCGACGTCGATGAGCGCGATGGCCAGGTCGCCCAGATAGCGCTCGCGACGGCGTAGCTCACGCTCGGCCAGGCGGTCCATGGCTCGGCGGTTCGGCAAGTTGGTCAAGGGGTCGGTTAGCGCCAGCTTTTCGAGCATCTTGTTCTTGTGCTCGAGTTCATGACAGGCTTCTTCCAGAGCCTTGGTCCGATCGGCAACGCGATTTTCCAGTTCCAGGTTCATTTCGCGCAGGCGATCGTTCAGCAACTGCATTTCATACAGCATCTGCTCATGGCTCCGCTCCAGGAGAGACGCTCTGGAGGCGGTGCGCAGGGTCTCAACAAGGTGGTCCCCATTCCAGGGCTTCAGAATGAAGCGGAAAACCTGGCTCTTGTTGATCGCGCTCATGGTTTCTTCAAGGTCCGCGAATCCCGTCATCATGATACGTACGGTCTTCGGGGAGTGTTCCTTGACCCACTCCAGAAGCTGCACGCCGCTGGCGCGTGGCATTTTCTGATCGGAGAGGATGATGTCGATCTCACAGCCAGCGAAATGTTTTTGCGCAGCGTCCGCGCAATCCGCCGTGATGACGTCGAATTCCGGGCTGAGGAACATCTTCAGGGTCTCGAGAATGGACGGTTCGTCATCCACCACGAGTAGGGAACATTTGTGCCTTCTCACCTTGCAATCTCACTCCAAGGAGGCGAGCCACGGTCACTTTTCGCTATTCTAGACTACCTTACGAATGGTGGAAACGCGAGCGTCACATCCAAAATAATCGAGATAATCTGCACGCCTTGGGTGCTTTGCTCGAAAAGTGCCGATATCCTCCGAGAGCACTGCCGTAGGCTTGGAAAATACGAATGACGGCTCAGAACTCACGCGAGTCCTCAGGCCGTTTGGCCCAGCGCAATTTTGCAGAACGGGACCGCGGGTTCGACTGCCGTTCCCCCCAGGCGGCCCGCAGCGGATCAGCTGCGACTGATTCATAGGCGCCCGCTTCCTTACCGCTGCGGAAGCTTGACTTGACCAGCCGATCCTCGCCGCTGTGGAAGCTGATAATTGCGGCGCGGCCCATGGGTCGCAAGCAGTGGGGCAAGACTCGCAGCAGGTGTTCGAGGTTGGCCAGTTCGCGATTCACCAGGATGCGCAACGCCTGAAACGTTCGCGCAGCCGGGTGCAGGTTCCATTTCCCCGGCGCGGGATGCAGTCGCCAGGATGGCTGTTTGGTGGCGTCCTGTATGATCCGCGCAAGCTCCTTGGTTCGCGTGAATGGCGTTTGCGTACGCGCCGCCACGATGGCTGCAGCGATGATTGCCGCCTGCGGCTCGTCGCCGAGTTCTTGCAAGGCTTCGGCCAGTTCGGCCTCAGGGATGGTCGCCAAGATCTCCGCAGCCGTGCGGCCGCGCGTGCGGTCCATGCGCATGTCGAGAGTGCCGTCGCGCGCATAGGAGAATCCTCGTTCCGCATCATCGACTTGCATGCTCGACATGCCGAGGTCGGCCAGGAGCGCATCGACGTGCGCCAGGCCATGCGCGGCAAGAACCTGCTGTAAGCCGGCGAAATTGGAGTGATGCAGGTGAAACGGATGGCCGATCGCTTCCATCCGTTCACGCGCCTTCGCCAGGTTCTCGGCATCCATGTCGAGGCCGATGAGCAATCCGGTCGGGCCGATGCGTTTCAAGAGTTCGGCACTATGCCCGGCCCAGCCGACGGTGCAATCGACGACGACCATGCCGGGCTGTGGATCCAGGACCTGCAGGATTTCCTGGAGGAGCACGGGGCGGTGTTCGCCCTGGGGGGTGCTTCGTGGATTTCGTTGATTAGGCATGAGTCCATTCTACGCCCCAGCGATATGGTCCGGCGGCTTTGGCAAGCGGTGGGTGGCCGCCGCGTTTCGCCAAATCCATGTGGCGAAACGGAAACAGCGTTTAACCCATTGTTGCTGATGAAGTTGTGATTCTCATTTTTCCGTTTCGCCACGAAGAGAGGGGGGTAGGCCCTGGTTCTGCATGCAGGTTGGCCACGCGATATTAGGACACTATTTGTCGAATCCGTCTTCGGTCGTCAAATGCACGGCGGCTGCGTTGACATGATATCTTGCAATCTACGAGAAATATGCCAGCGCCAGGCAGCTCGTCGAAATCACCAGTAGGACGCCGGGCCAGAAAACTCGAAACTGCATTTCGCCGCCTGCCAAGCGGAACTCTGGGCCTAGCTCAAAACGCGTACTGAGAACGCCGATGATCGAGGCCGTAACAAGCATACCTGCCAGGCCGCACACGCTGACGTGCAGCGCGAACCAGATGAGGGCGGTCAAAATGCTCGCCGATGACGTCGGTTTTCTTGCCGAATGGTAGAAGCCCACGGCGGCCGCGGCGCGCATCAGGACGCCCGCCGTCAGCCAGGCGATCGGCACGAAGACGCCCGCAACTGCAAACCGCTTGGAGGTCAGGATCGCCACGGCAGGCAGAATCGCCAGCCAGTAGACGAACAGGCGTGGCAGGATCGCGCGCAGGGTTTGCTCCACATATTCGTCAGCGCGTATCATCGTTCCGCGCAGTGGGTCCCAGGTGCGCGACTCCCGCTCCGTGCTCACGGTGCTGGCACACATTACCAGAGCGGCGAGTGGAAAGGCGATCAGGATCAACACTGTCTCGCAAGAGGGCGTGCCGTCAGCCCAACTTGGTGACGATGAAGACGCTGCGCAGGTTGCGATCACGAACAAGCCAACTCGTCCCCACGCCGGCATCCTCAGCAGCCACTTGAACATGAACCAATCGCTGGCATAGGACTGCTTCCAGTAAATCGGCTGATCGTCAATCGGCGGCGGGGACCAAGTCCCTCGCGCGCGCGCACGACACTCTTGCTGGGATGAGAGCGTCGAACGTAGCCTCCAGATGGCCAGGATGAGACAAGGAATGCCGCATAGAAAAAAAACGATGAGCGCAACGGCTAACCAAAAGTCATCGCTTTGGCGGAGCCGTCTGTAGAATAATTCTCTGCCGAAGCCATAAACGGCAAACGCCATCACCCACGCCGCCACCGGGCCAAGGTAGACGACGAGAATGGCGGAGGACGTACGGCGAAAATGGATCGCGACCAACAAGGCCCAGGCTGCGATCGGCAAGGCCGGCAGCCAGCTGCAGACGATGAACGCCACGATTTCCCACCACGGCGTGCGGAATGCAACGTGTACCCAGACCAGCAGCGGAATTCCGGGCGACGTGACCACGACAACTTTGGCTATGGTAGCGAGCCAATAGCCACCGACGATTTCGAGCGAGTCCAGGCGTGAGGTAAGTAACAGCTCGATGACCCGCTGGTTTTTGGCTCGCATCACCTCGCCAACGGCCAGAATGGGTGTGAGCACAAGAATCGCTGCGACGTGACTTGCCCACAGCCCGTGCAGGTATCCGCCGGTAACCCAGAAGTCAATATCGCGGCGCAATGCACCAAACCACAGGCCGGCACGTGTGTGAATGTCAAACAGGTACCACAGGAACCACAGCAGCACGATCAGGACATAGAGGCGCCGAACGTTGATGAACCACCGCTGCCGCAGGGCGTCGCGCAGCTCCCAGAGGAAGACCGGCGTGAACATCGGTGCATCTCGCCTTGCAGGTTACCGGCTGGCTTGACTCAACCCTCGCACAATCGCATCGGTATCATACACGCACCCGCCCCAGGTGCCGCCGCCGACATGCTGCAGGGCGGCCCACAGGCGCGTATCGTCCGGCAAGTTCGGGTCCGGCGCTAGGTCGTCGCGAAGCTTGCGTTCGACGAGGATTCGTGTGCCGGCTTCTACGCTGTCGGTATCACCTAAAAGGTTGATCGAACCTTCCAGCTTGTTGCGATCGATGACAATCTGGATGCGGTCGCCGTCGCGCACCTTGCCGATGGGGCCTCCCGCGAGCGCCTCCGGCCCGATGTGGCCAATGCAGGCGCCGGTTGAAACGCCGGAGAAGCGGGCATCCGTGAGCACGGCGATCTGCTTGCCGAAACTCAGGTGCTTGAGCGCCGACGTAATCTGATAAATCTCCTCCATGCCGGCTCCCATCGGACCACGGCAAATCAAGACGAGAATGTCCCCCGGCTTCAGGCGATCCGCAGCCTGGCTCTTGATGGCGTGGATCGCAGCTCGCTCCGTCAGGAACACGCGGGCCGGACCGATCTTGCGATAGACGCCGTCCGCATCGACGACACTTGGATCAATGGCGGTGCTCTTGATGACCGAACCCTCGGGCGCCAGGTTGCCGCGTGGGAACGTGACGGTCGATGTCAGCCCGCGCTCTCGCGCCCGCTTGGGCGTCATGATGACCTCATCGGGATCGACACGGTCGTGCTGCTGCAAGAGTTCACGCACGCGCTGGCGGCGTTCGGACTTCTGCCACCAATCGAGCGTGCGGCCCAGCGATTCGCCGGTCGCGGTCAAGACGGATTCGTCGAGCAGGCCAAGCTGGCGCAGGTGGAGCATCACTTCGGGCACGCCGCCGGCAAGAAAGACGCGCACGGTCGGATGCCCGCTCGGGCCATTGGGCAGTACATCGACGAGCCTTGGCACCTTGAGGTTGATGGCGTGCCAATCTTCAACAGTGGGCCGGCGCCGTCCAGCGCAATAGGCAATGGCCGGCGTGTGCAGGAGCAGATTGGTCGAGCCGCCGAACGCCGCATGGAGGGCCATTGCATTCTTGAACGCGGCATCGGTAAGTATCTTGCCGATCGGGATGTTGTTCTTATGCAGGGCGACCAGGGCTCGCGCAGATCGGCGGGCCATGTCGAGCCAGATCGGTTGGCCGGACGGCGCAAGGGCCGAGTGCGGCAGCGTCAATCCAAGCGATTCCGCGACGACTTGCGACGTCGCCGCCGTGCCAAGGAACTGGCACCCGCCCCCTGGACTGCCGCAAGCCCGGCAGCCGAGTTCGGCGGCTTGTTGCAGCGTCAGTTCGCCGTGTGAAAAGCGAGCGCCGATCGATTGCACCTTGCCGGCATCCTCGCCCTCCGTTGGCGGCAGCGTCACGCCACCGGGCACCAGAATGCAGGGCAGATCCTTCATCGACGCCAGCGCCATCATCATGGCCGGCAATCCCTTGTCGCACGTTGCCACGCCCAGCACGCCTTTGCGAGTCGGCAGGGAGCGGATCAGCCGCCGCAGCACCATCGCCGCATCGTTGCGAAACGGCAAACTGTCCATCATGCCGGTGGTGCCCTGCGTACGGCCATCGCAGGGATCGGTGACATAGCCGGCAAAGGGCACCGCGCGCAGCTTGCGCAACTCTTCCGCGGCCGCCTTCATGAGCAAGCCGACTTCCCAGTGCCCGGTGTGATAGCCGAGCGCGATGGGCGACCCGTCGGGCGCGCGGATACCCCCCTGCGTGCTGAGGATCAGGAATTCCTGCCCGTTGAGCTCGTCCGGCTTCCAGCCCATGCCGACATCCTGCGTGAGTCCGAAGATGTCGCCCGAGGGCGCTTCACGCAGCATCTCCGGCGTCAGCGGCAAACTCCCCGCTGGGCCGGCGCCGTGGGTGTGCAACTGGTAAATGCTCGAATCGGTGGATTCGACTAATGATGTGAAATCGTTGGCCATCGGGTCAATTCTCCATGAGCTGCGCGGCTTGTAGGGTGGGTCGAACGAAGTGAGACCCACGTCTTCTGGCAGAGCGGCTGTCAATCACCTTTGATACGGATCGCCTCCAACCGCAACACATACAGCGTCCCATCGCTGTTGCCAACCGCAAGATGCCGGCCGTCGGAGGAGAACGCCAGCGCTCGGGCTTCGTCCTTGAACTGCCATTCGCGAATTTTCTCGCCGCTTGCCACGTTCCACAGCCGAACGCGTTTGTCCTGCCCGCTGCTGGCTAAAACCTTGCCATCGGGTGAAAACGCCAGCGCCTTGACGATCGGCGGCAGTGCCTTGCCCGTGTGTCCCGCAAGCTTGCGAACGCGCTCGATCTTTTCGCCCAGGCTCCAGAGCTGGATTTCCCCATCGTCGCCGGCAAACGCAAACAGCGGCTCCGTCGGCGAGCAGGCCACCACGCGCGCCTTGGTCGGCGGAGGCGTGCGCTCATCGAGAAATGCCCCGCCGGCGTCCCAGACTCGCAACGTCTCCTTGCCAAGGTGGCTGGCCGCGACCAAATACTTGCCGGTGTTGCTGAATGCAACCGATGACAGGCCCGCCGACGGCGTGTTTTCATTCGCCAGCGCGGCCCACGCCTCGGGATCGGGATCGTCGAGCTTCCACAATCGCAGCACCGGATCAAAGCTGCCGCTCGCCAGCATCTTGCCGGCCGGCGAAAACGCCAGCGAGAAGGGCCGATTCTTGTGACCTGCCAGGCTGTGCTTTTGCTTCAGCTTCGCACCGGTCAAATCCCACAGGAGAACGCGAGTGTCGCCGCAACCGGTTGCCAGCAATTTCCCGTCGGGGCTGAAAGCGATGCCGCTCAGGCTTCCTTCGAGTTTTGCCCACGACGTCAATTCCTTGTCGCCCAGTTTGTAGACATGAACGACGTTATCCCAGCCCGAGGAGGCGAGATAGGCGCCATCAAACGAGACGGTGACATGGGCGATCGCGCGCTGGTGCGGCTGTGCGTACGCCACCAATTCCGGGATCGACAAAACCTTGCGGTCTTCCGCGTCGATGGCCGTCGCATCAAGGCGATCCAGCGGCGCCGGCGCGGATCGCAATGCCTCGATCGCTTTCGCATAAAGCGGCGTGCCGATCTGGTCGCGGCAGAACGCCAGCAACTCGCGGCGCAGCTTGTCGTCCTTGAACTCCTGCTTCGCGACGCGGGCTTGCAGTTCCTTGAGGCGGGCGCTGGCATTGTCGTCACCGGCCAAAGTGGGCAGCGTTGCAACCAGGATCGAGAGGACCGGCAAGACCTCGCGAAAATTCATATAAACTCCGCAAGGTGGAGTCGAGAGGCTTCTGTTTTCCATCGTGTCATCCTATTCATTAATTGCGGAGGCGGAGTAGCAACGGCTCGGAGGATTTTGCCCCGAAGGGGCCGCGACAAAACAGCCCAGGGCAGAGCGCAGCGGCGTTAGCCGCGCAGCGTCGCCCTGGGTTGGAACACCGCCAAACGCGAAGCCCTGAAAGGGCGAAACAAAATGCGAGGGGAGCATGTCACAATCCCTGGTCAAGAACTTGCTCCACCTCGTGTTCAGCACCAAAAGCCGCATGCCCTGGATTGTGCCCAACGTCCGCGAACGTCTCTACTCGTACCAGGCGGATATTCTCAAGGAGTGGGACAGTCCCGCGTTGGTGATCGGCGGTGTCGAGGACCATGTGCATGTTTTGTTCGCGCTGTCGAAGAATCATCCGTTGAAGAAGATCGTCGAGGAGGTCAAGAAGGGGAGTTCGAAATGGATGAAACGCGAGGGAACGGGCAACGCCGATTTTTATTGGCAGAACGGATACGCGGCGTTTTCGGCAAGCGTGTCGAATGTGGACGCAGTCAAACAGTACATCCAGAATCAGGAGGAGCATCATCGTAAGATGATGTTCCAGGATGAATTGCGGGTGTTATTTGAACGACATCAGGTCGTGTTTGATGAGCATCATGTTTGGGATTGACGATTTGTTTTGCCCTTTCAGGGCGTGGCGTTAACGACGCCAGAATACCCAGGGAGGCGCTGCGCTCTGCCCTGGGCTGATTTGTTTAGCCCCTTCGGGGCAAGGACCAAGGCAAGAATACTTTGAATAGGAGATCGAATAAATGTCCACTCCCTCAACCAACATCACCAGCGTCCTCAAGGAAACGCGTACCTTCCCCCCCTCGGCGGCGTTCGTCGCGCAGGCCAATGTCAAGGGCGCGGCCGAGTACGAGAAGCTCCGGAAGCGTGCTGCCGAGGACCCCAACGGCTTCTGGGCCGAGCAGGCGGAGTCGCTGGCGTGGTTCAAGAAGTGGGACACCGTGCTCGAATGGAAGGAGCCGTTCTCGAAGTGGTTTGTCGGCGGCAAGATCAATGCCAGCTACAACTGCCTCGATCGGCATCTCGATGGGCCGCGCAAGAACAAGGCCGCTATCATCTGGGAAGGCGAACCAGGCGACACGCGCGTGCTGCGCTATCAGGACCTGTACCGCGAGACGTGCAAGTTCGCCAATGCGCTCAAGAAGCTCGGCATCAAGCCGGGCGATCGCGTGACCATCTACATGCCGATGATTCCGGAAGCGGCGATTGCGATGCTCGCCTGTGCCCGCATCGGCGCGACGCACTCGGTGATCTTCGGCGGCTTCAGCGACACCGCGGTTGCCGATCGCAACAATGATGCGAAGGCCAAACTCGTCATCACCGCCGACGGCAGCTGGCGGCGCGGCAAGATCGTTCCTCTAAAGCAGAACGTGGATGCCGCCCTCGATAAATCGCCGACGGTCGAGAAGTGCATCGTCTTCAATCGCTGCAATCAGCAGGTCAACATGAAGGCGGGCCGCGATCTGTGGTGGCACGAGATCGTCGCCCACGAGTCGGCCGACTGCCCTGCGGAGCAACTCGACAGCGAGCATCCGCTCTTCATCCTCTATACCAGCGGTTCAACGGGCAAGCCGAAGGGGGTGCTGCACACGACTGCCGGTTACCTCCTGGGCACAGCACTCACGCATCGCTGGGTATTCGATCTCAAAGAGGACGACACCTACTGGTGTACCGCCGACGTCGGCTGGGTGACGGGGCACAGCTACATCGTTTATGGCCCGCTCGCCAACGGCGCCACCGTGATGATGTACGAAGGCGCCCCGAACCATCCGCGCGAGGATCGCTTCTGGGAGATCATCGAGAAGTATCGCGTTACCATTTTCTACACCGCGCCGACCGCGATTCGGGCTTTCGTCAAATGGGGCGATCAGCATCCCAATGGCCACGACCTTTCGAGCCTGCGCCTACTCGGCACCGTCGGCGAGCCGATCAATCCGGAGGCGTGGATGTGGTATCACAATGTCATCGGCAAGGGTAAATGCCCGATCGTCGATACGTGGTGGCAGACCGAAACGGGCGCGATCATGATCGCGCCGTTGCCCGGTGCGATCGCGACCAAGCCGGGTAGCGCGACCAAGCCGTTGCCGGGGATCATTGCGGAGGTCGTCGATAAGCAAGGCAATCCGGTGCCGGCGGGGCAGGGGGGCTTCCTCGTCATCAAGAAGCCGTGGCCCGCGATGATGCGCACTATCTTTGGCGACGACGAGCGCTACAAGCAGCAGTACTGGAGCCAAATACCTGGTATGTACTTCACGGCCGACGGTTCGCGCAAGGACGAGGATGGCTACCTGTGGATCATGGGCCGCGTCGATGATGTGATCAATGTTTCGGGGCATCGCCTGAGCACGATGGAGGTCGAAAGCGCCTTGGTGCAACATCCCAAAGTCGCGGAGGCGGCTGTCGTCGGCAAACCCGACGAAATCAAGGGGGAAGGCATCTCCTGCTTCGTCACCTTGAAAGCCGGTATCGCCGCGAGCGATGAGTTGAAGAAAGAATTGCAGGCCCACGTCGTCAAGGAGATCGGCGCCCTCGCTCGCCCCGATGAGATCCGCTTCACCGACTCCTTGCCGAAAACACGCTCCGGCAAGATCATGCGGCGGCTGTTGCGCGACATCGCCGGCGGCAAGGCGACCACAGGCGACACGACGACGCTGGAGGACCTGTCGATCCTTGCGAAGCTGCGTGAGGATGAGGAGTAGTCGAGTTCTTCGCCGCTTGCGGCTTAGCGCTCGTAGAGCGTGACGCAACCTAAGCCACAAGCGGCAGACCGCAAGTCCGAAAAGCGAACAGCGGGGATAAGCCCCGCCGCTTGCTTTCTATTTCGCAATTCTACTACTTCTTGTTATTGGCCGGCCGTGCCGGCGGACCGTTCACGCGTGTCTGAGGTTGCACGCGCGGCGCTGACGCATTAACCCGCTGCTGCGGTTGCACGGGTAGCGCCGACGCCTGAACGCGTGGGGCGGTCGTCGGAGCGGTTACCGTTCGTTGCGGCGCTGCTGCGCCCGCTTTCGTTACGAGCTTGGGCGGATCAACATCGAGTGACGCTTTCTTCGGCCGAGCAGGCGGAGGAGGCGTCGTCGTGCGTGGCGGCGTCACCGTCCGCGGTGGGGGTGGCGTCGTCGTGGTCCGTGGCGTTGTCGTCGTCTTCGGCCCCGACGAAGGCGTCGGTTGACTCCCCGTGACCGGAGTCGTCGTCGTCTTCGGCCCCGACGAAGGCGTCGGCTGACTCTTCGTGACCGGAGTCGTCGTCGTCTTCGGCCCCGACGAAGGCGTCTGAATCTTCGTAACTGGAGTCGTCACAGTCGATTTCGTGCTACTCGGCGATGAGAACGAAGCTGTTGAATTCGGTCCTCCCGCCGTCGAAATCCGCAACGACCGACTGTCGGTGGTGCGTACGTTGCCGCCCTTGCTTGCGGCCGTGGTATCGAACTGCTGGCGATTGACGGCCAGCTGGCGAGTCTGCTGTGCGGCACTACGCTGCGTTTGCAATTGTGTCGGCGTCGTCGCCACCAGTTTTACCTTGGTGCTGGTGAACTGGTTGAGTGGCGTGACGGCGACGCGCGGCGCTGTGGCTCGGCCGCCCGAGCGCGCTGCATAGGTCTGCTGAACGCCGCCAACCCAGTTTCGATTGTTGCGGTGATTCTGCCAACCGTGGTGAGCGAAGATCGGATCATATCGTCCATGCCCACCGTACCACGGGCGATAGCCGTTCCTGGCATAGAAGGGATCGTAGTAATTGCCGAAGTAGAAGCTCCCGCCGCAGACAAAAGCGGAATCGAAGAAGCCGCCGATGCCCAGGACGAAGTGTGGCCGATAACGCCAGCCCGCGTCGCGCCACAACGGCCGGCTGAAGTAAACGGGGGCGAAGACGATGCCGCGTTCTTCGAAAGGGAGATCCAAGAATCCATCGATGTACAACCAGCCGTTCGGCGTCCAGATGAAGCGTGACGGAGTCCAGACGCGACCAACGTGCACGAGGGAATAATAGCCGCCGCGCCAGATGAAACGCGTGTCGCGATAAATCCAGTTACCGGGAACGTAGACGGAATTATCGTCGGGTTGCGGCATCGACGGGCCGATTTCGAGCGATGCGGGGGGCTCCGGCGAATAAGGAACGTCCGGTTGGTTCGCATTGGCCCAGAAACCATGGATCCAGCGCCAGCCTTCCGTGTTACGCTGCCAGTAGCCTGGGACGAATGTACGTCCGTCAGGAGGCACGCGATGCACTCCGGTCACCCACAGGAACTCTTGCTTCTGAGCGTCCCACGCCCAGTAGCCTGAATGCCATTGGGAGTTTTCCGCCGCGGGTTTTTGCTCGGGCGGATCTTCCGGGATCATCGGCGGCGGTTCTTTCGGAACAATGGGGCCCGGTGCTCCTTGCGCATCGATCGGCTGGGCAAAAGCCTCGTGCAAGGGGCCGCTGGTTTGTATCTGGATGGGGTCTTGGAGAACTGGGTCTTGGGATGTGCCCAGACTGGCCAATCCAAGGATGGTCAGCAGGCCCAGCACCCAACTGGCGATGTTGGCACGATTCATGATGGCCTCGCCGTAATAAAAGGTAGGATAGTGTGATTGTAGACGCAGAGGTTCGCTATTGCAACGTGGTTGCTGGGACGACTTGCGTGATTTCTGGCGATTTCGGTCCCTGCGTGCTCGCGCCTCGGCCCGAAAGGCCGGCGTCCGAGGCTCACGCAAAGGCGCAAAGACGCCAAGTGAGAGAGATACGGCGCCATATCAGGACGAATCGGCAACCGAGTGCGATTACTGCCCTTCCAACTTGATTCTTTGCACCTTTGCATGAGGCTCTTGTATTCCGCCCGAGGCAGCAATCGGCGGGCCCCCCCCCAACTCGCGATTTCTCGCTTTTCGATTGCGAGAGTGCCGTTGCTTCTGATAAAGTAAACTGAAGATGAGGGACAAGCGGTGCGCTTGTCTCTCTTGTACGCTGGGGCCAGGCAACTCTGCTGATTCCTGTGCCAGATCTTGGTTCGAGAATGAATACCTAGGTATTTTGACGGAGGCCGCTCCCATGGGCAAAGCCCGCGGTGAATTCACTGACATTCTCATAAGAAAAGGACTGCTCAGCGCCGATCAAATCGCTGAAGGGAAAGCCCTGCAGCAGCAGACCGGCGCCAAGCTCCTCGACGCGCTGGTCAAGCTCGAGTACGTCAGCCCTGAAGACGGCATGGCGGCGATGGCCGAGCATTCCGGCCTGAAGTCGATCACGCTGACCGACATGACGATTCCACCGAGCATCCTCGAGTTGGTCCCCGAATCGGTCGCACGCGAAAACGTCGTGATTCCGCTTACGGAAGACGGCGGCACGCTGCAAATCGTCATGAGCGACCCCTCCGATTATGAGACGGTTACCAAGCTGCAGTTCATCTTGAACAAGGAAATCCAGCCCGTCCTGGCACCCAAGGAGCAGATCGTCGAGGCGATCAACCGGCATTATGGTCAAACCGAAACGGAATCGGTTGACTCCATGCTGGCGGAATTCACCGACACTCGCATCGAATTCACGGAAACGGAAGCGACCCAGGCCGGACACGGCGGCGACGAAAACGAAGCGCCGGTCGTCAAGCTGGTCAATCTCATCATTCAAGAGGCGATCAGCTTGCGTGCCAGCGATATTCACATCGAACCATTCGAGGATCGCGTGCGCGTACGCTATCGCATCGACGGCGTGCTGGTCGAACGCGATAGCCCGCCGCGGCGCCTCTTGGCCCCGATGATATCCCGCATCAAGATCATGGGCAACATCGATATCGCTGAGAAACGCCGGCCCCAGGACGGCCGTATCAAGCTGACTGTCAAGAACAAGCACTTCGACATGCGCGTGAGCGCCCTGCCGACGCACCATGGCCAATCCATCGTCATGCGCGTGCTCGACCGGGCCAACATCCAGGTTAGCGTCAAGGAACTCGGCTTCATGGAAGACGACTACAAGCGATTTTTGAACATCATCAAGAAGCCCAACGGCATCTTCTTGGTCACGGGGCCGACGGGCTCGGGCAAGACCACCACCCTCTATTCGGCCCTGAACGAATTGAACAGGCCTGATCGAAAGATCATTACTGCCGAGGATCCCGTAGAGTATTATCTACCAGGCATCAATCAATGCGAAGTGAAACATAAGATCGGCCTGGACTTTCAGCGCATCATTCGCTCGATGTTGAGGCAAGCGCCGAATATCATCTTGGTGGGAGAAATCCGCGACCAGGAGACAGCTGAGATCGCCGTACAGGCCTCCTTGACAGGACACTTGGTTTTTAGCACACTACATACAAACGATGCGCCTAGCGCTATCACGCGTTTGAACGATATTGGGGTAGCCCCCTTCCTTACCGCGTCCAGCGTGATCGCGGTGATGGCACAGCGCTTGGTACGCATTATTTGTCCAAAATGCAAGGAGGCCGACAAGCCGCCGGCTCACGAAATCAAGGCTGCTGGACTGACCCCGGTGCAGGCCCAGCAGGCCAATTTTTCCCGCGGGCGCGGCTGTGCGAATTGCAACCACACGGGCTATCGGGGCCGCAAGGGAATCTTCGAAATGATGCGTCTGAGCAACGTGATTCGCGAGATGACTTTCAACCGCGAACCATCGCAGGCAATTCGCCGCCAAGCCCGCCTGGGCGGCATGCGGACTTTGCTGGAAGACGGTGTTATCAAGTCAGTTGCGGGGATTACCACGCTTGAGGAAGTGCTCAGCACCTGCCATCACAACGATGATTAGAACCGGCCGCGCATGTGGGATTTGGTCTGTTCTATTGTGATCGGATTTGACTCGTCCGTGCCGCGCACGAATCAAGCGCCCCTCTATTCTTCCAGTCGCTTACTTCGTCCGCGGTTCGGACGAAGGGGCTCGACCCCATCGCACGAGGCGAACGCCTCGGTTCCGTTGGACAGATCGGGGCAAGAACCAAGCCAAGGAAACGGTAATGTTCGTGAAATTGTTTGGAAAATGCCAGATGGTGCGGGATAATGTGAGTGAGTCCAATCGCTTGGCAGGCGTGGCTGTTTTCCATTTCCAGCCGATCGCCAGCAGAGATACTAAACGAAAGTTCATCACGCTTAGGGGGGACCCGACGTGTCCACTGCTGCAGCAAGTTCGGGCGTTCCTGGCGGCGGTACGCCGCAGATGGAAAAGCTACTCAATACCGTGATTCAGGTGAAAGCCTCGGATCTTTTCATCTCCGTTGGCCAAAAGCCAACCATCAAGAAAGGCGGGCACTATCGCACCCTCGAAACCAAGGTGCTGGACTCCGACGATACCGTCGCACTGATGAAATCGATCACGCCCGATCGCTGCCAGCAAGAGCTTCAGCAATGCGGCGGTGCCGACTTCGCCATCGAATATACCGGCGGCGTCCGCTTTCGCGTCGCCGTGTTTCGCCAGCGCGGCACGCTGGGCATCGTCATGCGGCGCATCCCAAGCGAATTCCTCAGCTTCGAACAGCTGCGCATGCCCGAGGCGATCAAGCGGCTCATCAATCGCCCGCGAGGCTTGCTCCTCGTCACAGGCCCCACCGGCTCGGGAAAAACCACTAGCCTGGCGAGCATGGTAAACTTTCTCAACAACAACTACGACAAGCACATCATCACGCTCGAAGATCCAATCGAGTATTACCACAAGCACAACAAGTGCCTGATCAACATGCGCGAAATCGGCGTTGATGTGCCCGACTTCAAGGAAGGCATTCGCCGCGCCTTGCGTATGGCCCCCGACATTATCATGGTCGGCGAAATGCGCGACCTGGCGACAATTCACGCGGCCATCGAGGCGGCGGAAACTGGCCACATCGTCTTCGGCACGCTGCACACCAACAGCGCTTCGTCCACGATCAACCGCATCATCGACGTGTTCCCGAAGGACCAGCAGGATCAAATTCGCACGCAGCTTTCAGTCGCGCTGATCGGCGTTCTCTCGCAGACGTTGTTGCCCAGGAAACCGGAAGGGGTCGTCGCAGCCTATGAGATGCTGGTCATGACCCCGGCGGTTTCGAACCTGATCCGCGAGAACAAAACGTACCGCATCGATTCGTCGATTCAGACGGGGTTGAAGGACGGCATGTTCCTGATGGACGAATCTCTCTTCAGGCTCTGGCGCGAAGGGGTCTGTGAAAAAGAAGAAGTGCTCTTGCGCAGTCAAAAGCCGATGGAGCTTGCCGACCGTATCCGCGCCGCCGAGGAGGGCACGATGGACGACGAGGATGAAGTAGAGGAAGATGACGATGACGACGATCGCCCGCGCCGCAAAAAAAACAAATCGCGCGACGATGACGATGATGATAATGATTAGATTTATTAGTAATTTGCGACTTTGCGACCGCATGGCGACGCGCGAGCGCGAAGCCACAAGGGGCAAAACAAGAGCGCCTTATGTCGAACCCGAACGAACCGAATCCGCCGAAGAAGCCTGGAACCCCGGAGGTGCCGCCGGCCGGAGCACCGAAGCCTCCGGTCCCACCTGGGGTAGCTGGCAAGATTCCAGTGGGCAAGCCGGCATCTGGCCTGCCCGCGCCGGGCAAGCCGCAGACGCCGCCTGCGAGTGGCCCGAGGCCTGGCATCCCGGTGTCGAAGCCGGGCGAGAAGCCGCCGGTCTCTCCCGCCGCCAAGCCCGGCGTGCCGGTATTGAAGTCCGCGGCTGCCGTGCCGGGAAAATCTGCGACTCCGCCGGCGAAGAAGCCTGGCGATAAGCCGGCCATTCCGGCCAGCAAGCACAAGCCCGCTCCGGTCAGGGCAGGCACGGCCAACCGAACCACGGGCCGCCGCCTGGGCCAGGTCTTGATCGATCTTGGCTACATCGATGAAGACAAGCTGTGGGAAATCCTAGATGAAGCCAAGAACCTGGGTATGCAAATCGGCCAGGTCGCCCTCGCCAAGGGCCTGATCACCGAGACGCAGCTCATGCAGGCGCTTGCCGATCAGTTCGGCCTCAAGTATCTGGCTGCGGAGGAATTGAAGCCTACCTCAGAAGCGCTGGTGGCGATTCCCGAAACCATGGCCATCGTCTACAAGGTCCTCCCCTTGACGGTGTCGGACGGCACGGTGACCGTCGCAATCGGCGATCCGATGAGCTTGCCGGGCCTGGACGACTTGCGCAACATGCAAAGCTTGGCCGGCGTGACCGCATGCCTGGCCTCGCCCGCGGCGATTGCCGGGGTCATGACGCGCTGTTATCAAGGCAAGGAAGAATCGATTGTTGACCTTATCAACGCCCTTACCTCCGACGACGAGGACGGCGGCTCGAGCGGGCGCGAGACCAGCATCGACCTCGACAAGCTCATGGAAGAATCCGACGCCGCCCCGGTGCGCAAACTGCTCAACATGATCATGCTGTTGGCGATCAAGGACCGTGCCAGCGATATTCACTTCGAGCCGTTCGAGGACGAATACAAGCTCCGTTACCGCTGCGACGGCGTGATGTACGAAATGGTCCCGCCGCCGCGCCATCTGGCCAACGCCATCGCCACGCGCATCAAGGTCATGGCTAACCTTGACATCGCCGAACGGCGCCTACCTCAGGACGGACGCATTGAGCTGAACGTCGGAGGCAACCGCGTCGATATGCGCGTCGCCGTTTTGCCGACCATGTTCGGTGAAAGCACCGTCATCCGCGTTCTCGATCGTGGTAACGTCGGCTTGGATCTCAATCGCGTCGGCATGGACCCGAAGCTGATCGCCGACTTCCGCGCCATGATCCACAAGCCCAACGGCATCGTTCTCGTCACCGGCCCCACCGGTTCGGGCAAGACCACCACACTCTACTCCGCCCTCAACGAGCTGAACGAGGTCACCGAAAAAATCATCACCTGCGAAGACCCCATCGAGTACGACATCGACGGCATCATCCAGGTCCCGATCAACTCCGACATCGGCGTCACCTTTGCCGCCGCGCTGCGTTCAATTCTTCGCCAAGATCCGGACATCATCCTGGTCGGCGAGGTGCGCGACCTGGAGACCGCCCAGATTGCGGTGCAAGCGTCACTCACCGGCCACATGGTGTTCAGCACGCTCCACACCAACGATGCCCCGAGCACGATCACGCGTTTGCGCGATATGGGGCTGGAGGCGTTCTTGCTGACGGCGACCATCGAAGGCATCCTCGCCCAGCGGCTGGTGCGCAAGATCTGCGAGGATTGCCGCACCGAGTTCGAGCCCAGCACCGAGATGCTCATGGAACTCGGCCTCACCCGCGCCACGGTGCCGGAGGGGAAGAAATTCTACTACGGCCGCGGCTGCGATCGCTGTAACAACACGGGGCACAAGGGCCGCCAGGGGATCTTCGAGCTAATCATCATCAACGACGACCTGCGCGACATGATCAGCTCGGCCGCCTCGACGGATCAACTGCGTGAGACGTGCCGCAAGCACGGCATGCGCACCTTGAGAGAGGCGGGAATGGACGCCCTTTACAATGGTTTCACCACGATCGAGGAAATCGTGCGTGAGACCGGCGGGGATGACGACTAGGGGATTTGCAGATTTCAGATTGCAGATTGATCCGCAATCTGAAATCTGCAATCTGAAATGGGAGCTTTGGCATGCCGACCTATCAGTACGAAGCCATGGACACCACCGGCGGCGAAGTGAAAGACACCATCGATGCGGGCAGCGAGGAAGAAGCGCAGCAAAAAATCCGCTCGCTCGGCTACTTCGTCACCCGCCTCACCGAGGTGGCAGGCAAGAAGAAGAAGGACAAGAAAAAAGGCCAGCCCGAGAAGCGCAAGAAGACCAAGGTCCTCACCCTGGGCGGCGTCAACTCCAAGCAGCTCGTGACTTTCACCCGGCAATTCTCAGTGCTGCAGGACGCCGGTCTGCCGGTGTTGCGCAGCTTGAAGATTCTCGAAGGGCAGATGAAGCCAGGCGTCTTGAAGAACGCCCTCGTCGACATCGTGGACGACGTCGAGTCGGGCAATACGCTGTCCGAGGCGTTTGCCAAGCATCCACGCTGTTTCGATCGCCTCTACGTCAACATGCTGCGTGCCGGCGAGGCGGGTGGCGCCCTGGAAATCATCTTGCGCCGCCTGGCGGAATTCAAGGAAAAGGCCCAGAGCCTGGCGCGCCGGGTCAAGGGCGCCTTGGTTTATCCAATTGTCGTCATCTCGGTGGCCGTCTTGATCGTCAGCTTCATCATGATTTTCATCATCCCGAAGTTCGAGAAGATCTTCCTCGATTTCAAGATGAAGCTGCCGTATCTCACCGAAGTTCTGATCGCCACCTCGCGCTGGTTCGTCAAGTACTGGTACGTCATTCCCGTGATTCCGATCTTCCTTGTCGTCACGCTCAAGTTGATCCGCATGAATCGATCGGGGGCGTACGTTCTGGACAAGATCAAGCTCAAGATCCCCGTGTCCGGCATGATCGTTGAGAAAACCATCGTCGCCCGCACCATGCGCACGCTGGGCACGCTCATCAGCTCCGGCGTGCCGATTCTGGAGGCACTCTCGATCGTGCGTGAGACGAGCATGAACGTCGTCTTCGAGGACATGTTCCAGCGCGTCTACGAATCGATCCGCGAAGGCGAAACGATCGCCAGCCCCCTGCGCGAGACCAGACTCGTTGACGACATGGTCGTCAACATGATCGACGTCGGCGAGGAGACCGGCGATCTCGACACCATGCTCAACAAGATCGCCGATGTCTACGAGGAAGAAGTCGACGTGCTCGTCGAATCGTTGATCAGCTTGCTGGAGCCGATCATGATCGTCGTTCTCGGGCTCATCGTCGGCACCATCGTAATCGCGTTGTTCATGCCGTTGCTGGAACTGATCGACGGCCTGTCTGGCTCCAAGAAATAGTCGCGGAACCAAGAATCTCACGCAAAGGCGTAAAGAGAAACTCACCATGGTTGGAATTGAGCATTTGTGGCTATCGCTGTTTGCGTCTTAGTGCCTTTGCGTGGGCTTGTTCCTCGTCTCCGAAGGCGAATCGGAATTGAGTGTAGTCTCCACGCTCCGCGTGAGGGAATTCAGGCGGTGGAAAACCCGGTTCGGCTCGACTCGCCGGACCTATCAACGAGGGAGCTTGCTGTGAAGCAGATTCATCTCATCTTGACGAAACGGCGCGAGGCGTTCACGCTCATCGAGTTGCTCGTCGTCATCGCCATCATCGCCATCCTGATCGGGTTGCTGCTGGGCGGCATCATGTATGTGCTGCGGCGCGGGCCGGAAGTGGTGGCCAAGAACGACATGTCGCAGCTTGCCATTGGCTTGCAGCGGTTCAAGGCCGAATACAAGGTCTACCCGCCCAACTCGATCAAGCTTTGCAGCAATTATGCGTCTTATGATCAAACACAATTGTTGGATCGGCGCTCGATCCGCTTCATTACCACGATATACCCGAGGCTCGACCCGGCGAACTGGACGGCCATCAACTGGGCCAATCGGTCCCCAGCGCCGACGGCCGGCAGTCCGATGATCGATTTGCTCGACGGCGATCAATGTCTGGTGTTCTTCCTGGCCGGCCCGCCGCTGGTGGCCGGTCAGCCCGCCTTGATGGGCGGATTCTCCAACAATCCACTTAATCCGGTGGACCCGACGAATCCTCCTTTCAAACGCTACTTTGATTTTGATGCCGGCCGACTGTTCAATCGCGCCGGCAACGCGTTCCCGTCCTTCGCCGATGCGTTCGGTACACCCACGCCGCAGCCCTACGTTTATTTCAGCTCGACGAATCAGAGCGACCGCGCGAACGGCTACGACACCGTGGCGAATGGGTTGCGTGTCACGCCTTATTACCTCACGGCCGCCCCGCCGACGTTTCATAAAC
The DNA here is from genome assembly GCA_009692065.1 of Gemmataceae bacterium. Lineage (GTDB taxonomy): Bacteria > Planctomycetota > Planctomycetia > Gemmatales > Gemmataceae > SIAQ01. The sequence goes on from SHZY01000003.1 coordinate 57,752, forward strand.
CCGATTCGTTCCAGATTGTTTGTGCCGGTCCGGACGGCGCCTTCGGAGCGGGCGGCCTGTGGGTGCCGAAAAATGCCGGGCTCGTCCCTCCGCCAGGCCAGGACGATTACACCAGTTTCCATGACAAGATCATGGGCGCCCCTTGAGGATTTGCCATGATGCACAACCAACGAACGACGCACGGCGCGCGGCCCGCATTCACCCTCGTGGAGCTCCTCGTGGTGATCGCCATCATCGCGGTGCTGGTGGGCCTGGGGGCGTGGGGCGCCTTCGCGGCCATCGGCGTCCGCCAGCGCAACACCACGCAGGGGACGATCCAGGTCGTCCAAAAGCTGCTGGCCGACCGCTGGAGCAAGGTGATCGCCGACGCCAAGAAGGAAGATATGTCGCCGGCGATGTACCCGAATATCTACTACCTCTCCGGTTATCCGACATATGATCCGCGCGGCGAGCGAGCCCGCATTATCTTGATCAAGGTCCGTCTGGCCGAGGCGTTTCCGCAAAGTTATGCCGAGATATACCCCGCCAGCATGAATCCCAATTCGATCGTGAACATCTATCTGCCGGCCGCTCGGCGCAAGCCGCACTTCGCCAGGTACCAGTCGCTAATTTTCCCCGCGGCTCCCGGCACCAGTCCCGTGCCGGGAACGCCGGGCGAGTCGGCTGCGTGTTTGCTGATGGCGCTCAAGACGCTCAGCGGCGACGGAATGGGCGTGCAGGATCAACTGGGCTATGCGATCGCGACTTCCGACAATCCAAACAGCCAGGGCCCCGTCGCCGCCAACGGCATTCCTTGCTTCATCGACTCCTGGAGCAACCCGCTCGCCTTCCGCCGCTTTCCGTGGAACAACAAGGACCTTCCTAAAGCGAATCCGGCGTGGCCTCACTGTCCGCAACTCCCGATTCCAATTCCGCCCTACTTCGACCCAATCGATGTCAACGGCGCTCTCCTGAACAAGAACTGGTACAACTTTGCGCAGGCTGGTTCGCCGCCCACGTTGCGCCAAATTTATGAGAGCCAGTTTCACGCGATTGGTCCTGCCCCTGTCGCCCCCAAGGTGACACCGGCATGGTCCCATTACGTCATTCCCGTCATTGCCTCGGCCGGCAAGGACGGCATCCTCGATCTCGGCGCGGACCTCTCCGCCATCGGCCCGGGCGAGGCCGACAACATTTACAGCTTCCAACTGCGAGGGGATTGATATGCACGTACCCAAGCAATCCCGTGCCGGCTTCACTCTGATCGAGTTGCTGGTCGTCATCGCGCTGATCGCGGTGCTGGCGGGGCTGACCATCGCGTTCCTGCCCGGCGCTGCGTCGTCGGCGCGTGAAAGCCGTGCCGCCGGCATCTTGCAAGGCGCTCTCAACATCGCCAAGCAGCGCGCCCTGCGCGATCAGGGCCCGCGCGGCGTGCGGATTACCTACACCAATGCCAGCCTGTCGATCTCGCCGCCGAACTTGCCGGCGTGGAACAACGGCCAAGCCTACGCCCCGATGGACGGCGTCATCTACAACAACCTGAGCTTTATTTGCATGCAGGCCAACACCAACGTCCCTCCGAACTACACTCCGCCTGGGGCGCCGGCCGACTCGGCAGTCTGGGTCCTGTGGCGAGTGGCTACCGAATTTCAGTACCTCGAAGCGCCCGAGCACTTCACCGGCGGCCTCATCAGCACGATCACGCCTGCTAATGACACGCTCCGGGTTGACTTCGGCCCCACAACCGGCGATCTGGTGAATGGCTACTACTCGTTAGTGCCACCAATCTTGAACCCCGCAGAGACTCTGCTCTGGGCGGTGCAGCCGGGCGATTTTCTGGAAGTGCTGGGCACCGGCATGATGCATCAGATCGTGGGCTTGGTCGATCCGTGGACGTTTGTCATTACGCCGCCGCTGCCGAGCGCCATCCTGCCGAACCCGATCACTGGAGTGGGAACCCCGAACTATCGAATCGTGCGTGCCCCGCGGCCGGTGGGGGACGAGAAGCTGTCGCTGCCGTCTGACACGATCGTCGATTTCGTCACCAACTATGCTTTTGGCAATCCGCTGCCGCTGATGGACGTGGCGGGCGTGGGTTATCTGGATGTGGTGTTCGGGCCATCGGGCGCTGTCATCACGCGCGGCGTGGCGACGCCGAACGTCCACCTGTGGGTCCGCTCCCCCGATGCAGGCGGCCCGACGAACTTTTACAAGGGCGACCCGACGATCGTGTCGATCTTCACGCGCACCGGTTTCGTCGGCGCGTATTCGCCGGACCAGCCGCCCCTGAGCCCGTATATGGCGATCCGGTAATTGTTTAGCCCTGCCTCGCAGAGGCGGGCGGACCTAAGGCCACGCCCGCCCGCCTCTGCGAGGCGGGGCTAAACCAAGAGGAGTCATTCCATGCCACGACGTTCCGGTGTCACCCTGGTGGAAGTTCTGGTGGCCATCTTCATCATGGGCATCGGCCTCATCGCGTTGTTGACCCTCTTTCCCTTGGGCATCCTGCGCATGGCCCAGGGCATTCGCGACGCCCGCACCGCGGAGTCCGCCTACAACGCCGACAAAATCGCGATCATGCAGGATGTGCGCAACGATTTCATGGTGATCACCGATGGTGTGCTTCCGGACTTGTTCGCGAATCCCGGTATCTTCGATCCCGTTTCCGGGCTCCCCATCTGGACGGCCGATCCTTACGGAGAAAGCTACCCAATCTTTGTGGACCCGGTCGGCTGGTTTGCGGCTGTGAACTCGGATTGGGTCGGCGGCCCAGGCTATCAAGGCGTATTGCGCAGGCGCTCGGTTCAGTTTGTAGAAAACTACGGAATTGCCAATCGTGATCGAAACATCCGCCAGTTCTTCACGCTGCCCGACGAGTTCGCCTTCGAAGCCACCACCGATTTCATGCCTCCCTTCGCGCCGCCGGCGCCCCCGGCTACGCCGCAACGCTCCGGCGCCGCGGTATTGCGCAGCCAACGCGGCTATTCCTGGGCGTATTTGCTCAGAAGGCCGCAAACCAGCGATCGCTCCATCGTCGATTGCACGGTCGTGGTCTTCGACCGCCGCCCGATGGCCCTAAAAACGTCGCAGTCACTGCAAGAATACGTCTACCCGAACATGGCATTTTTCAATCCGGACAACAACACGATCACCATCGAGTACACGTCGCCGACCGTCATCCCGCCGCCGGTGCGGCCCGGCGATTGGTTGCTCGACACGACCTGGTACGCCACCGGCCCGACCACCGGCTCCGCCAGCGCGTTCTTCTACCGTGTCGTGGCGAGCGAAGATTTCGTCGATACCGCCGTCGTGCCGAACCGCAGGTTTACCCGCTATGAAATGCAGAACCCGATTCGCGGTCCTGCAGCGGCGCCGATTGCTCCCGGCGTCGGCAAGTATCCCGTCGTTGTGGACCCCCTGAACCCGCTCGGCTTCGTTTTCAACGGCACCATTGTGGTCATGGACGGCGTCGCGGAAGTTTACGAAAAAGGCCCAGCACGCTTGCCCTGAAGGATACCCGCTCCGCGTTTAGCGCCCACATTGCCTGTCGCGTGCGCGCATCGCAGGCAGCAACCACGAGGAATCCCAAGATGCAATCCCGCACACGCGCCGGCTTCACGCTGATCGAAATGATGGTTGCCATGGCGCTGACGCTTTTCATCATGGTGATCCTGTCGCAAGCGTTCATCCTCTCGCTGGAAGCCTTCAGTCAGCTCAAGGGGATCGGTGACATGCAGATCAATCTGCGCGCCGCCGAGAACATGCTGCGGAACGACCTGGGCCAGGACCATTTCGAAGGCAAGCGCCGCCTGAGTGACCTGACGTTGACGGGCGGCCCGCAAATCGTCGCGCGGCCGCCGCAGGAAGGATTTTTTGCCGTGGCGCGCTATTCTGCCTGCGACCTGACGGGAACGCCCGGCTTCCCTTATGTTTATGAAGGCCCCGACGTCAACGGCATGGGATCCTTCCTCGCGTTCAATCATGTGCTTTACATGACGGTGAAACGCAAGGGGAACCAGCAAGAGAACTATTTCAATGCCTCGCTGGTCGAAACGTCGGCGGCGCCGGGAGTGCTGGGGCCATTTTTTGGCCCAGCGAGCCTCACGGTTTACAATGTAAGTCCGGCCAACCTTGCGACTTCAACGTTGAGCGTACCCTATAGGGGCGGTTCCTACGCCTTTTATGGCAGCCAGTGGTCCGAGGTTCTCTACTACTTGGTGCGCACCGGTAGCACCGAAGAGCCGAGCAATCCCACCAGCGTGCAGGGCACGCCGACGTTTTCGCTGATCCGCGCACAGTTTGTGATGGTGCCGAACGGAACCAACGTGAGCGACCTCTATGCGACGCCGGCCTACACGAGCGGCCAAATCTCCACACTCAGCCAAACGACCTTCCAGGGCATGTCGTGCAATCCGGTTACGTCGGGCGGTGTCACGTCGCTCAAGTTTTTTTCCCCGGCGGACGCCGCCACCCAGGGCGCGCCGCAGCGTGTCATCCCAGATCTCACCAGGTTTGTGCCGGGCTGGGTGGATCCACCGGGGCCAGGCCGCCTGATCAACTCAGTCTTTGGAGTCCGCGAAACCCTGGTGCTCCCGAACGTCGTTTCGTTCCAGGTGCAAGTCATGCCGCTCGGCAGCTGGGCCTTCGACGACATGCAGCCCCTGGCGCCTGCTTCGATCAGTGCGCCTTATCTGTATGACACGGCGATGACGCCCAGCAGCGGCCTCAAAGGCATCCGCGTCACCTTGCGAGTCTGGGACAACAAGACGCGGCAGACCCGCCAGGCGTCAGTGGTGCAGGATTTGTAAGCGATTACTTAGTTGTGGCATGGTCAGGAAACCGTGCCGCAACGAGCACACCGGGCCACAACGGGCACTGCCGCCCCAGCTCGCCAGAAGCGAGCGGTTCAACAGGGAGTCCATACAATGCGTCACCTATCAGCCAATTCTCGCGACGTGCGCCGCCCCGGCATGGTGCTCCTGGTCGTCATGGCACTCCTGGCGCTCTTCTCCAGCGTGGCGCTGGGCTTCGTCTTCTACGCTGATGCCGAGGCCGTTGCCGCCAGGGCCAATAACGAGTCGATGGCCAAGGACCAGCCCGACATCGACACGGAGCTGCTCGCCGCGTACTTTCTCAACCAGCTCATGTACCCGACGGACAACATCTATTCGGCCATGCGCGGTTGGGACCTGGCCCGGTCGATGCATGGCTACAATCCGACCACGCTGAACTACACGCCCTACAACGGCACGGGCCGCATCAGCTTGATGTACCCGGACATCACCTTCCCCGTCGATAATTTCACGATGGTGAATTACACGACGTACTGGGACCGGACCTCGGCCAGCCCCGGCGTGAATTTCGTACGCACGCCGGAATACACGGACAAGGTGCCGTTTCTGCCGGCCGGTGGGCCGCCGTCGCCGACCCATCTGGCAGCCGGTGGGCCAACCTACCGCTACGTCGGCGGCTCGAACCCGCCGTGGACTGCCTATGACACGAACAGCCTGTTCCTGGCGGAGATGACCGCGGATGGGTACGTTCGGCGGCCTTCCTTCATCCGTCCTTGGATGCAAGGCAACATCCCGGGTTCCGACGCCAATAAATACATGTCGCTTCGCCCCGATGTCGGCTGGCACCCCGCCTTCGTCACGCCGGACAACGAATTTGTCCCCGGACCCGTGCCGGGAACGGGCTACCACCTAGATGTACGCAATAACGACGCCGGCCGCGGCGCGCTGATCAACGGCGTCCCCTACCAGAACGACAGCACCTTGATGGACCTCGGCTTCCCCGTGAAGACCGCCCCGAATGGCCGACGCTTCAAGCCGCTTTTCGCGCCGCTGATCGTGGACCTGAGCAACCGCCTGCACCTGTGGGCGCACCACAACCGCATCGGCGCCGGCGCTGCGCACGTCTCCAATCAGGGCCTGGGAGCGCCGGAAGTCAACCTCGGCAAGCTGCCCGGCGCAGTTGCAGCCGAGTTGCAAGCGCTGCTCAATCTGCGTTACGGCGGCGTCGTCGGCGGACCTGGCTCGTTGCCGGCGGGATCGCCGACACGCTTTCCGAACGCTGCCAACGTCTCCTGGTTCGCCAATCTCGACGCCGATGGCCGCAATTCCGCTACCGGTGGCTATAGCAACAGGCCGCTCACTGCCTGGGCGATCGTCGTCGGCATGAGTCTCGTCATCGACGCGGGCAGCGCCAGCCAGGAAACCGTCGGCGTGACCGGGGTAGGCCCAGGCAACACCTTCACCGCGAATTTCGCCAACGCTCACGGCGCTGGCGCCACCGTCAACGGCACGAACTCCGGGGGCTTCCCCTTCGCAACCAACGCCACGGCCGGCGTTGGGGCAGGCGTTGGGCCGATGGCGGTCAGCGCCGTTGTTTTCAACACGGTCTTCCCGTTCCCGTCCTACCCGGCCGGGTACGACAACGCTTATAACGGCGGCGGCGGCGCCGATGAAGTCACGCAGAAGCCGCTCGGCATCAATATTTACAATCTCACCGGCTTGACCGCTCAGGGGCCGATCGGGGCCGCGCACCTGGAATCGCTGATGCGCTGGGGCGGCACGAATTCACCGGCCCTGACATCGGAAATCTTCCGGCGCATGCCCGGCACGCTCAGCAACGTCCGCACTCGCAACATGGTGACGCTGCACAATCGCCACCTGGACCGCGTGACGGCGTCGCCGCTCCTTCCATGGAACCCGATCACCGCCGGCAACTACACGATGGGCCCGACAGCCGCCTTTCCGACCTTCAACCCGGCGAGCGCCGCCATCAACCCGCCCGCAGCCGGCAGCGAGTTCAACGCCGACGGCCGCTCCGAGCTGGGCAAGATGTTGCGCGTCAATCTGAACCGCCCCTTGGCCGATTATCCGGCGGCAACCGTCGTTCCTGTCGCGGCGGAGCCGAACTCGAAGCTAATCGATACGGGCAACGCAGGCGTCGTGGCGGCCTTCAATAATGCCCAGAACGCACGCGGGCAGTTTGCGCGCGACATCTATGGCGCCCTCGTCCGCGTCACGGGCGCGCAAGACCCGAATAACCCCGCCGTCACGGTCGTACTTGGTTCGCCGGATTATGTGGCAGCACGCTGGCTCGCTCAACTTGCCGTCAACATAGTCGATTACATCGACAATGACGACTACAGCACGCCGTTCGTGTGGTACGGCGGCGATATCGTGTTCGGCACCGAGACGCCGCGACTGGTCCTGAACGAAGTCTACGCCCAGCACGACAACGACCCGGCCACCGTTGTCGCGGCTGTGGCGACCACCAGCCGGCTCAATATTTGGCTGGAGTTGCACAATCCATTCCAAGGCACGCCGGCGGGCAGCACGTATCCGCTCGACGACGGCAGCGCAAAGCTGCAGATTGGCGCCAACGCCGTTTACCAAATTGTCGTCTGCCGGCGCAACGACCCGGCATTGGCCGTGAACCTGCGCAATCCGGCCAACCATAAGGGCGACCCAGAATTCAACAACACCTCGGGGGTGCCGTATACGCTTAGCACTTCCAGCAGTTGGGGGACCACGGCAGTGCAGCATGAAGTGTTGCCCGCAGGTGGTGCCGCTTCCGGAGCAGCCGGGAGTAATGCTGGATACTACGTTGCCGGCTCAAATCAGGCCGCGTACTTGCCGATGCGCAATCCGAACCTTGCGACAACCAGCACGTCCGGCGAGTTGTCGATTGTGGGGGCTCCTGACGCTCCCGCGATCCCCGTGACACTGCTGCTGCGCCGGTTGGCAATCCCGCATCTGCCGCCCCAACCGACTGCAGCCCTGCCGCTTTACAACCCCTACATCACGGTCGATTACCTCGACAATATCGCCGCCGGCGATAACCGCGAATTTCCCATCGCCCAGCCACTGCCGACGACAAGGAATTCCCTCGGGCGCAAGCAACCCTACGCCGCGTATAACAACCCGGGCGCTCTGTTTCTGTCTCAGGTTGTTCCGCAAACACCGGCCGTCGCGACGCAGCCGTTCAATACGTTCTACAGCCGGAACACCCCGGACGACGCGCCGTACACCTGGCTCACGCATCTGGATCGACCGCTGATCAATCAACTGGAATTGTTGCACGTCTCCGCCTTCAAGCCGCACGAACTGACGCAGCAGTTCATCGTTCCGGTTGGTGCCGGGCCCACCGTGACTAAATTCCAGCACTCGCTGATCGGCAACGGGAATCTTCTCGGCAACCCGGCGACACTGCTCTATCGCATGCTCGAAGTGCTCGGCACACCGAACAACATGCTCGGCGCCGTTCCCGGCGGCCTCATGCATGGCAACATCAACATCAACACGATGACGGAACTTGAGATTTGGCAATCGCTATGTGATGCCCAGGCGCAACCCTACTCCGCGTTTAATCAGGCTGACGTGAACGCGACCTTCCTCAATATCCTGGCGGCCCGGAACGCAGGCGGCGCGTTTGCCGGCGAGGGTACTCCGTTCCGGAGTTTTGCGTCCGGCAGTCCGACGACCAATCCTCTCGCCAATCCTGCGGTGTTTGCGCCGCCCTCGTTGTTCGCCAGCACGGGGTCGCCTCATCCCTATGCGACTGCCTCGATCCTGCAAAAGGCGTACAACAACATCGGCAGCACCAGCAACACCTTCGCCGTCTGGTGGACCGTCGGTTTCTTCGAAGTCGTGGATGAAAGCGTCCGCCCGGCACGCCTCGGCGCGGAGATTGGCCGCGATCAGAACCGCCACATTCGCCACCGCTTCTTCGCGATCGTGGATCGTACGGGGCTGCAACTGTTCAACACGACGGTGACGGCCAACCTGCAAAACCCGAACTTCCCTGCGGATCAACGGACGCTCGCAGGCGCCAATCAGCCCATGTTTTCCAGCTTCAGCGGCCAGCTCAAGAGCGGGCAGACCTGGGACATTCGGCCCGGCATGCTGCTGGAAGTCGATTCAGGTACAAGTCAGGAAGTCGTGGCCGTGAAGACAGTTGATGCCGTCAACAAATACTTCACAGCCGACTTCACGCTGAATCACAACCCTGGCGTGCCCATCATTTGTCGCGGCAATCCGGGACCTCGGGTGAATCCCACTGGCCCGGCCGGCCCGCCGTACAACCCCCGGCAAGACAGCGGGGTGGTGTTGCATCTGAGTGTGATTCAGTGACCACATCTTCGTTTAGCGTTCGCAAGACTGCTTGCGAACGCTAAACGGGGACTCGAATACCCCCTCACTCTCCATATCCCTCGACGCACTTTCGCCAAACTCCCGCATTCCGCATCAATTAGCCGCGAGGTAACCCTCGCGGCTAAACTATGTCGGCTTTTCCGCCGATAACGAAGGAAGCGGATTTTCCTGTTGTAAGGGCGCGTTGAAACCTGTCGCCGTGGGAAACCAGAGATGGGCAAGTTGCGTGAGATCGATCGCTGGGGAGTTGGCGCCGTGCTGTTGGCGGTGCTGCTCATCGGCGTCGGCGGCTGCACGCGGATGTTCTACCGCAAGCAGGCCGATCGCGAGGTGTCCGGCATTCTGCGTGAGAAAGATATCTTCCCCGAGTGGAAGATCGAGCAGATGCACGTCTACGCCGACCCGCGCTCGCGCTATGCCGATCCGAGCGATCCCGACCATCCGCCGATGCCGCCGGACGATCCGGCTGCCGATAAACTCTCACCGCACCCCCAGCGGCCCGGCAAGGCGGGCGTCGGCGAGGCCCGCGGCACCGCGTATCTGGAACTGATCAAAGCTTGGGACGAGCAAAACCGGGCCACGCTCGCGCCCGTGGATGCCAAGGACAAACCGATCACGGATATGGCACGCGAGTCGAAACATCCGCTCAAGGATTACTACGACGAACCGCTCAGGTCGCCGCAGGCCGGCTTCATGCTGACGCTGGAGCAGGCAGTTGAGCTGGGCGTCATCAATAGCCCCCAGTATCAGAGTTTCCGCGAACAGCTTTACCTGGCGGCGCTGCCGGTGACGCAGCAGCGGTTCAGCTACGCTTACCAGTGGGCCGCCCTTGCGGATTTCTTCCGTGAGCAGGCCGGCCCGCAAGCGCAGGGCGGGTCGCAGCACAACTGGACCGGCGCCTCGGCGCTCGGCCTCAACAAGCTCTTCAGCACCGGCGCCCGCTTGAGCGCGGATTTTGCCAACACGACGGTCGTCAACCTCGGCGGACAAGGAACCAGCAGCGTCTCCAGCATCGGCATCACGCTTGTGCAACCGCTCTTGCAAGGCGGCGGCAAGGCGGTGACCCTGGAGCCCTTGACGCAGGCGGAACGCAATCTCTTCTACTCCATTCGCTCCTACGCCCGCTTCCGCGAGCAGTACTACGTTTCCGTCGCCATCGGCAGTAATTTGCCCGGCAGCCTGGCCTCGGCATCGGGCACGAGCGCTGCCCCCGGCACGTCGTCCGTGCTGGCAGCACTCGGCCTCGCCGCCACAGACGTGTCCGGCGGCGCTACCGGTTACCTGGCCAACCTGTACCGCGAATGCGACATGGCCAGCGACAAGAAGTTCGTCCACGATCTGGAACGGGCCCTGCGGATCCTCGAAGGCTTTCAGGAGGGGGGGATGTATTCGCCACTCCAGGTCGATCAGGTCCGCAGCACGTTGCTCCAGGCCCAGAATACCGTCATGACCGACAAGCAACTCTCGACCAACTCCCTCGACCAGTTCAAGCTGGCGCTCGGTCTGCCCGCCAACCTGCCCTTGATCCTGGACGACACGCCCGCACGCCCGGTCACGCGCCAGCTGGATCGCTACTATCAGATCATCGACGAGGCGGACGCCGCCTTCAAGCTCGTCGAAAAACAAGATCAACTACCTGCCGAGAAGATGCGCGACTTCTTGCTCCAGGCCTACACCGACGGCAAACTGAATCCCCTGGTTCAGGGCACTGAGTTTGCCAAGAAGCTGGAATCGTCCTGGAAAACCTGGGGCAAAATCAAGGTGACCGATGCCGAGATCAAGGCACGTCTGGTAACCCTGGCCGCGGAGCGCCGCACGCTGCTGGATCTCAAGACCGACCTGGAACTGAAAAAAGCGACTCTATCGCCCCAGGATGCACTGAAGCTGCGCACTGCCGAATTTGACCTCGATCTCGGCCGACTCGAACAGCGAGTTCGTCGGTACGAGGAACGGCCATGGGAGAAACTGCCGAATGACGACAAGGAAAAAACAACCAAGGTTGATCGCGACAAGCTGCTGCGCCAGGAGCAGATCAAGCAATTTCGCCTCGTCACACATGCGGCGGGTTTCATGCTGGTGTGGGCGCGCAACGAACGCTTCGACGAAGTGTACAAGCTCTGGCCCGCCCCGCCGGCCGCGTATCTCGAAGACCTCGACTTGACGACGGCCGAAATCGAGCAGGCCCAGCAATTGGCCGTGCAGGTCGCCTTGGAAAATCGCTGGGACCTCATGAACGCACGCGCCCAGGTCATGGATGCCTGGCGGCAACTGCGCGTCACTGCCAACAACCTCATGGGCGCCCTCACCGTCGGCTACAGCCTGCAATCGCAGACGCCGGCGGGCGGCATGCACCCGCTGGCGTTTTCCTCAGCTGCCACCAATCAACTGGTGAGCTTTAACTTCCAGCTCCCGCTCAATCGCCTGGCGCAGCGGAACGCCTATCGAGCCGCTCTCATCAATTATCAGCAGGCACGCCGAAACCTGATTGTTCTCGAAGACAACGTTGCCGCCCAGACACGCTCTGACGTTCGCCAGTTGCAGTTGTTCGCGGCCAACTATCAAACGCAGCGCAAGGTCCTCCAGTCGCTCTACTCTCAGGTGGAAAGCGCCCTGGAGGTGATCGTGGCGCCGGTCGATCCCGATCAGTTGAAAGGCTCCGCAACCGGCTCCGCCGCAAGCGCCGCGGCCTTGACCAGTCAATACCTTGGCGCCTTGCAAGGGTTGAACGGCGCCCAGGCCCGGATGTACGGCATCTGGCTGAGCTACCTGGCGACGCGCATGCAGGTTTATCTCGACCTGGAGCGGCTGCCGCTCGATTTCCGGGGTGTGTGGACCGAGGAGCTTGGCCGCACGCCGAAAGAGGCGAGCGTGGAACCCCGGCCGGACCGGCGCGTGGCTCAAGCGGAAGATGCTGCCGATCCACTGGCCATTCCATTGATCTACATCGACCATCCGTTTCAGCGTGCGATCGGGCGCGTGAATTCCGACGGCGCTGCCATTCCAACACGCACGACGCCGGCGCGGGCGACCTTTGGTGCACCGACGGCGAGCGTGAAATAGCCGCTGGCGGCTTGTTTATTTACGCGGCGGCACAATCGCCAGCCCGTAGTATGCCTCCTGGTCCGCGTACGGAGCGCTCGGCGGCGGCGGCGCGGACCGGCAACGATAGGTATTGAACTGATACGTCGTCGGGATGCACGGATCCGAGCCAGGCGGATACTGATCCAGATTCGCCGGTTGGACGTGCGCACGCAGTTGATGCGCCGTCGGCATCCAGTAATGCAGCGGCGAATAGCAACCGTGCGAGCAATCACGCGACGCCTGCCACCACCAACCCCAGTCACCCAGGTACGGACCCGCCCGCACCGGCCCCGGCGCTAACAGCGCAAACACCACCATCGCAGCCGCCAGCCAACGACCGTGCTTGATTGTCATCTTTCATCCCTCCCCGTCGGCAACGGACGAAACCTTCATCTTCATCGACGCGGTTCTAGCGCGTTCATCAGCGCGTCGCCGGGCCCGCTGCCTGCTCGCAGGGCGCGATATTTCCGACAGCGACGATCGTGCCGACTTTGCCACGGATAGGAACGACTTCGGCCATGACGGGGCCGCTTTGCGAAAAAGGGCAAGCTGAAGCAAATTTGCGGGGGTCCCTTGAAATCGGGTATGTTACTCTGACTATTGGCAGCGCGGCGGTGGCGATGAATTAGTTGCGTAAGGGAGAACCTCGCCCTTATAATACTTATTAGGGAACGCCCCGTCCGAAACCTGCCCACGCGCTCGTCTGTCGGAGCCTGAAGCGTAAGCGAAGACTCACTCTACTTCGCTTACGCTTCAGGCTCGGAATCCATGCCAGCTCGAGGAGTCTGAAGCAATGAACTCACCACAAGTTGCGGCCGACAATGCAGCCAATGGCAACGGCGAACACACGCCCGTGGCAAGGCCTCCCGAAGCCGAGTCGGGCGTGCTGCGCAAAAATACACTCTACCTCTGGTTTGGCGGTTTCCTCGGGCTTGCGATCGTCGCCATTGGCATCTTGTTGTTCACGTCGCGGTACATCATGGCCTCGCCGTACACCGGCCCGACGTTCACGGCCAAGAAGCAGAAGCTGCAAGTAACTATCGTCGAACGCGGCTCCCTGGAATCGGCGGAAAACAGCGATATCATCGTGCGCGTCAAGGCAGGCGCCAAGGGAAGCACCAACGCGTCCATCATCAAGTGGGTCGTCGAGGACGGCAGCAAGGTCAAGGCCGGCGACCGCATCATCGAGCTCGACGACTCCGGCTTCCAGGACACGCTCAAGACGCAAAAGAATACCGTGAATGCCAAGAATTCTGAATGGATTCAGGCACGCAACGAACTGGAGATCCAGGGCATCCAGAACCAGAGCGATATCAAGACGGCGGAAGTCAAGCTGATCCAGGCCGATCTGGAATTGAAAAGCTATGCCGGCTACCTGGCCGCCGCCAAGATGGTCGTGATTGAATCCCAGGATGAGATCCGCGCCTACCTGAAGGGCCAATTCGAGAAGGACGTTCGCGCGGAATCCGCCCAATTCGGCGCGCGCTTTACCTGCGCCTACTTGCAAGAAGTCAGCGACCTCGAAGGCAAGATCGAAAACGCACGCTCCGATCGCGAGTCGTGGCTCGATCGCGCTGCCTGGTCGCAGCGCATGGTGAAGAAGGGGCTCTATAGCGCCAGCCAGTCCGATGCGGATCTGTCGCGCCTTGCCAGCATGGAAATCACGCTGCGCATGGCCGAAGGCAGCCTCGACATTTATCGCAAATTCAACCTGGAACTGAAAGTCACGACGAAATGGAGCGACGTCAAGGAAGCCGAACGCAACGTGAAAAAAACCAAGAAGCAAGCCGAGGCAAAGATGGAGCAAAAGCGCGCCGACGAGACTGCCAAGAAGGCCATCTTCGAGCAAGAAACCGATCGCTTGCGCGACATGGAAAAAGACGAGAAGTTCTACAAGGTGGATTCGCCACAGGATGGCATGGTCGTTTACTACATCCCCGAGCAAGCACGGTTTGGCGGCGGCAGCCAGACGGCAACTGTCGCCCAGGGGGAACCCGTGCGTGAAGGCCAGAAAATAATGCGCATTCCCAACCTCCGCAAGATGATGGTGAATGCCCGCGTCCACGAGGCGATGATTCGCAAGGTAGAGCCGGAGAAAGCCGTGTCTACCCACTTCGGCGAAGTCCTGCGCTTTAGATCCACCTTCGGACACCAAGATCCACTCGCGATTGCTTCGTACTACACAGGCTTCGAAGCGATTCGCGACAGAGACAGAGAAAAAGAATTGTTCAAGGGCCGAGAGGTGGAGGTCCTCGAGTATGGGCAGAAAGCGCTGATCCGAGTCGAGGCTCGCCCCGGCAAACAATACCACGGGCATGTTAAATCCAAAGCGACCGTTGCGTCCCAGGCCGATTTTCTTTCTTCCGATGTCAAAGTCTATCAGACCATGGTTTCCATCGACGACCTGGAGTCTGACGTCGTCCTCAATCCAGGCATGAGCGCTGAAGTGACCATTCTCGCCAACGAGACCGACAAGCCGGTCCTCGTCATTCCGATTCAATCGGTCGTCGGCAACGTTTCCAAGGGCGCCAATCGCAAATGTTTTGTCCTCGACGCCAATGGCTATCCGCAGGAGCGCGAGATCGTCATCGGCCTGAGCAGCGACAAGATGGCGGAAGTGACCTCGGGCATTGCCGAAGGCGAGAAAGTTGTCCTCAGTCCGCGTTCCTTGCTCCCCGACAAGACCGACCTGAAGCCCGGCATCCCTGGCGCTCGCCGCGGCGCTGAGGTGGACGATGACGGTGGCAAGAAGGGCGCCGGCAAGGGCGGCAAAGGCCAGGACGCCCGGCCCAAGAAATAGACAAGGAGACAAAAAACCGACGACTCAGTGCTTGTCTCCTTGTCTACCTCTGTCCCTGATTCGTGTGAGCACGAAACACCATGCCTCCCGCTGTCCGCATCGAAAACCTGACGAAACATTACTTCCTCGAGTCGGTCGCCGTGCGCGCCTTGCGCGGCGTCACTCTCACAGTCAATCACGGCGAATTTGTCGCGATCATGGGGCCCTCCGGCTCAGGCAAATCGACCCTCCTCAATCTGCTCGGCTGCCTCGACCGGCCCACCAGCGGCAGGTACATTCTCGGTGACGATGATGTCTCGCGAATGAACGATGATCGTCTCTCCGAGATCCGCAGTCGCTACCTCGGCTTCATCTTCCAATCGTACAACCTGCTGCCGCAATACACGGTTGTCGAGAACATCGAGATTCCGCTCCTATACCAGGGTTGCCGCATCAACGAGAAGACGCGCAGCCGCTGCATTCAACTCGCCGATCTGGTCGGCCTGGCTGATCGCCTGGAGCACCGCCCGATGCAGCTCTCCGGCGGCCAGCAGCAGCGCGTCGCCATTGCCCGCGCCCTTGTCAATGATCCGCACGTGATCCTGGCCGATGAACCGACCGGCAACCTCGATTCCAAGACTAGCGACGAGATCATGCAGATGCTTATTCGGCTCAACGCGGCCGGCAAGACGATCATCATGGTGACGCACGAGAACGACATCGCGGCCTGGGCGAAACGCGTCATCCGTATGCGCGACGGCGTCATCGAGGCTGATGAGCCCAACGCACAGCCGCGCACCGCCCAGGAGGTGTCGTCCGCTTTTGTTTCGACCTTGAATTCACTGATGTCGGCGTCAATGAGATAGCGAGCCTCGCCATGGAAAAACATCTCCTGTTGTGGGATAAGTCGCGGCGCAGCTTTGTGCTCGCGCTGCGCAGCCTCTGGTTGCACAAGCTGCGCTCGTTCCTGTCGGTGCTGGGCATCATCATCGGCACCGTGTCCGTCATCACGCTAATGGCATTCGGTGAAGGCAATATGCACGACGCGCTTGAGGACATCAAACGCCAGGGCGCGACCAACCTCATCGTGCGCAGCGTCAAGCCGAGCGACGACGCCACCAACCAGCGCCGCACCATGACACTGAACTACGGCCTGACCTATGCGGACTACGATCAATTCCTGGTGCTCGACTCGATCGTCAGCAGCGTCCCCATGCGATACTTCCCGCAGGAAATCCGCAACCTGCACCGCATGTTCAACGGGCGCGTCGTCGGCACCACGCCAGGCTATCAGAACGTCAATCGCATTGACCTGGTCGAAGGCCGCTTCCTGATGGATAGCGATGAGATCGACGAGCCCGGCGACGACAACGAATTACGCAACGTCGTGGTCCTGGGCTCCGATGTTGCCGAGGCGTTGTTCCCGTTTCAGACCGCCGTCGGCAAGAGCGTCGTCCTGAACAAGCACCAGTTCGTTGTCGTCGGCGTCCTCAAGGATCGTTCCTCGTTGACCACGGGCGGCCTTTCCGAGGATTTCAACAGCGACGTCTACATCCCGCTGAGCACCTGCCGGGGACGCTATGGCGAAAAGATCTTCATTCGCCAATCAGGGTCGCGCTCGGGCGAACAAGTGGAACTCCATCAAGTCACCGTGACGATCTCCGACATGAGCAAGGTGCGCGACGCCGGCAAGGTCATCACGGATCAGCTCGAACGCAGCCACTTCAAGAAGGATTGGAGCGTAACCGTCCCGCTCGACCGACTTGAGGAAGCCGAGCGTGCCCGCAACCGCGGCCTGGTTCTCCTATTCTTTATCGCCATGATCTCGTTAACGGTGGGCGGCATCGGCATCATGAACATCATGCTCGCCACCGTGACCGAGCGCACCCGCGAGATCGGCATCCGCCGTGCGCTCGGCGCCAAGCGTTCCGACATTACGCTGCAATTTCTTATCGAGGCCACGGTGCAGACCTCGGTCGGCGGGATCCTCGGCACCATCGTCGGCATCGGGCTGGTTTTCGTCCTGCCGTGGGCCAGCGCACTGTTACTTAGTATGCACCTGCCCGCTCACCTCAAATGGCAGCCGGTTGCTTTGTCGATTAGCGTCGCCTGTTTCGTCGGCGTCGTCTTCGGCCTCTATCCGGCCTTCCGCGCGTCGCGGCTCGACCCGATTGAAGCGCTGCGGCATGATTAAGAGTGGCGGGATTTGATTTGCCCATATAGCCCGCCGTTTACGGCGGGTATACTGCAGACCCGCCGTAAACGGCGGGCTAACTATCGAATGAATTGCTGATACTCAACGCTGCTCGGCCGCCGTTCGCAAGGCGCGTTGCTGCAAATAGTAGCGTGCGTTCTGGCGAACGGTGTCGCTAGGATCGCTGTCGGCAATTTCGCGTAAACGCTCGATGAGATCGACTTGGGGATAGTCTCCCGCCGCACGCACCGCGGCCGCCCGGACTTCCGCTGCGGGGTCCTGGCTCAAGCGTCTGAGCCATTCGGAGAGATTCAACTCCGGCATCTGATGCAGAACATTCAAGACTCGCCGGCGCGTGGCCGGGTTCTTGTCGCCGATCATCCGCGCCACACGCAGGTCGTCATCGTTGAGCCCGCGTTTGCGCAACGCGATCTGGCAAAGGTATTGCACCTCGGGATCGTCGTCGTGCAAGAGCGGCAAGAACTGCTCCTCGCGGACGTAATCGCTCTCTGCGGCGAGGGCAAGCAGCGCGGCCCGGCGCACCGCCGGGGCTTCATCGCGCAAGAGTGGCACGGCGAGCGCGATCAGATCCTGATTCTTCCGCATCGGCTCGCGCAGCAAGAGTTGCAGTGCGGCGACGCGTGTGCCGGCAACGCTGTCCTTCAGCCCGCGCTCGGCCATGCCGCGGCAGACATCGACCCACTGGCCGGGCTGCACGCAATCGATCAACTCCGCGGCCAATTGAAGCGACACGCCGCGCAGATCGTCCCTCTTCTCAGCGGCCGTCAAGACCTCGCTGATCGTTTTGGTAAACTGCGGCGGCAGCGGCTTCGGGCCGTCTTGCTGCAAGATGGCAGTCAAAACCAGCATGACCTTCTCGCGCCCGGCCGGGCTGAATTCCTCGAACTGGACGTGAAGCGATTCCACCACCTGCTGCATACGCGGGTCGGCGGCGCTCCAATCCTTGATAATCAAGAAGAGGGCGTGCTGCATGTTCGCGCAGACCATGGCGTCGGCGTCCTGCAATTTTTCCATGACGCGGGGCAGGGCAGCCTCCTTCAGGGCTGCGACCTTCTTGGCGCAACTTTCGCGATCCTCCTGGCAAGCGTAGGACAATTGCCGCACATGATACCAGGCCAGCACCTGCTCTCGTTGCCAATAGGCAAGCCCGGCAAACCCGGCAAGCAGAAGCAGGACAAGCCCAATCTTCTTTCCGGTCAACGAAGTTTTCATGATCCGCTTCCCTTTGGCCACCTGAAATCTTGCTGCGGACTATAGGCAAATCCGCCTTGCGCGAGCAAGGCCAATCCCTGAAACCTTGACGCGCGCCGAGAAGGCGACTGGTCAACGCAAAGCGGGAAAACCGAAAAATCGTTCATGTCCCTTCCGTCGGCATTCGATGAAAAGAGGGAAGATTCTTCCTCTCTTGCCTTGAGGTGCGTGCATGAATCGCCTGGTGGTCGGCTTGATTTGCGGCCTTTGGTGCCTTGGCGTAATCTGCGCGGAGGCGGCCGGCGACGGGCCCTTTTCGAAGAAGGCCGATCCCGTTCAGCCCATCGGCATCCCCTGGGAGAATCTCGACGAACGCGCCGCCGCCCTCGCCAAGCAGTTGATGGAAAAGCCGACCGTACTGGCACGCGGCCCCGTCGACACATTCGCCTGTAGTCCCGATCAATATTATTGGCTGCTCGACAATCCCGATCGAGCCGTGGCGGCCTGGCGCCGGCTCGGCGCCAAGTGTGTGTCCATCCAGAAGCGCGGACCCGGCCGCTTCGGCTACACGGATGAATCCGGCAGCGACGTGACGTGGGAAATCATCCATCAAGGCCGCGGCGTGCGAATCTGGTTCGCCGAAGGCAAAGTGAAAGCCAGCGCCGTGCTGCCGCTCGTGCCGGTCAAGGCGATGGTCATCCTGCGACACGCGGAGGGCAAATCGGCAGAGGGAAGCGTAGTGATGAAGCACCACACGGAGCTGATCATCCATACCGACAGCAAGGCCGCCGCCGCCGTCACCAAGCTAATGGGTCAATCGGCGTCGAAACTGGCCGAGCAGGGACTCGGACAGTTGCAGATCTTCTTTTCGGCCCTGAGCTGCTACCTCGATCGCTATCCCGAACGTGCCGAGGCGCTTTTCAAACTCGACAAATAGCCATAGTGCCCGCCGTTTACGGCGGGTATCCTGCAAATCCGCCGTAAACGGCGGGCTATATGGAGAACCCAGCGCACAGGATTGGAATTCGAATCCGCCTCGCTAAAATGCCCGCATGGCCAAAAAGAAGCTCACCTACCAAGCCGCGGGCGTTGATCTCGATCTCTACGAACAGAGCCTCGCCGGCATGTTGCCGTTGATCAAACGCACGCACACGCCCCGCGTCCTCGACGGCTTCGGCGGTTTCGCGAGTCTCTTCAACCTCGACTGCAATCTTCGGCTCTTTGCCAAGAACTATCGCCATCCGGTCCTGGTGACGTGCACCGACGGCGTGGGCACCAAGCTCAAGATCGCCGGCATGATGGGCAAGCACGACACCGTCGGCATCGACCTCGTCGCCATGTCGGTCAACGACGCGCTCTGCACCGGCGGCGAGCCGCTCATGTTTCTCGATTACCTAGCGTTGCCGAAGGACGATCCGCCGCTGATCAAGGACTTGATCAAGGGCATCAGCGACGGCTGCATCGAGGCCGAATGTGCCTTGGTCGGCGGCGAGACGGCAATCCTGCCCGACTTTTATCAGCTCGGCGATTATGACATGGCCGGCTTCTGCGTCGGCGTCGTCGAACGCGAGCACATCATCGACGGCCGAGCGGTTCAGGTCGGCGATGTCGTCCTCGGCCTGGCCAGTTCAGGATTGCACTCCAACGGCTACAGCCTGGCGCGCAAAATCGTCTTCGAGCACGCGGGCCTCAAGATCGCGGACCACGTACCGGAACTGGGGCGCACGGTCGGTGAGGAGTTGCTGACGCCGACGCGCATTTACGTCAAGGCGGTTCAGAGCGTGCTCGCGCACTACCCGATCAAGAAACACGTGGTACGCGGCCTTGCCCATATCACGGGAGAGGGGCTGCCCGGCAATGTGCCGCGCGTGCTGCCACCCGGCAAGCGCGCATTCCTCAAACGCGGCTCTTGGGAGATGCCGCCGGTCTACCCATGGCTGCAAAAACTCGGCGACGTCGAGCAAGCAGAAATGGACAAGGTTTTTAACTGCGGCATCGGTTTCGTGATGATCGTGAGCCCTTTCTACGCCGACAGCATCAAACGGCAATTGTGCGACAGCGGCACTCCAACCTTCGTAATCGGTGAGGTGCGCGCGGGCGACGCGGACGTGGAGTGGTTCTGATGGATGTCCGAGCCCGAGCGCCAAGCGAAGGGCGACGCATGCTCCTCGCTTGGCGCTCGGGCTTCGACTTGGTAACCACATCACATCCGATGCCATCGCTGCCGATTGGCCACAAACCATTCATAGGTATGCCGCATGCCGTTCTCCAGCCTGATGCGCGGCCGCCAGCCCAGCGTATTCAAGCGGCTGGCATCGAGCAGCTTGCGCGGCGTGCCATCGAGCTTGGTCGTGTCCCACTGGACGTCCCCCTGGTAGCCGACAACGCCCGCGATGAGCGTCGCCAGTTCGCGAATCGTCAGGTCCGTCCCGCTGCCGATGTTGATGATGTCGCCGGACTCGTACTGGTCCATCAACAGCTTGCACGCTGCGGCACAGTCATCGACGTGCAGAAATTCGCGACGTGCGTTGCCGGTGCCCCAGAGCGTCACAACTGGCTGCCCGGCAACCTTGGCATCGTGAAACCTTCGCAAGAGCGCCGGCACGACGTGCGAAGTCTCTAGCGCAAAATTGTCGCAGGGGCCGTACAGGTTGGTCGGCATCACCGCGATGAAGTTGCAGCCGTATTGGCGGCGATACGCCTGCGCCAGCTTGATGCCGGCAATCTTGGCAATCGCATACGGCTCGTTGGTCGGCTCGAGCTTGCCGTCCAGCAGCGACTCCTCGCGGATCGGTTGCAGCGCATGGCGAGGATAGATGCATGAGCTACCTAGGAACAAGACTTTGCGGACGGCGTAGCGGTGACAAGCGGCGAGGATGTTGCTCTGGATGCGCAAATTGTCGAGCAGAAAATCCACAGGAAAATCACTATTAGCCTGGATGCCTCCGACCTTGGCGGCCGCGAGAAGCACTTCATCAGGACGCTCAGCTGCGAAGAAGTTCTCGACCGCCACACTCTCGGTGAGATCAAGTTCTTGCCGCGTGCGGGTGACGAGTTGGCGGGTCGAATCCTGCTCGTAGAGTCGGACGAATGAAGATCCTACCAGGCCGCCATGACCGGCGATGAAGGTTTTCACACGCATTGCACACCATCCGTGCCGATCATGCCTATTGAGCCCGTTTCACGCCGGCCCGGATCTGGGAGATTTCACGACTCTCCGGCGAGACAAGGTGTCGCCAGTGGGTCGGGCGTGATTCCTCAGCAAACGGAGTGGCGCGAGTCAAGAGATAATACTCATGTCCGGGGATGGTGACGGCCCCGGCAATGCTCATGTTGGTCGCGAGACTGGCGCCCTGAATCCAGCCGAACAGAAACTGTTCCTTGAGTTCCTTTGCCGCCGGTGCGTCGTAGAACTGGATCCAGTCGAGTGAGCCGTAGCGGTTGCCGATCGGAATGGCCCGGTGCATCCCCTGACCGTCCTTTTCCGCCACCATGACCAACCCCACTCGGCTGACGGGGTCCAGACCGCCGAACCAGCACGCCGTGGGCGAGAGTGGCAGCCTGGCTGCCTTGAGCACGGCTTGTTTGAACAGCTCCGAATTGAATTCCTGCTGCTCGCGCAGGTAGCGTAGCTGCAATTCGTAGATGTCCTCTTGCACATTGGTGACCTGGGCAAATTTGGGATACTTGAAGCAGGCGTGCGCATAGAGGTCAATCGCCTCGCGGTAGCGGCGAAACAATTCGTTGGTTTTGGCGCCGCGTTTCAAGGTGCGTTCCGTGACGAAAAGCGACTTGCGCGCGGCGAGCAAGACTGGATCGCTTTCTGCTTCCGCCTGATAGAAGAACGCGTCGAAGTTACAGATATTTCGGTAATAGCGAATCGCGTCCATGCGGATGTGAGCGTGTGCGTTTTCCTTCTCCTCCGGGGTCCAATCGGGCACGATTACAAGCGGGTCGCCGGGCTTGAGATCCAGTTTCATACGGATCGCGATAGCGGCCTTGGTCACAAGAAGCTCTTCCGCCGCGGAAATGACCAGGCCGTTGGCTTCGCCGAAGTCCCGGAATTTTTTGTGGCCAAACTTCCAGGAAAGCTGGGCGTGATACTTGGCGTCGGTAGCGAATTGGTAGTCGCGTTCGGGGCCACCGTCTGCCGGCGCGTGTTTTTCAAAAAGCGCGTTGATTTTCCAGCCTTCGCCGTCGAAGAACCCCTCCTCGGCCAGCGTCTCTGCAATGTAGATCTGGGCCCGGGCTGGATATTGACGGAAAATCTGAACCATCATGGCGCGCGGGAGGCGATGGCGGAGTTTGTTGTACTCGAGAATCGCCGACCTGAAAGTTTTATCAGGGTCGGGCAAAGGCCTTTGCGCAAACTCGTACCAGGTTCGGCAGGCCAGGAAAACGTCGATCGACTCGTCCGTCAAATCGAATTCGCCCGAGTTAGGCCCGGTACCCAGGAACGGCGGCAGGATAGGGAACTGCTCCTGCGGATCTTTCAGTTCCGAACGCAGGATGTTGCCCATCTGCTGCGATTTGTCGATCGGCTTGAACCGGCTTGGGATCTTCTTATGGTCCTCGAGGAATTGCACGATGCGTTGCGGGTCGGTGTAGTCGAGCTGGTCGTATAAGCGGCGCAGCAGGCGCGGGTACTTCTTGCCAAACGCGGCCAATTTGTTCATGTCAACCTTGCGCTGGCCTTTTTCAACTGTTGGCCAAAACTGGTCGGGATCGCGTTCGAGCGGATCGATGCAACTCATTTCGAGAAGCGAGCGCATCGTGAGCCGCTCGTCGCTATTTCCGATCTTGAGTTGATACACGAACCCGATCCAGTGGCGTAGATCGGGATTGCCTGGAAAGACGGTGCGTGTGGTATCCTTCGCGGCCGCCGCTTCATCGCCGACACCGCGGTTGCGGCGTTCTCCTTCGGCAGCCAACTCGAGACCGCGGCTGATGTAGTAATACTTGTCCCGCGGCCGATCGCATTCAACCGCGACATTGAACGCGAGGTTCCAGCTCTGATACAGCCAGGGCGTAATGAAGTAGGGCTGGAGTTTGGTAATGGATTTCACGAGAATCTCAAATTCGTGGTATTCGTTGCGTCTCTGTTTTTCCATGGCGCTGTACCAGAGTGCGGTGACGGCGTAGCCGCGCGAGCCGGTGAGCAGTTGGCGGACCACTGCACTTGTCAGTTCCACCTCGCCCTTGACGGTTTCGAGCAACTGCAGACTGCGTGCTTGTTCCTTGACGACGAATTCACGATGAATGAGGGAGACGGTGAAGAGAACGACGATGGCGCCGAAATAGATCATTTTTCGGGTACGGGCTTTTTGCAGCAGTGGAGTGGTCATGATCGATTTTCCTCGTTTTGCCAGTTGCGGCTTCGCTTTCGCGTGTCGCCGCGCAAACGCCACGCCGCAAGCGGCGAGAAGTCGCCTACGATGGATTCGCAATCTCGCGGAACTTCATCAGGTAGTACGCAAGAATGGCCCACGGCAGCAAATAACCGAACACCGGGATCGCGTTGTCGAGCAACAGAAGGTCGAGCCAGGCGATGTCGAAGCCGTTGGCAACATAAGGCTGCAGGTCATGGCGATTGATGTCAGGGATCAAGTTGAGAACGAAGCCAACCACCCGGCTAAAGGATCGGTCGAGAAACTGTACAAGGCTAGTGGTGGGTGAGCTTTCCAGCTGACCAGCTAAGGGGATTTTGCCGCCGAGGCGAATCATCGCTTCGAGTGGACCGCCGCCGCTGTTGGGCCGGTATTCCGAGATCTCCCGCAGGTAATCGGTGAACAGCCCGGCCAGGAAAAGAAACATGGCAATCAAGAAGCTGATGACGCCGCTGAGGTAGGTGCTGCAGGTGATCGCGACGCCCAGTACGAGCATGCAGGTACACCACATGCCGAACACGCCTTTGAGGAAGTTCTGCCAGAAATCTCGCTCGTAGGCCAGCAGGTAGAAATCGTACTGTGCGACACCGACCATCTGTGCCTCTTCGGAAACGTCCACGCCGAGGAAGACGCGCAGGGCAGGGGGCGGAGCGTCCTGGCCTTGCCTGCGCTCCTTGTTTTGCGACAGGATGTGCCTCAGTGCCTCCGCGGGAACCAGGACATTGAGCGTGTGGAAATCCGCGAGCTCGGCGTGTGTCTCGTAGATGCCGTATTCGATATTCAGGTCCAGCCTGATCTTGCGATAGTCTTTGTCCCGTTGCTTCTCGATTTCGTCCAGCTTAGTGGGATCGATCTCATTTTTGCGGGCGTCGTCCCATTGCTTTCGTGCGGCGTCACGCTTGAGTTCGTATTCTTGCTTCATCGTGGTGACCTGGATGTCCAACTCCTGGGACTGTAGGTTCGGATCGATGGATTTGAATTTGTCCACGTTGACAAAGCTGAACGTGCAGAAAACGCCCTTGCCCTGCACCCCCTTTGAGAGCCGAAAGATGTCGAAGCGGAATTCGAAAGCAACGTCCTTGTCCCGTTGCGCGACATCGGCGGGAACGTGCGCGAAGTCCCAGATGGCGAACTGGCGGAATGGCTCGCGTTTTCGGGTCGTCATGCCCTTGATGTAGCTTCGGTAGGCGAACGCATTCCCAACATCGTCGCCTTTGCGCGGGTCCTTGGTCCCCGCGAAATGCAGTTGGCCATATATCGGCACACGCGCCGTGAAACTCTCCTTCTTGGCTTCGTCCGTGATGCCACGAACGACGTAGATCAGACTCAGCGCTGAAAGGATGAGCAGGCCCACGGTGAGCAGAGCCGCGTAACCGAGGAATCGGCCCGCCACGACCTCGAACCGTTCCACGGGCTTGGTCACGATCGTGTGGATCGAGTTGTTTCTCACGTCGTTGGGAATGCTGAAGGCGCCCAGGAGTCCCGCGGTGATGAGGAATAAGGGCGCCATCGACCAGTACACAACGAGGACGTAGATGCGTACCTGGTCTTCCGGCTTGAACTTCACGAACCAGCCCGCGAACAAAAAGACCAGCACCATGACGGCGAAAACCCAGATGACGCGCCCGCGAATGGATTCCTTCCAGCTCAGCCGGGCAATCGCCCAGATACGGCGCCAGCTAAACCGTGTGAGCATGTCAAAAGCAATCGGGGTCAATGCGACAAACATCGCGAGCGCCCCGCTGACGGCCAAGATCCAGTCACCGATCCGGAATGGCTCCTGGGGGAATACACGCGGGGAAAGCAAGCTTAACCAGCGGAAGCCCGAACGTCCGCCGACCATGATGAGTATCATAGCGAGGTAGCCGAGGGCACTGCCGATTAGACAGACCTTGAGAATCGCCAAGAGCGGTTGGAAGCCGGGCGGCAGCGCCCAGTATTGCAGATTGTGCGGATCGCGCTGCAGCCAGCGGGCCAACAGAACCAGCGCGATGGCGACCGCCGCCACGCCCCCCGCGTTTTGCAGCCAAACGCCGACCGCATCGGGAAGCCGATCCCAACTAGGCAGTCCACGCTCAATCACCATTGCGAACAACATAAGCGGCTCTTGTAAAGCAAGCGGCGGGGTTTATTCCCGCCGGCATGAATCTTTCACTTCTTGATATGCGTGCTGCCTTCGTCCCCCTTGACGGCAACGACGGGAACGGGCTCCTCTTTCTTGGTCTCCGGCATGTAGCGTCGCCCCGGGTGTGCTTTGCTTTCCTCGATGATGCGCAGGAACAACGCTTCAAGCGTGGTCGTCGGGTGGCCGATCGACTCGATCTTGCCGCCATGCTTTTCGAGTACGGCTTCCAGGTCCCGCCGGAGGTCGTCGTTCAGTTGTACGCCGGTGGCGCGCAGTTCCAGGCGCTTTACGTCTTCGAGCAGATTCTTGACGCTGTCAAGCTTGCGCAACTCCCCTTCGTTGAGGATGGCGACGCGGTCGCATATGTCTTGCACGTCTTCCAGGCGATGGCTGCACATGATGATCGTCTTGCCTTCATCGCGTAGCTTGACGATGTGATCCTTCATTTCACGTGTGCCAAGGGGGTCGAGCCCCGACGTCGGTTCATCCAGAATAACCAGTTCGGGATCGTTGATGAGCGCCTGGGCCAGGCCGATGCGTTGCCGCATGCCCTTGGAGTATTCCTTCAGCAGGCGTTTCTTGTCGTCCTTCAGGCCAACCATCGTGATCAGTTTCTGGGCTCGCTCACGCCGCACTTCCGGATCAAGCTTGAAGAGTCGGCCATAGAAATCGAGCGTTTCCTCAGCATTGAGGAAGCGGTAGAGGTACGATTCTTCCGGCAGATAGCCGATGCGCTCGTTCTTGCGGACCTCGCCCGAGGGGAGATTGAAGACGAGGGCGTCGCCGTCCGTCGGGAAAAGCAGGCCGAGCAGCAGCTTGATGGTGGTGGTCTTGCCGGAGCCGTTCGGGCCGAGCAGCCCGAAAATCTCGCCCCGGTAGACCTCCAAATTGAGGGCGCGGAGTGCAACCTTCTTCTCGCGGCCCCAGAAATCGCGATAGATCTTGGTCAGCTTGCGAGTTTCAACGACGGTTTCTTTACTGGCCATAGGCCGGCCACCTCAACACAGAAGAGGAACCCGGGTGCATAAACGTATCTTCATGTGATACGTTCAGTCCCCGACGATCGTTCGCGGGGAAGTCGTTTTTTCAATGGAATGCGAACATCTTACGGGCGTTACCGGTCGGCAGCAAGCAGCCCAGCGCGCCAACTTCTTAGCCGCGCAGGGGCGCTAAATGCCCAGGAACCCGAACCCTGGGAGCAAGGTGCGAAAGCGATTCTCAAGCCCCGGAAGGGGCGGAAGTGACGTGAATTTCGTGCGACTACTCTTGCGCCTCCGGGGCTTCCTGGCCTGCTTGCGTCTTTGCCCGTGGCTTGCGCCCGGTGGCTATTGACTGTCGCCTCTTCGGGGCTGAAAAATCGCAAGCGAGGTGCGGCTTCGTTCGCTTGCGTTTCGGACTATAAACCTCTGCCAAGTTGCGATTGACAACAGACGAGCGATTAGTATCTTGACGAACAGACCGGGGTGTAGCTCAGCTTGGCTTAGAGCGCTTGGTTCGGGACCAAGAGGTCGCTGGTTCGAATCCAGTCACCCCGATT